>CAJXRS010000038.1 GCA_913060555.1 uncultured Gammaproteobacteria bacterium | reverse complement strand
GAGATCATGCCTAGTCTCGTGGGCTCGGAGATGTGTATAAGAGACAGGCACTGGCCAACACCGACAGTGTCGCCTCCTGGGAAGGGGCCAACAACATGGTCACCCAGGCGGTGGATCATTTCGGCAGCATCGACGGTGTGGTCAACAATGCCGGCAATCTGCGCGATGTGATCTTCCACAAGATGACCCAGGACGATTTCGACCAGGTCATCGCCGTGCATCTCAAGGGCAGCTTCAATGTCGCCCGCGCCGCCGCCACCCACTTCCGTAACCAGGAGCACGGCGCCATCGTCAACATGACCTCGACCTCCGGGCTGGTGGGCAACTTCGGCCAGGCCAACTATGCCGCGGCCAAGGCGGGTATCGCCGCGCTGTCGAAGTCCATCGCCCTCGACATGCAGCGCTACAACGTGCGTTCCAACTGCATCGCGCCCTTTGCCTGGAGCCGGCTGATCGCCACCATCCCCACCGACACGCCGGAGCAGAAGGCACGGGTGGAGAAACTCAAGCGCATGACCCCGGACAAGGTCGCCATCGTCGCCGCCGCGCTGCTCAGCGACCAGGCCGCCCACATCAGCGGGCAGATCTTCGCGGTGCGCATGAACGAGATCTTCCTGATGAGCCAGTCGCGGCCCCTGCGCTCGGTGCACGCCGGCGACGGCTGGACCATCGACAGCATCTTCGAGCGGGCGATGCCGGCGCTGCAGAGCCATTTCTATCCCCTCGACCGCTCCCAGGACGTGTTCAGCTGGGATCCGGTGTAAGCCATGGCCATCGACTACCAGCAGCTCAAGAACCGCCGTTTCGAGGAAGTCGTGCATACCTATACGGCGCGCGACACCATGCTCTATGCGCTCGGTGTCGGCGTCGGGCATGATCCGCTCGACCAAGGGGCGCTGGATTTCGTCTACGAGGCCCGCCTCAAGGCCCTGCCCACCCTGGCCGGGGTGCTGGCCTACCCCGGATTCTGGCTCAAGGAGCCGGATACCGGTGTCGATTGGACCCAGGTACTGCACGCCGATCAGGACATCGTCCTGCACCGCCCGCTGCCGCCGGAAGGGACGGTCAAGGCGACCACCAGGGTCGACGAGATCATCGACAAGGGGCCGGGCAAGGGCGCGTTCATCTATTCCTCGCGCACCGTGACCGACGCCGCCAGCGGAGAGCCGCTGGCGACCCTCACGCAAAACACCATGGCCCGCGGCCACGGCGGTTTCGGTGGCAGCACGGCGCAGCCCCCGCAGCCGCAGGCGATTCCCGAGCGCGCCGCGGAGCTGTCCTGCGAGCTGCCCACGCTGCCGCAGGCGGCGCTCATCTACCGGCTGTCGGGCGACTACAATCCCCTGCACGCCGATCCGGCAGTGGCGCGCCAGGGTGGTTTCGAGCGACCCATCCTGCACGGCATGTGCACCTTCGGTGTCGCCGGTCACGCGCTGCTCAAGAGCTGCTGCGATTACGATGTCGGCCGGTTTCACCGCATCAAGGCGCGCTTCTCGGCACCCGTCTACCCGGGGGAGACCATCCGCACGGATATCTGGCGCCTCGATCGGGGCGTCGCCTTCCAGTGCCGGGTGGTGGAGCGCGATCTGGTGGTGATCGACAACGGCTTTGCCGACGTCGGCTGAGGACAGGGGGGAGCATTGCAACAGATTCTGTCCGGGATGCGGGTGGTCGAGGGCGCGGCTTTCGTTGCGGCGCCCTCGGGCGCCATGACGCTCGCCCAGTTGGGCGCCGATGTGATTCGCTTCGATCTGATCGGCGGCGGCCTGGACTACCGCCGCTGGCCCGTCGACGAGCGCGGCAACAGCCTGTTCTGGGCGGGGCTCAACAAGGGCAAGCGCTCGATCGCGGTGGATTTCCGCAAGCCGGAAGGTCAGGAGATCCTCACCCAACTGATCGCCACCCCGGGCGAGGATGCCGGCCTGTTCATCAGCAACTTCCCGGCCCGGGGCTGGCTGTCCCACGACAGTCTGCGCCGCCACCGCGCCGACCTGGTGTATGTCAACCTCACCGGCGACCGCCACGGCGGCAGCGCCGTGGATTACACCGTGAATCCCCAAGTGGGCATGCCCTGGTTGACCGGCGACGGCCGCGAGCCCGTCAACCATGTGCTCGCCGCCTGGGATCTGATCACCGGCCAGACCCTTGCCCTGGGGCTGCTCGCCGCCGAGCGCCACCGGCGCCGGACTGGGCAGGGGCAGCTGGTGCAGCTGGCGCTGGCCGATGTCGCCCTGGCCACCATGGGCCACCTGGGCTATCTCGCCGAGGCCCAGCTGCTGGGCGAGCGCGAGGCCTGCGGGAATTATCTGTTCGGCGCCTACGGCAAGGACTTTGCCACCGCCGACGGACGCCGCGTCATGGTGGTGGGCCTGACCGGCAACCAGTGGCGCGCACTGCGCAAGGCCACCGGTCTGGGCGAGGCCCTGGATCGGCTCGGCGAGCGGCTCGGACTGAATCTCGACGAGGAGGGCAACCGCTTCCGGGCACGCGAAGAGATCACCGAGCTGCTGGCGCCCTGGTTTGCCGCGCGCGGCTTCGCCGAGGTTCGCGGCGCCCTCGACCAGCACGGCGTCTGCTGGGGCAAGTATCAGACGGTGCGCGAGTTGGTCACTGCCGACCCCGAATGTTCGACCGCCAATCCGCTGTTCGAGCAGCTCGAACAGCCGGGTATCGGCCGCTATCTGACCCCGGCCAGCCCGCTGAATTTCGCCGCCTGCGAGCGCGCCCCGGTGGCGCCGGCGCCGCGCCTGGGCGAACATACGGACCAGATTCTGGCGGAAGAATTGGGCCTCGCCGCGGCCGAAATCGGGCACCTGCACGACGCCGGCATCGTCGCCGGCCCCGGGTGATCCGGCCGGCTGCCGGGCCGCACCCGCTGCGAGCCGTTGTCGGTAGTTGCCGGGGGGCAGGGGCGCTTCTATGATTCCCGAGACCCCGGCGCCGCCGCCCGCGGCGATCGTCTGCCAGAAGCAAAGAATCCATCAGCACATGAATGAAGAGGTAAACACCCATGGCCAGCAAAGAAGCCCAACGTATCGACGACCTGTATCGGGCGTGGAAGGACAAACTCTCCGACGGCGAAATGCCGCTCGATCAGCTCCGCGAATTGTTCGACGGTTGGGGCGACCTCTCCGGTGAGCCCCAGGGAGTCCAGTTCCGCGAAGCCTCCCTCGCCGGCGTGCCCGGCGTCTGGGCGACCCCGGAAAATTCCGACCAGAGCCGCGTCGTGCTCTGCTGCCACGGCGGTGGCTTCGTGGTCGGTTCCAGCAAGAGCCACCGCAAGATGTACGGGCACCTCGCCAAGGCGTTGGGCTGCCCCACCTTTACCCTGGATTACACCCGGGCGCCGGAGAATCCCCACCCGGGGATCGTCGAGGAGGCCGTCGCCGTGTACGGCAAGTTGCTGGAGCAGGGCTTCAAGCCCGAGCACGTCGGTACCACCGGAGATTCCGCCGGCGGCAACCTGTGCACCAGCATGATCCTCTACGCCCGTCACAAGGGCCTGCCGCTGCCCGCGGCCTGCGCGCCCATCTCGCCCTGGTACGACATGGAGGGCAAGGGCGAGAGCATGCAGACCAATGCCGACAAGGATCTGCTGGTCGCCCCCGGGGTGTTGGAGGGCATGACTGCGGCCTTCCTGGGCGAGAAGGGCTCGCCGACCGATCCCTTTGCCAATCCCCTGCACGCCGATCTCAAGGGCTTTCCGCCCACCCTGGTGCAGGTCGGCGCCTATGAGAGTCTGTTGTCCGACAGTGAGCGCTTCGTCGACAAGGCCAAAGCGGCCGGCGTGGACGTGCAGCTCCAGGTGTTTCCGGAAATGCAGCATGTATTCCAGTTCATGGCCGGCAATGCGCCCGAGGCCGATGACGCCGTCGCCAAGATCGCTGCCTGGATGCGGCCGAAACTCGGGCTTGCCTGAAGCGAAGCCGAGCTGACTGACGCCGATTGCACAATGGGCCGGCAATGAAATCATCGCCGGCACAAAATTCTTGAAGGGGGATAGCAAGATGCTCGAGTACAACAACATCTTTATCGACGGCCAGTGGGTACCCGCGTGCAGCGGTGAATTCAGCACGCTGGTCAATCCCGCCACGGAAGAAGCCTTTGCGCGGGTGCCGGCATCGCATCCGCAGGATGTCGATACAGCCGTGGCGGCCGCGCGCCGCGCGTTTCCGGCCTGGTCGCGGACTTCCGCCGCGGAACGCAAGGGTTATATCGATGCGATCTGCGCCGGGCTGACCGAGCGCGCCGATGAGCTCGCCAGTCTCATTTCCCAGGAAATGGGCATCCCGGTGCATTTCGCCAAGGGTATCCAGGTGAATGGCCCCATTCAGGGTCTGTCGATCTTCGGCAATCTCGCGCACACCATGGAAGAAGAGCGCCAGGAGGAAGGCTATCTGGTGGTGCGCGATCCCATCGGCGTCTGCGCCTTCATCACCCCCTGGAATTTTCCGCTCTTCCAGGTGATTGCCAAGGTGGGCCCCGCACTGGCCGCCGGCTGCACCTCGGTGCTCAAGCCCAGTGAACAGACGCCGCTGGCGTGCTTCGTGTTCGCCGAGATCTGTGAACAGGTGGGGCTGCCGGCCGGGGTGTTCAACCTGGTCACCGGCAAGGGTTCGGTGATGGGCGACGCACTGTCCACCCATCCCGAAGTCGATATGGTGTCCTTCACGGGTTCGACCGAAGTCGGCGTGCAGATCGCCAAGGCCGCGGCCGGCGACGTCAAGCGGGTGTGTCAGGAACTGGGCGGCAAGTCACCCTTCGTGGTCGCGCCCGGCGCCAATGTCGCCAAGGCGATCAAGTACGTGGTCAAGGATTCGATGTTCAATTCCGGACAGATGTGCGTGCAGCTGAGCCGCGTCCTGGTCCACGAAGATCAGTACGAAGAGGCGGTCGAGGTCGCCAGGACCGTGGCCGAGTCCCTCAGGATCGGCGATCCCACCGACAGGGGAACCTTCCTCGGCCCGCTGAGCTCGATGCGCGCCCGCGACAGCGTCGTGCGCTACATCGAAAAGGGCGTCGCCGAGGGCGCCCGTCTGGTCACCGGCGGGCCCGAGCGACCGGAGGGCCTGGAGCGCGGCGCCTATGTGAAGCCCACGGTGTTCGCCGATGTCACCAACGACATGGCCATCGCCCGCGAGGAGATCTTCGGGCCGGTGCTCTGCCTGATCAAGTACCGCGACGAGGATGAGGCGGTCCGCATCGCCAACGATACCGAGTTCGGCCTCTCCAGCGGGGTCTGGGCGGAAGACCGCGAGACCCAGCTGCGCATCGCCCGCCAGTTGCACGCCGGCCAGGTGAAGGTCAATGGTCCGGCGTTCAGCTTTGCCGCGCCCTTCGGCGGCTACAAGAAATCCGGCAACGGCCGCGAGTGGGGCGCCAGCGGGCTGGTCGAGTACACCGAAGAAAAGGCCATCCTGCTCGGCGGTTGATGGCCGTATCCAGGCCCGGCCCCGGCATCTCAGTCGAGTGCCGGGGGTCGGCCTTGTCCCGGCGGCCGAGCCGGGCGATCTTTCACCTTCAAGTCCGAGGAGCCCAGTAGATGTCCACCAGCCGGTTTCGTTTTCCCGGGGTCACCATGCCCCCGGCGGCCCGCGCGCTGCGCGAGGAGGTCCGGGAGTTCCTCGCCGAGGAGCGCGCCAGCGGCGGCTTCGAGCCCATGGCCGACTGCTGGGCGGCGGGCTTCTCCGCCGAATTCAGCCGCAAGCTGGGCCAGCGCGGCTGGCTGGGCATGACCTGGCCGAAGCAATACGGCGGCCACGAGCGCAGCTTCCTCGAGCGCTATGTGGTGACCGAAGAGATGCTCGCCGCCGGCGCCCCGGTGATGGCGCACTGGATCGCCGACCGCCAGAGCGGTACCCAGATGCTGCGCCACGCCTGCGAGGAGGTGAAGGCCGCGGCGCTGCCGCGCATGGCCCGCGGCGAGACCTTCTGCGCCATCGGCATGAGTGAGCCCAATACCGGCTCCGACCTCGCCTCGGTCAGCACCCGCGCCGAGCGCGTCGAGGGCGGCTGGCAGGTCAACGGCCGCAAGATCTGGTCGACCGGCGCCCATGGCGAGGGTTGCGACTACATGATCGCCCTGGTGCGCACCGCACCGGCGGACCCCAAGGAGCGCCACCAGGGCCTGTCCCAGCTGATCATCGATCTCAAGGCGCCCGGGGTGACCGTGCGCGGCATCGAGGATATCGGCGGCCAGCTGCACTTCAACGAGACCCTGTTCGAAGACGTCTTCGTCCCCGACAGCCATCTCCTCGGCGAGGCGGGCAAGGGCTGGAGCCTGGTCGTCGGCGAGCTCGCCCTTGAGCGCTCCGGTCCCGAGCGTTTTCTCAGCAGTTTCATTGCATTGCGAGAGGCAATGGAAGTGCTTTCGAGGAATCCGGACGACCGCACCCGGGAAGTGCTGGGCCACCTGGTCGCGCAGATCAAGACCCTGCGGCGGATGTCGCTGGGCATCGCCGGCCTGTTGCAGGAGGGCCGCTCCCCGGAAACCGAGGCCGCCCTGGTCAAGGACATCGCCACCCGCTTCGAGCGCGAGCTCATCGAGCAGCTGCGCATCGTGCTGCCCGATGAGGTATTGCTCGACTCCAGCGGCGTGCTGCCGCGGCTGGTGCGGGAGGCGGTCCTCCGGGTGCCTTCCTCCACCCTGCGCGGTGGCACCAACGAAGTGCTCAAGGGCATGATCGTTCGCCAGCTCGGGCTGCGCTGAGCCCGCATCGAGCAACCGCCGGCCGCCGGCCGGCTCCCGCAACGCACGGAACCGATTCCATGAGTGAAACAGACAGTGTGATTCTCGATACCGCGGCGCGCATGTTCGCCGATCTGAGTACCCAGGAAGTGGTCAACGCCGCCGAGAAGGGCGAGTGGCCCGCCGCCCTGTGGCAGGCCATCGAGGAGTCCGGCCTGCACCTCACCTGGGTGCCCGAGGCCAGCGGCGGCGTGGGTGCCGATCTGCTCGACGGCTTCGCCGTGCTCAAGGCCGCCGGCGCCGCGGCGCTGCCGGTGCCGCTCGCCGAGACCCTGTTGGCCGGCTGGCTGCTGGGGCGCGCCGGTCTGGAAGTGCCGCAGGGGCCGCTGACCGTCGCCCGGGGCCGCCACCGGCTGGAAAACGGGCTGGTGAGTGGCGCGGCGCTGGCCGTTCCCCACGCCCGCAATGCCGCACAGATCCTGGTGCTCGCCGAAGGCGAAGCCGGGCTGCATGTGGCCGCCCTGGCACGCGGTGACTGTGCCTTGCGCGAAGGCCAGAGCCTGGCCGGCGAGCCCTGGGATGCGGTGGAGTTCTCCGCCGCGCGCCCGGTTGCCTGTGCGCCAATCGCGGACCTGGATGCGGACCAGCTCGACGCCATGGGCGCCCTGATCCGCGCGGTCCAGGCCGCCGGCGCCCTCGAAACCGCCCTGGAGTTGACCATTCAATATGCCGGCGAGCGGGTCCAGTTCGGCCGCCCGATCGGCAAATTCCAGGCCGTGCAGCACATGATCGCGGATTTCGCCGGTGAGGTCGCGGCGCTGAGCGCCGCCGCCGACGCCGCCGCCGAAGCCGTGGCCGCCACCGGCGGCGCCATCGACGCCGGTGCCTGGGTGGAGATCGCCACGGCCAAGACCCGGCTGGGGCGGGCGGCCAGCAACGGCCCCGCCGTGGCCCACCAGGTGCACGGTGCCATGGGCTTCACCTACGAGCACCGGCTGCATCATTTCACCCGCCGGGCCTGGGCGTGGCGCGACGAATTCGGTACCGAGACGCGCTGGGCGCGGCGCCTGGGAGAGGCCGTGCTGAGCTGGGGCCCAGACCAACTGTGGCCGAAGATCACGGCGGTAACCGATAAGTAATCAAGTAGATACGATCGAAACCTAGAGAGGATTCCATAGTGGACTTTGCGATCACATCAGAACAGCAGGCCATCATCGACAGCATTCGCGGGCTGATGGGCGGCTTCGGCGACGATTTCTGGCTGGAGCATGACGACACCGGCGAGTTTCCCGAGGAGTTCTACCAGGCCATGGCCAGGGGCGGCTGGCTGGGCATCGCCATGCCCGAGGCCTACGGCGGCGCCGGGCTCGGCGTCCAGGAGGCCGCCCTGATGATGAGTACGGTGGCCGAAGGCGGCGGCATGTCCGCGGCCTCGGCGGTGCACATCAACGTCTTCGGCCCCATGCCCATCGTGGTCTACGGCACCGAGGAGCAGAAGCAGCGCTGGCTGCCGCCGCTGATCGCCGGCGAACAGAAGACCTGCTTCGGTGTCACCGAGGCCAACGCCGGGCTGGATACCACCCGCATCGAGACCTTCGCCCGCCGCGACGGCGACAAATACATCGTCAACGGCCAGAAGATCTGGACCACCACCGCCCAGCAGGCCGACAAGATCCTGCTCCTGACCCGGACCACGCCGCGCGACCAGTGCCAAAAGCCCCATGAGGGCATGACCCTGTTCTACGCCGACATGGACCCGGCCCACGTGGAGATCAAGGAGATCCACAAGATGGGCCGCAAGGCGGTGAACTCCAACATGACCTTCTACGACAACCTCGAAGTACCGGTCGGCGATCGTATCGGCGAAGAGGGCAAGGGCTTCCAGTACATCCTCCACGGGCTCAACCCCGAGCGCATCCTGCTCGCCGCCGAGGCCGTGGGCATGGGCCGCAGCGCATTGCGCCGCGCCACCCAGTACGCCAAGGACCGCAACGTGTTCGGCCGTCCCATCGGCATGAACCAGTCCGTCCAGCACCCGCTCGCGGAAAACTGGATCGAGCTCGAGGCCGCCTACCTCAGCGTGATGCGCGCAGCCTGGCTGTACGACAACAAACAGCCCTGCGGCGCCGAAGCCAACGCCGCCAAGTACCTGGCGGCGGAAACCGGGTTCAAGGCCTGCCAGCAGGCAGTGCTCACCCACGGCGGCATGGGTTATGCCAAGGAATACCACGTCGAGCGGCTGATGCGCGAGGCCATGCTGCCGCGCCTGGCGCCGGTCAGCCAGAACATGGTGCTCAACTTCATCTGCCAGAACGTGCTGGAACTGCCGCGCTCCTATTGAGCCTGTAGCTGTGGGGTGGATAAGCCGAAGGCGCATCCACCGAAACCCGCCGGATGCATCGGCCCGGCGGCCGGTTTATCCGGCCTACGGGTGGTAGCCATGCCGTGCCGCACCGCGTTCATGCCGAACCATGGCGCGTAGGCCTGTAGGGTGGATAAGCCGAAGGCGCATCCACCAAAAAAGATGCAAAACCTGCCGGATGCACCGGCCTGGCGGCCGGTTTATCCGGCCTACGGGTGATAGCCATGCCGCGCCGCACCGCGTTCATGTCGAACCATGGCGCGTAGGCCCGTAGGGTGGATAAGCCGAAGGCGCATCCACCGAAACCCGCCGGATGCATCGGCCTGGCGGCCGGTTTATCCGGCCTACGGGCTGTGGGGTGGATAAGCTTGTAGGGTGGATAAGCCGAAGGCGCATCCACCGAAGCATACCTGCGTATGACGAAGGCGCCGGGGTACAACCCCCGTGCTATCGTAGGCCAGACAAGCGCAGCGCATCCGGCGTAACGCGTTACTGCACTGCGCCAATCGGGGTTGCGTTGCCTGGATCATTCAAGCTTAAATCCTGCGCGATACTTGGTATCGAAAAAGGGGCGCCTGCGGTTTTCACGCCCTTGGTATAGATGCCGCAACCAGCAATCGACGCCCCTGCATAACGGCGACCTCGGAATCCCGACCGGTAACGCCCGTCCGCTGTAACCAGGGTGCCATCGGTATCGAGAGGAGAAGCCCATGCCCTACCGCTCCCGCCCAGCACTTCCGGTCGTTCTGTTGTCGCTGTCGCTGCTGCTCGCCGCGTGTGACGGTGGTGGCGAGGCGGCGGCGCCGGCGCCCGGTCCGGTGGAGGTGGGGGTGGCGACCCTGGGCACCCGCGACGTGCTGCTCGATACCCAGCTGCCTGGCCGTACCGTCGCCCACCGCGTCGCCGAAGTCCGGCCCCAGGCGGCGGGCATCATCGAGCGCCGCCTGTTCAAGGAGGGCGCCCTGGTGGAGGCGGGGGAAATCCTCTACCAGATCGACCCGAGCAGCTACCGCGCTCGCCTGGCGCGTGCCGATGCCACCGTCCAGCAGGCCCGGGCCCAGGAAGACATTGCCCAACTGCGCAGCGAACGGCTCGTCAAGCTGGTCGAGCGCAAGCTGGTCAGCCAGCAGGAATATGACGATGCCGCCGCGGCGTTTGCCGCAGCTACCGCAGCCACGGCGGTGGCGGTGGCCGAGCGCGATCTGGCGCGTATTGATCTCGGCTACACCAGCATCCGCGCGCCCATTACCGGGCGCATCGGCCGCTCCCTGGTGACCGAGGGCGCCCTGGTGGAAGCCGAGCAGGAAGCGCCGCTGGCGATCATCCAGCAGATCGATCCGGTCTATGTCGATATCACCCAATCCAGTGTCGAGCTGACCCGATTGAAGCGGGACCTGGCCGCTGGCAATCTGGTTTCCGCCGGCGACACCGCTGCCGTGGTGCGCTTCGATCTGGAAGACGGCTCGGCGTATCCGCATCCGGGTACCCTGAGATTTTCCGAGGTCCGGGTCGACGAAAGCACCGGCAATGTGGTGATTCGCGCCACCGTGCCCAACCCGGACCAGATGCTGCTGCCGGGCATGTTCGTGCGCGCCCGCCTCGATCAGGCGCTGCGCCGCGATGCGCTGCTGGCGCCGCAGCCGGCCATCACCTTCGATTACAGCGGCAAGCCCTATGTGATGCGGGTCAAGGAGGACGACACCGTCGAGCAGCGCTTCGTCGAGATCGGTCGTGCTGTCGATGACCAATGGCTGGTGCTGTCCGGGCTGCAGGCTGGAGATCGCGTGGTGGTCGAAGGCCTGCAGAAGATCCGCCCGGGCGCCGAGGTGACCACCGTGCCGGTGGAACGGAAAGGCGCTCAGGAGGCGCACTGACCAATGTCGAACTTCTTCATCGACCGACCCATCTTCGCCTGGGTGATCGCCATCCTGGTGATGATCGGCGGGGCCATGGCCATCACCCAGTTGCCGGTCCAACAGTACCCGGATGTCTCGCCGCCCACCATCAATATCCGGCTCCAGAGCCCGGGCGCGTCGGCGGAGACGGTCCAGGACACGGCGGTACAGATCATCGAGCAGAACATGGTGGGGCTCGACAATTTTCTCTACATGTCTTCGACCAGCGATTCCGCCGGGGTGGGGGAGATCTCCATCACCTTCACGCCGGGAACCAACCCGGATATCGCCCAGGTACAGGTGCAGAACAAGCTCTCGGTGGCCATGCCCCAATTGCCCCAGACGGTGCGCGACCAGGGTGTGCGGGTCACCAAGCAGAGCCCGGGCGCCATCATGGTGGTGGCCTTCTATTCGCCCGACGGCCGCTTCGACCGCTACGACATGTCGGATTATATTGCCGCCAATATCCTGGAGCCGGTGAGTCGGCTCAACGGGGTCGGCGACGTGCTGCTGTTCGGCTCCGAGTACGCCATGCGCATCTGGCTCGACCCCGAGCGCCTGACCAGCTATCGGCTGACGCCGGCTGACGTCGCCGCGGCGATCCGCGAGCAGAACTTCCAGGTTCGCGCCGGCGAACTGGGTATGGGCCCGGCGCCGCCCGGGCAACAGCTCAATGCAACCGTGGTCGGGCAGACGCTGCTCGCATCCCCCGAAGAGTTCGAGAACATCATTCTGCGCGTCAATCCCGATGGCTCCCGGGTCTATCTACGCGATGTCGCCCGCGTCGAACTGGGCGGCGAGAACTACCAGTTTCTCAGCCACTTTCGCGGCTATGACGCCAGCGGGATCGTGATCAATCAGGCACCCGGGTCCAACGCGCTCGAAGTTGCGGCCCTGGTCAAGGAAAAACTCGCCGAGCTCGAGCCCTTCATGCCCGATGGCATGGTGATGGAACTCGCCTACGACACCGCGCCCTTCACCCAGGTGGCGATCCGCGGTGTGGTCGAGACCCTGATCGAGGCGGTGATCCTGGTTACCCTGGTGATGTATCTGTTCCTGGGGAACCTGCGCGCCACGATCATTCCCACCATCGCCATTCCGGTGGTGTTGCTGGGTACCTTCGGCATCCTCCAGGCCACCGGCTTTTCGATCAACACCCTGACCATGTTCGCCATGGTGCTCGCCATCGGCCTGCTGGTCGACGATGCCATCGTGGTGGTCGAGAACGTCGAGCGCATCATGACCGAGGAAGGGCTGTCGCCGCGCGAGGCGACGCGCAAGTCCATGGGCCAGATCCAGGGCGCCCTGGTCGGTATCGGCTCGGTACTATCCGCCGTATTCATTCCCATGGCCTTCTTTCCGGGCTCGACGGGCGCCATTTACCAGCAGTTTTCCATCACCATCGTGTCGGCCATGGTGCTGTCGGTATTCGTCGCCCTGATCCTCACCCCGGCGCTGTGCGCCACCATGCTCAAACCGATTCAGCCCGGAGCGCACCACGAGAAAAAAGGCTTTTTCGGCGGCTTCAACCGCCTGTTTAGCAGCACCACGGAAGGCTACCGGAGCTTGGTCGAACGGATGATCGCCAAACCGCTACGCTACCTGGTGATTTACGGGGCAGTGATCGCGGTGGTGGTGCTGCTGTTTTCACGCATGCCCACCGCCTTCGTGCCGGAGGATGATCCGGGCCTGATGTTCAGCCAGGTGCAACTGCCGGTGGGCGCGACCATGGAGCGCACCCGGGGTGTGCTCGAAGAGGTCGAGCGCTACTACAGCGAGGAGGAGAGCGACACCATCAAGACGGTGTACTGCGTCACCGGCTTCAGTTTCACCGGCCGCGGTCAGAACAACGGCCAGTGCTATATCCAGATGCACCATTGGGACAATCGCTCCGAACCGGGCATGGATGTCAAGGCGGTATCGGCACGGGCGAACCGCGAGTTCGCGCAGATCAAGGACGCCCGCGCCGTGGCCTTCTACCCACCGCCTATCCGCTCCCTGGGCAACTCCGCGGGTTTTGTGTTCGAACTCAAGGACAACGGCCATAGCGGCCACGAGGCCTTGCTCGCCGCCCGCAACCAGCTGCTGGGCATGGCGGCCCAGGATCCGCGGTTGACCAAGGTGCGTCCCAACGGCCAGGAGGATACGCCGCACTTCCAGATCGAGATCGACCGCGAGAAGGCCCGCGCCCTGGGCGTCGCGATCGAGGACATCAACCAGACCCTGAGTATTGCTTGGGCCTCCAACTACACCAACGACTTCCTGCACAACGGCCGCATCAAGAAAGTCTATGTGCAGGGCGCTGCCGCCTACCGCATGCAGCCGCGCGACCTGGAGCAATGGTTCGTGCGCAATCGCGATGGTGAGATGGTGCCGTTCTCCGCCTTCGCCAGCACCGACTGGACCAAGAAGGCCTCGCGCCTGGAGCGCTACAACGCGGTGCCATCGATGGAGATCGTCGGCGAAGCGGCGCCGGGCCACACCACCGGCGAGGCCATCGCCGCCATGGAAGAACTGGCCGCCAAGCTGCCACCCGGTTTCGGCTACGAGTGGACCGGTATTTCGCTCCAGGAAACCGAGGCCGGGGCCCAGGCGCCGCTCCTCTACGCGCTCTCGATCACGCTGGTGTTTCTGGTCCTGGCCGCACTCTACGAGAGCTGGTCGGTACCCTTCGCGGTCATGCTGGTGGTGCCCCTGGGGGTGATCGGCGCGCTGCTCGCGGCCTACGGCAGGAACCTGCCCAACGATATCTTCTTCCAGGTGAGCCTGCTCACCACCGTAGGTTTGTCTTCGAAGAACGCCATTCTGATCGTCGAGTTCGCCCGCGACCTCCAGGCTCGCGGCGCGCCCCTGTACGATGCCATCCTCGATGCGGTGCGCCTGCGGTTTCGGCCCATTGTGATGACTTCACTGGCCTTCGCCCTCGGCGTGCTGCCGCTGGCGATCAATACCGGCGCCGGGTCCGAGAGCCAGAACGCAGTCGGCACCGGGGTGCTGGGCGGAGTGATCACCGGCACCCTGCTCGCGGTATTCTTCGTGCCCGTGTTCTTCCTGATAATCCGGCGCGTCTTCAAGGCGGGTTCACACCGCGACCAGGAGCTGGCCGCAGAGAGTGGTTGATCCTCGCCCGGCCGGGAAGAGCGGGCCCGCAGTCGCCAGACGATGCCCAACCCCGGTGCCGCAGGGGATGCGCACCGGGAATTGCACGATATCTGTGACAGGGATCGCGTTTTCTGCGTGTCTGAACGCGCAGGAATCCGCCGGGTGCTGGCAAACTTGGCCGGTCCCGCGGGTCGGGCGCGAGAGCCCGATTGTCTGGGTGCGCCCGGCATTGCACAATGCTGGCGCCCGATCCGGGTCGCCAGGATTTCCCGGCGACGCCCGGTGCGGGGCGCCGTAGCGGATCGGGCATATTCAGTGCTCCACATAGTGCATGTAAGCGAGCGCAAGGCAGCAGGGTTGGTGGGAGTTCCGGGGATGCACAGATCTCGCAGTGATGGATGGCCTTGCGACTCCCCCCAAAGTCCCGTCCCCAGGCCCGTAGGCCGGTCAGGCCACGCAGCGCCGAACAGGCACACCTCCCTGCCCTCAGGTGCATTGCGCTGCCGGTCTACTGTGGCGCCCCGGGCGCCGCGGCAAGACCCTGGACACGATTTGCGCACCCGTCACAGCATCTGGCGGGAGTGCATGCGGGGTTTGGCAATCTGCCGTGAACGCAGCCGTCTGGGCGCGCGGCCGTCAGGCTGGCAGGACGTATCACCATGTCTGTGAATCACACTGCACAGTCCAGCGAAAGACCGCCCATGCCCACCGATGGCGGATACGACGATGAAATCAGCCTGGTGGACCTCGGCCTGGTGCTTTGGCGCCGGCGCCGGGCAGTACTGACCACCGTGGCGGTAGTGACCGCGCTCGGCGTGCTGTGGGCGTTGTTGCTCCCCAAGCAATACGCCTACACCACCACCGTCGAATTGGGCTCCCACGTCGAGGACGGCAAAACGGTTCCCATCGAACCGCCGCCCGCAGTACTCGCCAAGATTTCCGAGAGCTACATCCCGCTGGCATTGCGGGACTACCGCGAGCAGGCCGGCGATGAGGCGAAAAAATTCGAGGTCGATGCCCGGGTGCCCAAGGACAGCCAGCTGATCATTCTGGAGTCCGAAGGTGAAGCAGACCAAGCGCCGAAGCATCGGCAAGTACAGGAGCAGGTGGCCGCGACACTGATCGATGACCACAGTCGGATGTTCAACCTGCTGCGCAGCGGTATAGAGCTGGAAAAGCAGCGGGCACAACGCGGTCTGGATGAATTGAAAGACCGCGAGCGGTTTCTGCTCGCGGACCTCAAACGCCTGGACCTCACCGGCGATTTGCTGCGCCAGCAGATCGAGGATACCAACTCGCTGATCGAAGCGGCCGTAAAGCATCGCGCGCAGGCGATACGGGAGGCCAACGACGAAGCTCGCGCCATGACTCTGTTGATGCTGGATAACGAGGTCCAGCAGAACCGCGCTCGGTTGGCAGACCTGGAGGAGAGGTTTCAAGTTGGGCTCGCACAGCGCCGGGATGATCTGAATAACAAACTGCGCGACAACCAACGCCAGCAAGGCATCCAGGACGCGGCCATTCAACGCCTGGAGCTGAGAATGCAAAACCTGCTGGAGACCCGAGCAGTGGTAACGGGCATGCAGTCCCTGGAGCCCGTTGGCCTGTCCAGGGCGGCCATTGCGGTGCTCGGCGCTTTCCTGGGTGGCTTCCTGGGGCTACTGGCAGCCTTTGGCCTGGAATTTCGGGACCGGTTTCGGATCGCGCTCGACGAGACGAGCAGCGAGCCCGTCGCAGCCGAAGTGACCGATGTCGTAAAGTAAAAAAGCAAGAGGCAGCCGGATGAGACCTCATGAAAGCGCAGCAGAGGGGGAAGGGCAACCGAGCGACAGGTCATCGCGCTCCCCGGACCCGGCACGGGCGACGGAATTCACCCTCGTTCGCGGTCCACTGGAATCTCCGGCGCCCGCCGGTGTGCAGGGGCCCATGCTGAGAAAAAGTCGTTTTCGTGAACATTCCAGTCTGCTCTCGGGAGTTACGCGGGCGCTCGACGCGCTAGTGGTGATCCTGGCCGGATGGACCGCCTATGCCATCCGCCTGGAAAGCTGGGGATTGCCACAGCGCTACCAGATCGCCTTGCTGCTGGGCGCGCTGCTCACGCTGGTCGCGTTTTCCGCACTGGGCATCTATCACTCCTGGCGCGGCCGTCCGACCTCGGCGCAGCTGCGCCAGCTGCTGCTCGCGTGGCTGCTGGTCGGTGGGGCGTTGATGGTGTTGGGGGTGGCCACCAAGACCAACGTCCTTTTTTCGCGGGGCTGGATGGCGCTCTGGTTGGGGTTCGGTGGTCTGGCACTGGTAGCGGCGCGGGGCGTGATGGCCGTCACCCTGCGGGAAACGCGAAAACGCGGCTGGAACCTGCGGCGCATCGTCCTCGTCGGTTCCGGGCCTCAGGCCACGGCGGTCGCCCGGCAGCTGGAGGAATCCGCCTGGAGTGGCCTGGAGATTGCCGCATTGTTTTACGAGGCGCGACGGCCTCCCGTCGAGAAGTGTGGCCAGATCCCGGCGTATCCGCTGGCCAGGCTCCCCGATTTCGTTGAGCGGCAGTCGATCGACGAGGTATGGCTGACCCTTTCGGCGGGTAGCGAACACCGCATCCCGGAACTGCTCGACCAGCTGCGCCACAGCACCGTGGGCATCCGTTATGTGCCCAGTATCGAGAATTTTCGGCTGTTGAACCCCGCCATTTCAGAGGTTGCGGGAATGGCCGTCCTGGACCTCAATGTCAGCCCCATGCAGGGCATCAACCGCATCCTCAAGGCGATCGAGGACAGAGTGTTGGCCGTGGTCATTCTGGCGCTGATCAGCCCGCTGATGTTGGCGATTGCGCTCGGCGTAAAGCTCGGTTCGCCAGGCCCGGTGCTGTTCAAGCAGCGCCGCAACGGCTGTGACGGCAAACCCATCAAGGTCTACAAGTTTCGCACCATGGTCCTGCACGAAGAACCGGAGGGCACCGTCACCCAGGCCTCCAGCGATGATCCGCGCATCACCAGATTCGGTGCCTTCCTGCGGCGCTCCAGCCTCGACGAGCTGCCGCAGTTCATCAATGTATTGCAGGGCAGAATGTCCATCGTCGGCCCCCGTCCCCATGCCCTGGCCCACAACGAGTACTACAAGCACAGGGTAGAGGCCTACATGTGGCGGCATTGCGTGAAGCCCGGCATCACCGGCTGGGCTCAGGTCAATGGTTACCGTGGCCCGACCGATACCCTGGAAAAGATGGAGCGCCGTGTCGAGCACGACCTCTGGTACATCGACAACTGGAGCCTGTGGCTCGACCTCAAAATCATCGCGCTGACCGTGGTTCGCGTGCTGTGGGACCGCAATGCCTATTGACGGTGCCCCCTGCGGGAGGCCCGCCCCCGGGCCGATGGGGTGGGGGTGGTGCCCGGGAATCGATCGCGGCGGGGCGCCGCTGGTTGTAGGAGGCCCGCCCCCGGGCCGATGGTTGGTGGGGGTGCCCGGATCGATCGCGGCGAGGGCGCCGCTCCCACGGGGGCATTGGTTGTGGGTTGTGGGAGGCCCGCCTCGGGCCGATGGTTGGTGGCGGTGATGCCGCCCGCTCCGGCGATGGTTGGCGGAATGAACATGGAATCGCGGCGAGGGCGCCGCTCCCACGGGGGCATTGGTTGTGGGTTGTAGGAGGCCTGCCCCCGCGCCGATGGGTTGGTGGAATGAACATTGAATCGCGGCGAGGGCGCCGCTCCCACGGGGCACTGGTTGTGGGTGGCGGTGATCCCGCCCGCCGGGCTTCACCGATGTAAACGAATGGAGGCAATGCCATGAAAATCCTGGTCTTGGGCGGCGATGGTTTCTGCGGCTGGCCCACCGCGCTGCACCTGTCCAACCTCGGCCACGAGGTCGCCATCGTCGACAACCTGTCGCGCCGCCAGATCGACATCGAACTGGAATGCGAATCCCTCACCCCCATCCGCCCCATGGGCGAACGCCTGCGCGCCTGGAAGGAGGTCTCCGGCCGCGACATCACCTTCCACAACTTCAACGTGGCGGTGAACTACCAGCGCCTGCTGGACCTGCTCAAGGACTGGCAACCCCAGGCCATCGTCCACTTCGCCGAGCAGCGCGCCGCGCCCTACTCGATGAAGTCCAGCACCCACAAGCGCTACACGGTGGACAACAACCTCAACGCCACCAACAACCTGCTGGCGGCGGTGGTGGAAAGCGGGCAGGACATCCACATCGCCCACCTGGGCACCATGGGCGTCTACGGCTACGGCACCGCCGGCATGAAGATCCCCGAGGGCTATCTGCGGGTGAAGGTGGAAACCGACGACGGTGACCACATCGAAAACGAGATCCTCTACCCGGCCAACCCGGGCAGCATCTACCACCTGACCAAGACCCAGGACCAGCTGCTGTTCTTCTTCTACAACAAGAACGACAGCGTCCGCGTCACCGACCTGCACCAGGGCATCGTCTGGGGCACACAGACCAAAGAGACCCGCCAGGATGAGCGGCTCATCAATCGCTTCGACTACGACGGCGACTACGGCACCGTGCTCAACCGTTTCCTGATGCAGGCGGCGGTCGACTACCCGCTCACCGTGCACGGCAGCGGCGGCCAGACCCGCGCCTTCATCCACATCCAGGACACCGTGCGCTGCATCCAGATCGCCCTGGAAAACCCGCCCAAGCCCGGTGACCGCGTGCAGATATTCAACCAGATGACCGAGACCCACCGCGTGCGCGACCTGGCCCAGATGATCGCCGAGCGTACCGGCGCACAGATCGACTATTTGCCCAACCCGCGCAACGAGGCCGACGAGAACGACCTGCACGTCAGAAACGACCGCTTCCTCGCCCTGGGCCTGGAGCCCATCACCCTGGGCGATGGCCTGCTGGAAGAGGTCACCGACATCGCCCGCAAATATGCCCACCGCTGCGACCGGAGCAAGATTCCGTGCGTGTCGCTGTGGCGCCGGCCGGTGGAAAGTGATGCCGTCCGCGATCCAGGGACCGCAATGACACGGTAATTCTGACAACCGCACGCTTTGGGCATGCAGACCAGTGGCCGGAAGGTTTGAGCCTGTATGCGCTCAATAGAGGAGAGGAAAGGTCATGAAATTGAAAGTTGTAGTGCATGAAGCCGAAGAAGGCGGCTATTGGGCAGAAATTCCTTCCATCCCTGGGTGTGCAACCCAGGGAGAGACCTTCGAGGAGTTATTGAGCAATATTTATGAGGCAGTGGAAGGGTGCCTGTCCGTGGATATTCAAGAAATCTCGGTATCTGGAAAAGATAAGGTAATGGAGATAGCCGTTTGAAAGCCGTGTCTTTTCACTATCCCAGAGCTTGTAGAGTGGTCAGTGGCGGCCGGTAAGTCGGGGCGGAGAAGCCCCCGGCTGCCGCCGGGCGCAAGCCAATCGATTCCAACATCCTTCATCACTGGTATTCATGGTCCATGAAGTGCGATCCCTGACCTTCGCCAACCGCCTGCGCGGGCTCTGGGGCGGACAGGGGACACTGCGCCAACACCTCGCCCGCGCAACCGCCGGCAGTGCCGCTTTGGCGCTGTCCTCCAAGCTGTTGATGCTGCTCACCAGCATCGTGCTTGCGCGCTGGATGGGCGTCGAAGGCTACGGCGCCTACGTCACGGCCATGGCGCTGGTCCTGCTGCTTACGGTGCCCACCGGGCTGGGCCTGCCGACGCTGGTGATCCGCCTGCTCGCCAGCTACCGCGTGCACCAGCAGTGGGGGCTGATGCGCGGCTTGTTGGTGCGCGGCAACCAGGCCGTGCTCGGCGCATCGCTCGTCATGGCGCTGGCCGCAGCGGCGGCGATCTGGGGGCTCGAGGATCGGCTGGGTCTTGTACCAGTGGTCTATGTCCTGGCGCTGGCGCTCATTCCCCTGACGGCGCTCGGCGCCATGCGCTCTGCCGCGCTACGCGGGCTGCACCATGTCATTCTGGGGCAGCTGCCCGAGAACCTCATCATGCCCGCCCTGTTCCTGGCACTGGTGGCCGGCTGGTGGCTGGTAATGGGTGGATCGGCGGCGCTTTCGCCCGAGCTGGCGATCCTGGCCCGCATCGTTGCGACAGCCGCCGCGTTCGGTGTCGGTGCGGCGCTGTTGCTGCGCCGCTTGCCGAACGAATTCCGCCATGCTCGACCCTCATATGACACGCGAAAATGGGCGCGTGCGGCCGGGCCGCTGCTGTTTCTTGGTGGCATGAGCATCATCAACACCCAAACCGACGTGCTGATGCTCGCTGCCATGCAGGGGACCGAATCGGCAGGGATCTATGGGGCCGCGGCGCGCGGCGCGGAGCTGGTCGCGTTTTCGCTGGTGGTGGTCAACATGGCTATCCAGCCCACCATCTCGCGGTGCTATGCAGCTGGCGAGATGCAGCGATTGCAGCGCGTGATCACCACGGCGGCCCGTGTCACCGTAGCGCTGGCCCTGCCGGCGGCGCTGATACTCAGCCTGTTTGGACGGCCGATCCTGGGGCTGGTCTTCGGCAACGAATTCGAGCGGGGAGCGCTGTGCCTTGCCATACTATGCGGTGCGCAAGTGGTAAACGCGGGAGCGGGCTCCGTGGGAAACATTCTCAACATGACGGGACACGAGCGGGACGCGGCACTTGGGCTGGCACTCGGCGCGTTTATCAACGTTGTGCTGAATGCCGTTCTCGTGCCGGTGTGGGACATAGAAGGCGCGGCCCTGGCTACCGGCATGAGTTTGGTGGTGTGGAACGTCTTTCTGGTCACCCGCGTGCGGCGTCGGCTGTCGCTCGATTCCACCGCCATTGGTCTGGTGAAACTGTAAGGACGGACAATGCAGGTTAAACCGAATTTTTTCATCGTCGGCGCCCCAAAATGCGGTACAACGGCCATGAGCGAATACCTCCGCACGCATCCGAACGTGTTTGTGTCTCCTCATAAAGAGCCAGGATACTTTTCCGACGATGTTGAGCCCTCACAGTACGCTAGCGAGGAAGATTACTTGGCGCTGTTTGCTGGTGCTGCGCCGGAACAAAAAGTAGTGACTGAGGCTTCTACGAAATATCTTCACTCGCAAGTCGCACTGCAACGGGTAAAAAGATTTCAGCCCGCGGCGAAACTCCTAGTGATGGTACGGCGGCCCTCGGACCTCGTTTATGCATTCCACAGCCAAATGCTCTTCAACGGTGTAGAGTCCGAGTGGGACTTCAAGAAGGCGTGGAGCATGCAGGCTGCACGAGCAACTGGGAAGAAGCTCCCGCCGGGAGCACAGAATAGGAGTGCGCTGCTCCAGTACAAGTGGATAGGCAGTCTTGGCGCCCAAGTTCAACGGGTTCTCCAACTGTTCGACAGAAGCCAAGTTCACTTCATATTTTTCGAAGATTTCGTCTCAGATCCTAGGCGCGAATATCTGGTCCTGCTGGATTTTCTAGGAATACCCGACGACGGGCGGGAGCAGTTCCCAAGGGTGAACGAAAATGTGCGGTTCAAGTCCCGCACGATAGCGCGGATACCTCGTGCCGTAAGAGCAGCACTGCTTCCGCAGATGAGAGCCGTGAAAAGACTCATAGGCGGACGCAGGTTCGGCATAGTTCAAGCCCTCGACCATTTCAACGCAACCCCCATGCCCCGCCCGCTGATGGAACAAGATTTCCAAGAGTACTTGCAGGAGCTATTTAGCGATGACGTGGGGATGCTCGAAGACCTGTTGGGGCGGGACCTTTCCTCCTGGCGTACCCTGCCAACGGTTGGTCCGGCGGGCATCGGCTAAGAAGCACGAGAGCCTAGAGCCAGTAGCATCGTGGTCGCTGGAATACCGCGTCGCAGGGCTGATGCGCGCCGCGGATCCGAGGCCGGTGACCGCGCTGACGTATTCACGGTTTCCTTTCTGGCGGCAGCGTTATCAGTCTTCTCGGCGAGCAGTTTTTCGAGGTCGTTTGATTTGCAGGGATTTCACCAGGCACAGTTTTCCAAAAAGCCCTTGCTTTTCTTGAATTCAAGCACGGTGGCGTACGTTTTGGGCACCTTGGCGGCCATCGCGGCAATCGTCCAGTTGACGCTGGGTGCCGCCCCGACGGTTCTGACGATCGCCGTGCTGGCGTCCGCGTTGGGCCTTTGCGGCTTTCGGGCGCTGGGTGCATACAACCTGGTTGCTTGGGTGGTCTTGTTGTACACCCTCGGCAATGTCCTGGTGGCGCTGTATGCCAAAACGTTACTCGGGCAGCCGTTGGACAGTCATCTCAGCGCGCCGGCGATGTCGTTTCTGGTGTTGTTGATCTGTGTCGGTGCCCTATGTATTGCAGCGTTTATGGTCCGCCGAATCCACATCGGTAGAGCGTTTTTCACTGGTACGAGCGATCTTCGTTTTCTGGTGTTTTTGTCCTGGGCCTGCTTCTGGCTTGGCACTTTTTTCTGGATTTGCAATCGCTGGCTGCAGGGGCCGGAAGGTAGCGGATTTGGTGGTCTTGCGGTATTTCGTGATCTGCTGGTCATGGCGGTGATCGCCCGCACGGCAATGCTGCTGCTGCGTGGTGGCTGCCGCTGGAACATGGACGTTCGGCTGGTGTTCATGATGTTGGCAGCCATGCTTATGGGGTTTCTCGATAATCAGAAAACGGCGATGGCCCTGCCCGTGGCAGGTCATTTTCTGACGGTGCTGTTTTTTCGCCGTGGCTTGCCCTGGCGCTCCGTGGCCTTGGTGGCGGCAGGAGCGATTGTTTTTGTCGCGCTTCTGGCGCCGGTGATTCATGCACTGCGAGCCATGGGGCAGCAGCAGCTCGGTCTGGGCGAGCGCATCGAATTCGTGGCGCAACACCTGAAGCAGTTGGCAGTGGATCCCGACAGTCGGGAGCAGTTCGAGGAAGCGGCATCAGCACACTTCAAGCATGGGTATTACGCTTACTTCGGCGATGGTGGAAAAGGGCAGATGCTACTCGGGCGTTTCGCGTCGGTGCAGCAGATAGACCCCGTAATTGCCGCGGTGGGGCGGTCGCGACCCTTGGGGGGCGAGGCGGTCTGGCCAGCCCTTGCCCGCTTGGTACCGAGCTTTATCAATCCGGATAAACCAGAATACGTCGAAGCCTATCACACCCTCGTCCATTACCGGCTGATTCATCCTGCCGGCGGCAAGTTTCCTACCTTGCCGTTGGCAGGCCAGTCCTATGCGGCATATGGCTGGCCTGGGGTTGTGTTGATTCCGTTTTTCACCTTTCTGGTGCTTTTCCTCGTGCTCAAGAAGCTGGGCTGGAACCTTCATCAGAATATCTACGCCATATTCTTTCTTTGTAGTTTTGTGCTCATTTACGTCAGTCAGGGCGATTTTGGGCAATACGCTGGCGCTGTACTGCGCAATTTTCCGCTTTTCGCCGCTGTGTTTTGGCTCATTCACGTGAGCTATAGAATGCGTATTTTAAAGGAAATACCCGCCGCATCCATACGCGGCCAGAGAGCCGACACCACGCCTTACCACGAAACGGGATTCTCATGACCGCCGAAACCTACCGCACCCGCATCTACACCCACTACGTCCAGGCTCGCGAGCAGGCGCTGGCGCCAGAGACGCTGGCCGGGCTGGCGCCCCGCGCCCATGCGCTGCGCCAGCTGATCCGCCGGCACTTCCCGGCGGACAAGAACACTGCCGTGCTGGATCTGGGCTGCGGCTATGGTGCCCTGTTGCATTTCGCCCGCGAAGCCGGCTACACCAAACTGCGCGGCGTCGATGGCTCGCCGCAGCAGGTGGCGGCGGCGCAGCGGCTGGGTATCGAGGGCGTCGCCGAAGGCGAGCTGCGCGACACGCTTGCGGCTCAGGCAGACGCTTCGCTGGATGTGGTGATCGCCTTCGACGTGATCGAGCACTTCACCCGCGACGAACTGCTGCCCTTTGTTGACGCAGTGCATCGCGTGCTCAAACCCGGCGGACGCTGGATCATCCACGTCCCCAATGGCGAATCGCCGTTTTTCGGCAGTATTCGTTACGGCGATCTGACCCATGAGATGGCGTTTACCCGCACCTCGCTCTCCCAGCTGCTGCTGTCCTCCGGTTTTGGCGATGTGTGCTGTTTCGAGGACGCGCCGGTCGTACACGGCGCCAAAAGCGCTCTTCGCTGGCTGCTGTGGAAGGGTTTCCGCGGCGTGCTGCGTCTCTACACCGCCGCCGAGACGGGCGATGCGACCAACGCGCACATCTTTTCGCAGAATCTGTTGGCTGCGGCGCGCAAATGAGCCCCGGTTCATGAAAGTGCTGCTGATCGGCAACTACGAGAATCTGCGCCAACAGAGCATGCAGCGCTTTGCCGAGATGCTGCGCGAGGGCCTGACGGCAGCCGGACACGAAGTACGGCTGGTGCGCCCGCCGGTATGGCTGGGGCGCCTGCGGCGGGGCGAGACCGGGCTCGCCAAGTGGATCGGTTACCTCGACCGCTTCCTGCTCTACCCATCACTGTTGCGCCGGCAGATCCGCTGGGCAGACGTGGTGCATATCTGTGATCAGGCGAACGCTGTCTACGTGCGGCACCTGCGCGGCAAGCCGCACCTGGTGACCTGCCACGACATGCTGGCCATCCGCGCCGCGCTGGGCGAGATCCCGGCGTCGCCGGTCGGGTGGACCGGCCGCCGGTATCAGCGGTGGATTCTGCGCGGCCTGCGCCGGGCGCAGGCCGTGGCCTGCGTCTCTGGCCAGAGCGCCGAGGAATTGCAGCGCGTGGCCGGCCTGCCCGAAGCGCGTGTCACGGTGGTGCACAACGCCCTCAATTACCCTTATCACCCCATGGCGGCTGCCGAGGCCGAGGCGCATCTACAGGCGCTGGAGCTGGACCCCGCGCAGCCGTTTTTCGTCCATGTGGGCGGCAACCAGTGGTACAAGAACCGTTCTGGGGTGCTGCGCCTGTTCGCCGAGTTGATCAAGCACCCCGCCTATGCGCGGCACCGTCTGGTGATGGCGGGCAAGCCGTGGACCGATGAAATGCGCGCCCTTTGCACGGAACTCAAGCTGGACGGCCTAGTAGGCGAATGTGTAGACGTCGCCAACGAACAACTGCGCGCGCTGTATTCCCGCGCCGAGGCGCTGCTGTTTCCGTCGCTGGCCGAGGGTTTCGGCTGGCCGATCGCCGAGGCGCAGGCCTGCGGCTGCCCGGTCGTCACCACCGGCCAGCCGCCTATGACCGAGGTCGGCGGCGAGGCGGCGATCCACATCGACCCGGCCGATCC
>CAJXRS010000037.1 GCA_913060555.1 uncultured Gammaproteobacteria bacterium | reverse complement strand
CCGCGGCGCAGAGCGGGCGCTCGCCCAGATCCAGCGGGAGTATGCGGAACTGCGGGCCCGCCAGAGTGCCGAGCTGACGCGCCGCCAGCAGCTCGCCGAGCGCCGCGGTCGCCTGGAGCGGGAAATCGAGCAAGGCGAGGGACTGCGGCGGCGTGAAATCGAGGAGGTTCGCGCCGCGCGCGCGGAGCTGGAAGACGGCCTGGAGCAACTGCAGGGCGTCAGCGCCGCCGTGGAGCAGCGGGTCGCTGAGCGCGACGCCTGTCGCGCGGCGGTCCATGGCGCCCGCGAAAACGCCCGGCAGCTGCGCGCCGAACTGCATCAGCTCGACCTTCGCGAGCGCTCCTTGAGCGCCCAGCTGGAATCCCTGCGCGAGGGTGAGTCCCGTCTGCAGGCGCAGATCGAGAGCCTCGAGGCGCGCCGTGGGCAACTGGCGGCGGAGTTGGTGGACGCGGAACGACCGGTACCCGAGTGCCAGGCACAGCTGCAGGAGCGGCTCGCGGCACGGGTCGCGGCCGACACCGAGCTGGGCGCGGCCCGCGAGCAGGTCCAGGGGCTCGAACAAGAGCTGCGCGAAGCCGACGCCGCGCGCACCGGCGCAGAGCGGCGGGTACAGGAACACCGCGATCGCCTCGAACAACTGCGCCTGAGCGCCCGCGAGATCCGCACCCGGGCCGATGCGCAACACGATCGGCTGCTGGCGCTGGAGCTGGAGCTCGATGCGGTACTCGCCGGGCTGCCGGAGGACGCCGCCGCCGATGCCTGGCAGCAACGGTTGGACGGGCTCGACCGCCGCATTCAAAGGCTCGGGGCGATCAATCTCGCGGCGCTGGATGAATGCCGCCAGGAGGAGGAGCGCAAGGTCTATCTCGACGCCCAGGACGCGGAGCTGCGCGACGCCCTGGATACCCTGGAGGGTGCGATCCGCAAGATCGACCGGGAAACCCGGTCCCGTTTCAAGGACACCTTCGATCGCGTCAACGCTTCCCTGCAGGCGCTGTTTCCCAAGTTGTTCGGAGGCGGGCGAGCCTCCCTGGAGATGATCGGGGACGATCTGCTCAGCACCGGCATTGCGATCATGGCGCAGCCGCCCGGCAAACGGAATGCGACCATTCACCTGCTGTCGGGCGGGGAGAAGGCGCTGACCGCGATTGCCCTGGTATTCGCGATCTTTGAGCTGAATCCGGCGCCGTTCTGCATGCTCGATGAGGTCGATGCGCCGCTCGACGACATCAATGCCGATCGCTATGCGCGCCTGGTTCGGGAAATGTCGGAAAAAGTACAGTTTGTTTTCATTACGCATAACAAGATCAGTATGGAAATTGCCGGGCAGTTGCTGGGTGTTACCATGCACGAACCTGGGGTATCCCGGCTGGTCGCAGTGGACGTGGACGAGGCGGTTCGGCTGGCCGAGGCCTGACTGAAATCATTGAACTGACGACTACGAGGTAGAGATGGAGTTTGGCCCTCGCGAGGTGCTGATCGTACTGGGCGCTCTGCTGGTATGTGGCATCGTGCTCGACGGTGTGCGGCGCATGCGGGCGGCTCGGCGCGGCCTGTTGCACGGCCCGCGGCGCCAGCCCATCTTCGACGATGAGGGTCCCGCCGGGGATCATCCCCTGGCGAACAGCGAACTGCCCTCCGGCGGTGCCCGGGTGGTCGCCTACCGGGACGAGGATGCCGCGGCAGAACTGAGCCAACAGCTGCGACGCAGCGCCGACTCCGCGCAACGCAAGGGCACCGCCCCGTTTCGTGAGCGGCAGTCTCCCGGGACCGGGCCGGCGGACGGCGCCGAGCTCGAGGCCGAGATTGCCCATCGGCAGGAACCTGAGGAACCAGTGCTCCAGGCCTCCCCTGCGCCCGACCTCGACGCTCAGCGTCCGGTCGAAGTGGAGCCCGTCGCCGAATCCGAATCCGAGCCTGTACCGGATGCCGCAGCCGCGGCAGAGCATCCGGACAGCGCACCCCAGGGGCAGCCGCTGCGTGCCGAGCGTATCACCGAGGATGACCTGCCGCTGTTCAAGGGCGAGCCCGCGCCGCCGCCCGCGGCCAACGCTCGCCGCAGTGGCCGCAAGCGCGGTCGGGCGGTCGATGGCGGCGCCCCCGCCGGGCACGGTGAGGCGTCGATCCAGGTCCTGGTGCTGCACCTGATGGCTCCTGCGGGGGATTCTTTCACCGCCAAGCCCCTGTTCGAGGCGTTGCAGCGCGTAGGTCTGGAATTCGGTGAACGCCAAATCTTTCACCGGGCTTCTCTGTCCGGGGATGGAACCACTCCGAGTTTCAGTGTCGCCAACGCAGTCAAGCCCGGAACCTTCGAGGGCGCGGTGCGCGATTTCCAGACCCCCGGCGTGGCTTTTTTCATGGTGATCGGCGAACAGGCCGAACCCCTGGCGGCATTCGACGACATGCTCACCACGGCGCGCCAGGTGGCGGTGGAGCTGGGCGCGGAGCTCTGTGACGAACACCGCTCCACCCTGACCCGCCAGGTGATCGCGGATTACCGGCAACGCATCCTCGATCATGGGCGCCGCCACGTCCGGCCGGACTGAAAAGTGAATGCGAAGGCGGCCCCTGCGGCCTTGCGGCGGGAGGCGGCGGCGCTGCGTGAACAGCTGCAATCCCACAATCTGCGCTACTACGTTCACGACGACCCCCAGATCAGCGATGCCGAGTACGACAGCCTGTTGCGGCGGCTGCAGGAAATCGAGGCCGCTCACCCGGAGCTGAAGACCCCCGACTCCCCCACCCAAAGGGTCGGCGCGGCGCCGCTCGCCGCCTTCGAACCGGTTCGTCACCTGCAGCCCATGCTGTCGCTCGGCAACGCCTTCAGCCTCGAAGAGCTGCGCCAGTTCGACCGCCGGGTGCGGGAACGGCTCGGCGCCGATGCCGCGCCCTGTTATGCCTGCGAACCCAAGTTCGACGGTCTGGCGGTCAATCTTTGCTATCGGGACGGCGTGCTGGTCAGCGGCGCCACCCGGGGTGATGGTGAAACCGGCGAGGACATCACCGCCAATTTGCGCACCCTCAACGCCATACCCCTGCGCCTGCAGGGCTCGGCCCCGCCCCACCTGATCGAGGTGCGGGGCGAGGTCTACATGCCCTTGCGCGGTTTCGCGGAGCTCAACGCGCGGGCCGAACGCGAAGGCGAGAAGGTGTTCGTCAATCCCCGCAACGCCGCCGCCGGCAGTCTGCGGCAGCTCGACCCCAGGGTCACCGCTGCGCGGCCGCTGCGCTTCTGTGCCTATGGCGTCGGTCATCTGGCGGGTTGGCCGGAGCCCGACTCCCAGGCCCGGCTGCTCGAACAGCTGCGCCACTGGGGATTGCCGATCAGCCCGCTGCTCGAGGTCGCGTTCGACATCGATGCCGCGATCGCCTATTTCCAGCGTCTGGAGGCGCAGCGTCCGAACCTGGACTACGCCATCGACGGCGCGGTCTTCAAGGTCGATCGCATCGACTGGCAGCATCGCCTGGGTTCTGCCGCGCGGGCGCCGCGTTGGGCGATCGCCTGCAAGTTCGCGGCCGAGGAGGCCGCCACCAAACTGGAGGGCGTCGAATTTCAGGTCGGCCGCACCGGGACCCTGACCCCGGTGGCGCGCCTGCAGCCGGTATTCGTGGGCGGCGTCACCGTGGCCAATGCCACGCTGCACAATGCCGACGAGATCGAACGGCTGGGGGTGCGGCTCGGCGATACGGTGGTGGTGCGCCGCGCCGGCGACGTGATCCCCCAGGTGGTGCGCGCGGTGCCGGAGCTGCGCCCCGAGGGCGCGCGTCAGATTCGCTTTCCGGATGCCTGCCCGGCCTGCGCCTCGCCGCTGGAGCGTGCGCCCGGCACAGTGGCAGTGCGCTGCACCGGCGGCCTGGTATGCCCGGCACAGCGCCGCGAATCCATCCGCCACTTCGCCAGCCGGGAGGCGATGGATATCGAAGGGCTTGGCGAGAAACTGATCGAGCAACTGGTGGCCCGGGATCTGGTGCGCACCGTGGTGGACCTCTATCGGCTGGCGCGCGAGCAGCTGCTGAGCCTGGAGCGCATGGCGGAGAAATCGGCCGACAATCTGCTCGCCGCGATCGATGCCTCCCGGCAGACGACTCTGGCACGCTTTCTCTACGCCCTGGGGATCCGCGAGGTCGGCCAGGCGACCGCGCGGATCCTGGCGGGAGAATTCGGTTCCCTGGACGCACTCATGGCAGCTGATGCCGAGCGTCTGCAGGAACTGCGGGATATCGGCCCGGTCGCCGCCGGCCATGTTCACGCTTTCTTCGATAATCCAGATAACCGCGCCGTGATCGCGGCATTGCGCGGTGCCGGGATCACCTGGCCCGAGGCGGAGCGCGCAACTGGCGAACTGCCGCTCGCCGGCCAGAGCTGGGTGCTCACCGGCACCCTGGAAAGCCTGACCCGGGAACAGGCCCGCGAGCGGCTGGAAGCCCTGGGCGCCAGTGTCGCGGGCAGCGTGTCCCGGCAGACCCGGGTGGTGGTGGCCGGGTCTCGCGCCGGCTCCAAGTTGACCAAGGCCCGAGCGCTGGGTGTCGAGGTGATCGACGAGGCGGAGCTCCTGCGGCGACTGCAATACAATGCCGGCCTTTGAATGCCCGTTGCGGTGGCGCGGCCGGCGGCATGAGCGCCCTGGCGGTCGCCGCCCCGTGGTCGATCTGGCGGAGTCCGCTGATGGATGGTGAAGCGGTCATCTATGGCTGTATCAAGGATTGCGTGGTCCCGGCCGAGGCGCACGAGCGGCTGCGCGTCAATTGCGAGGTGATCGAGGCCCTGCCGGCTGCCGATACCTGGCCGCTGATCGCCCGGGAGATGTTCGCTACGCCGGCGCGCACCCTGTTACTCAGCGGGCCCCACACCGAGATCGTGCATTTCGGCGCCGCCTACCAGGGCATCGAGTACGAATGGGAGCTGTGGATGCGCGAGTTCGAAGCGCTGCTGGCGCGTATGTATTGGGTGTCCGCCACTGTTCACCTGGAGACCGAACTCGCGGGAACCCACGCCTTTCAATGGGAAAGTACCGGCGACTGCCATCGGCCCGGCCAGGGACAGCTGCAGGTGCGCTGCGAATGGAGCCGGGAGCTTTGAGTCCGCGCCGTGCCCGAGGGGATTGAGCGGGCGCTGGTCCGGCGCTTTCGCTGGTACCTGAGTGGTATCGGTGCCGGGGCCATGGCGATGGGCCTCCAGGTGGTGGTGTTTCCCTGGATTCTGGTCGGCCTGCTCCAGGAAACGCCCGACCGCGTCGGCCTCGCCCAGATGGCGGTGCTCGTCCCCAGCCTGCTGCTGATTCTGCTCGGTGGGGCGATCTCCGACAACCGCCACCTGGGCACCTACCTGCGCAGCCTGTTCCGGATCTACACACTGCCCTGCGGGGTGTTGCTGTGGGCCGCTCTCACCGGGCGCCTGACTTTCCCCGTGTTGCTGCTGTTCGGTATCTGCTATGGCACCGTCACCGCCTTCGTGCAGCCGGCGCGCGAAGGTCTCCTGCCCCAGCTCTACCGGGGCGACCTGCAGCGCGCCGTGGCGCAGTCGACTTTCGTCCAGTTTGCTGCGCAGGGCCTGGGAATCCTCGCCGCCGGGCAGCTCGATCGCATCGGCCTGCCGCTGCTGCTCGCCGCACAGATCCTGATGTTTTTGCTCGCGGGCAGCCTGTTTCGGCGCAGTCAGCCGGCCCATGAAGGCCGCCAGGCGGGTGTCCGCGGCGATCGGCCCCGGGTGCGCTCGGGTTTGGCGGAGGTGTGGCGGCTGCCGCGCCTGCGCGCCCTGATGCTGGTGGTCGCTATCACGGGCTTCTTCGGCTTCGGCGCCTATCTGGTGGCGATACCGCTGATGGTTCGCGAGGTCTACCAGGGGGGATCCGGGCTGTTCGCCGGTGTACAGCTGTGCTTTACCTTGGGCGTCCTGGCGGCCAATCTGTTGTTCATGCGCCGCGGTGCTGCGCTGGCCCGTCCGGGGCGCCGGTTGATCGTCAGCCTATTCGGGCGCGGTGTCATTCTCCTGGCGCTGGCCGCGCATCTGCCCGCCTGGGCCCTGTTTCCCGCGGTGCTGGTGTGGGGGTTGTTCTCGGGGCAGGCGATCACCCTGGGCCGGGTGCTGACCCATACGTTGGCGCCGGAGACTCACCGCTCCCGGGTGGTGTCCGTGTACCAGCTGGCTTTTTTCGGCACCGCGCCGGTCGGCGCCTGGCTCACCGGCGAGGTGATCGCCGCTGCCGGGGTGTTGCCGGCTCTGGCGCTGCTCGGCGCCGGTACCCTGGTAGCTTCGGCGCTCGCGGCCCTGACCCCGGTGTGGGGAGCGGAGTCCGAAACGCGACCAGGCCCGCGGTGACCGCCACGTTGAGCGATTCCACGCCCCTGGCCAGGGGGATGCGTAGCCGGTGCCCGGCGAGCGCCGAGATATCGGGCGACACGCCGTCGGTCTCATTGCCGAGCACATAGATCACCGACCCCGGGGGCCGGAAGGTGTCCAGTGACTGGCGGGCATCGGCGTCGAGCACGGCGATTTCGGCACCGGCGGCGCCAAGTTCGCGCAGCGCCTGCGGCAATGCTTCGCAGCGCCACAGGGGACAATGGAACAGGGTGCCGGCACTGGCCTTGATGACCAGCGGCGATAGGGGTGCACAGCCCCGGCGCGGCAGTAGCAGGCCATCGAGGGGGCTGGCGCACAGGGTGCGAATGATCATGCCCAGGTTCTGCGGGTTGGTGACCCGGTCGAGAGCCACCAGGCGCAGGCCCTGCGCCGGCACATCGGTGAGCAGTTCGCGGTAGTCGCGATGGCCGGGGCAGTCGATATCGGCGGCGACGCCCTGGTCCTGACGGCCGTTTCTGGAGATGCGCGCCAGGGCTTCGCGGCTGTGGCCCTGGATTTCGATGCCGCGCGCCTCGGCCAGTTCCTCCAGTTCGGCGATGACGGCGTCGCGCCGATTGCTGTGCGCCAGATGCAGCCGGCGCACCTGCAGTGCCGGATCGCGCAGCACCTCGAGTACCGGCTTGCGCCCGTAGACCGTGATCAGCCGTTCGTAATTACGTTTCCTGTCGGCGTAGCTCAAGGCACTGTGGCGCGGTCAGTCGAGGCACTGGCGGTAGGCCCGCACCGCGTTCTCCAGGCCCATGGCGATGGCATCGACGATCAGGGCATGGCCGATGGACACCTCCAGCAGGCCGGGGATTTCCCGGGCGAAGGCGCCCAGGTTGTGCAGATTGAGGTCGTGCCCGGCATTGATGCCGAGGCCGAGCGAACCGGCGTGGTGCGCCGCTGTCCGGTAGCGCGCCAGCTCGGCCGTGCCCCGGCCCGCGGCCCAGGCATCGGCATAGGGCCCGGTATAGAGCTCGATGCGCGCGACGCCGAGCGCCGCGGCGCGTTCGATCTGGTCGAGGTCCGGGTCCATGAACAGGCTGACCCGCACGCCCAGCTCCCGGCATCGGTCCAGCACGGGCCGCAGGGCCGCGCCGTCGCGGGCCAGGTCGAAGCCGTGATCCGAGGTCAGCTGGTCACTGCTGTCCGGCACCAGGGTGCATTGCTGAGGGAGGGCCTCCTCGACCAGCGCCAGCAGGCCCGGATAGCCGGGCGCCGCAGGCGCGAACGGATTGCCCTCGATATTGAATTCGCGGCCGGGCCGGGATGCCACCAGCGCGGCCAGCTCGCGGACGTCGCGCGCGCGGATATGGCGCTGATCGGGGCGCGGATGCACGGTGATGCCCGCGGCGCCGGCGTCCAGACAGACCGTCCCGTGGGCGGTCACGTCCGGATGGTTGCCGGGCCGGGAGTTGCGCAGCAGCGCGATCTTATTGAGGTTGACGCTCAGCGCCGTCGTCATCTGCACTGGCCTCTGCGCGGCGGACTTCGAGTATCAATACCGGCTCTCGCGGCACATGGGTGAAGGGGCCGCCGGCATTGGTGACCTCGGTGGCGGCGATGCGTTCGACGACGTCCATGCCGGACACGACGCGGCCGAACACTGTATAGCCGGGCTGGTCGTCCTTGGCGTCGAGAAAGGCATTGTCGGCGAGGTTGATGTAGAACTGGGCGCTGGCGCTGTCCGGATCCTGGCGTCGGGCCATGGCGATGGTGCCGCGCGCGTTGGCGAGTCCGCCTACGGATTCGTTGACCACTGGCGGCCCGGGCTCGCGGGGTTTGCGGTCGGCATCGAAGCCGCCGCCCTGGATCACGAAACCTGCCACTACGCGATGGAACTGCAGACCTTCGTAAAAGCCGTGGTCGACATAGTGGAGGAAATTGGCCACGGTCTTCGGCGCACGCTCCGGGTGCAGGGCGATACGGACATCGCCGGCACTGGTACGCATCACCACTTCGGGCTGGTCAGCGGTCGCGAGCGCCGCTGGCACCGCCAGCCACAGACCGATCAGGGTCAACAGGGTGCCGAGTTTCAACGCCATTCCGAATATCCTCTGTGCTTGGGTTTGAGCCGGGGCAGGAGGGCACTGAGCAGGGCGCCCAGGGCGACCAGCAGGCCACCGTAGAAAAACCAGCGCTGGAGTTCATTGCGCTCCAATTGTTCCAGGCGCGCCTGCAGGACATCGGCCTCCGATTGGAGGATCTTGTTGTGCTTGAGAAGTTCCTGGTTCTGGGCGTGGAGTTGCAGGGTATCGCCGGAAAGATCGCGGATTTCCTCGAGCTCGCTGCCCAGTTCCTCCCTGGTGGCGGTCAGCGCCTGGATTTCGCCGCGCAGCTGTTCGGCCTCCTCGCCGAGGGCGGTTGCACGGCCGCGCAAGGTGTCGTTCTCGCCGCGCAGGGCTTCGACCTGGCGACTCAGCGCGTCCAGGCGTTCCCGGGCGATGGGCCGGTCGATCAGGTATTGGCTGGGCAGCCAGCCCTCCAGGCCTCCCGGGGTGGTCACCCGACTCCAGCCATCGCGGGAGTCCGAGACCTCCAGCCGGGTGCCGGATTTCAGGCCCTGGTGCACGATCCGGCAGTTGCCGCAGGGTGTCTCCCGCAGTGGCACCCGGATCTCGTCGATGATATAGGCCGTTGCCGCCTGGGCGGCGGACGGCAACGCCAGCCACAGGCAGATGACGGCGGCGCTGGCCAGCGGCCGGCACGGAATTCGGAAACGCATCAGGGCAGAACTCTCTTGAACGGTTTTACGGTAACCGCCGCGTAGACGCCGGCGGTGACATAGGGGTCGGCGTCGGCCCAGGCCCGGGCTTCGGCCAGGGAGGCGAACTCGGCGATCACCAGGCTGCCGCTGAACCCGGCGGCGCCGGGATCTTCGCTGTCGATGGCCGGTGTGGGGCCGGCGACCAGCAGGCGCCCGGCATCGCGCAGCTGCTGCAGGCGCTCCAGGTGTGCCGGTCGGGCCTGGCGTCTTGCTGCCAGGCTATCCGGTCGATCTTCGCAGAAAAAGGCGTACCACATCCTCAATGACCGCCGTTTGCGGCGTTGCCGCGCACGATCTCTTCGAAGGCGAGCCCGGTGAGCTGGGTGATACGGCGGAACAGGTAAAAAAGGGCGCCGGCCATCACCGCGGTGGCTGGCAGCGCGATCAGGGGATAGCTCAGCGCCGTCAGGCGCCCCAGCTGTTCGTTGTACTCGAGGCTGCCGGCGGTGGCGGTGACCAGGGTGCTGGCGAGGGCGTAATTGAGCACCGCGGACAGAAAGAAGGACGCCGCCAGCAGCCAGGTTGCGCGGTTCATCACCTGTTCAAAACCGCCCGTGGCGCCCCGGGCTTCGAGAGCCGATTGGATGCGGCCGGTATGCAACACCGCGTCGTTGAACAACAGGCTGCGGACCAGCGGCCAGCGGGTCTTCAATGAAGCCAGCACCGCGAGCCCGAGCAGTCCCGGGATGGCGGCCTCCTTGACCGCCAGATAGTGGGGCGGCAGTTGCAACAGGCTGATCCCGCCGGTGAGCAGCACGCTGACCAGCCCGAGCACCGAGAATAGGTTGTATTTTCGCCGGCGCCAGAAATCCCAGGCGCCGTAACCCAGCGGAAAGGCCAACGCTGCAAGCAGCGCCCCTGTGGTACCCAGCGCAGCGTCGCCGCTCAGCTTGGTGAGGATCAGCGTGGGTGCGACGATATTGAGCCCGATGTTGAGCAGCAGGCTTTCGCGCGCTGGAGTGGTCTCGGCCTGGGTATGCATGAGGATCCGTGGCTATCCCGATGGATCCGAATTCTACCGGTTTGGAAGGCGGGCTCACAGCGGGTGGCGCCAAGACTCGCATTTCCGGCGGGCGGGCCCTATAGTGCGGCGCTTCCCTGAACCGAGGCGGGGAGCCCGGAGAGCGCTGTGGACAGACTGCATGTTCATCCCGACAATCCGCAGCCGCGGCTGATACTCAAGGTCGCCGAAGTGCTCCGCGATGGCGGCTTGGTGGCATTCCCCACCGATTCCGCCTATGCCCTGGGCTGCCAGCTCGGTGACAAGGCGGCCGTCGACCGTATCCGGCGCATCCGTGAGCTGGACAAGCATCACAATTTCACCCTCATGTGTCGCGACCTTTCCGAGCTGGGCAGCTACGCCAAGGTTGACAACCAGGTGTTCCGCTTGCTGCGGGCCAACACCCCGGGGCCCTACACTTTTATCCTCAACGCCACTTCCGAAGTGCCCCGGCGGTTGGTGCACCCCAAGCGCAAGACGATCGGATTGCGGGTGCCCGACCACCGCATCGCACAGGCGCTGCTGGCGGAACTGGGCGAACCGCTGATGAGCGTCACCCTGATCCTGCCCGGGGAGAGCGAGCCGCCGGCCGATCCCGACGATATTCGCGAGCGCCTTGCCGGGCGCATCGAGCTGTTGGTGGATGGGGGGCAGGGCGCGCTGCAATCCACCACGATAATCGATCTCAGTGCCGAGTTGCCGGTACTGGTGCGGCGCGGTGGCGGCGATCCCGCGCCCTTCGGTTGCGACTGAAACTCTGGCCCGGGATCACCCGCGAAGCCCTATAATGGCTTCCATTCCGTCACCAGAGGACGCCGTGAGCGCCCGAGAGCCGCACCCGGAACCGAGCCCCGGGACGCCGCAGCAGCAAGAACTGCCGCTGGCTGTCGTCCTCGGCGAGCGCGTCATGGAGTTGCCCGCCGACCTCTATATTCCGCCCGATGCGCTGGAGGTGGTGCTGGAGAGTTTCGAGGGCCCGCTGGATCTGCTGCTCTATCTGATCCGGCGCCGCAACCTCGATATCCTGCTCATCGACGTCGCCGAGATCACCCGCCAATACATCCATTACATCGCCATGATGGAGGCGCTGCGCTTCGAGCTCGCCGCCGAGTACCTGGTGATGGCAGCGATGCTCGCCGAGATCAAGTCGCGCATGCTGCTGCCCCGCCAGTCTGCGGTCGAGGAGGAAGAGGATCCCCGCGCCGAGTTGATTCGGCGGCTCCAGGAATACGAGCGCTTCAAGGCAGCGGCGATGGCGCTCGATGACCTGCCGCGCCTGGAGCGCGACATTTTTCCGGTCCTGGTGCCGGCGCCGGACAGTGTGCCGCAACGGCCGCACCCCCAGGTGGATCTGCGTGAGCTGTTGGTGGCGCTGGCCGGGGTGATGGAGCGCGCGCGGCTTCAGGAGCACCACCATGTGCAGTTCGAGGCGCTGTCCACCCGCGCGCGCATGGCCGACATCCTCGATCGCCTGCGCGCAGGGGAATTCGTGCCCTTCGGTGCCCTGTTCCGGATCGAGGAGGGCCGCCGCGGTGTGGTGGTCACCTTTCTGGCAGTCATGGAACTGGTCAAGGAGAGCTTGATCGAAATCGTCCAAGCCGAGCCCTTCGGGCCGCTGCATATCACCGGGAGGCAGGCCGATGCTCCAGGATCCTGAACAGCTGCGCCGCATCGTCGAGGGGGCCTTGCTGGCCGCTGGTCGACCCCTCGACCTCCGCCAGCTGCAGCAGTTGTTCGACCCCTTGCAGCAGCCGGACGCGGATCGGCTCCGCGCGGCGCTCGAGGCCATCGCCGAAGGCAGCGCCGGCCATGCCTGGGAGCTGCGCCACACCGCGAGCGGCTACCGCCTTCAGGTGCGTGCCGAGTTTGCACCCTGGGTCGGTCGGCTGTGGGAGGAAAAGCCGCGCAGCTACAGCCGTGCGCTGCTGGAGACCCTGGCGTTGATCGCCTACCGGCAACCCGTGACCCGGGGCGATATCGAGGCAGTGCGCGGGGTCGCGGTCAGTTCCGATACCATCCGCACGCTGCTCGAGCGCGAGTGGATCCGCGTCGTCGGTCACCGCGACGTGCCCGGCCGGCCGGCCCTGTACGCCACCACCCGGCAGTTTCTCGACTATTTCAACCTCTCCAGCCTTGACCAACTGCCGCCGCTCGGCGAATTGCGGGAGCTGGATTTCTCGGAGGGCCTGGAGCTGGCGCCCGGTGCGGCGGAACAGGCCTCCGAGCCGGCGGAGGAGGTTGCCGCAGCACCCTCGACTGCCCCATGAGCGAAAAACTGCAGAAAATCCTCGCCGCCGCCGGGCTGGGCTCGCGCCGCGAAATGGAACTCTGGATCCAGGCTGGCCGGGTCAGTCTCGACGGCCGCATCGCGGTCTTGGGCGATCGCGCCGATCGCAGCGCGGCGATCTGCGTCGACGGCCGCCGCATTCCCGTGGTCACTGCCGCCGCCCCCCGGGTGCTCGCCTACAACAAACCCGAGGGCGTGGTCTGCACGCGACGCGATACACAGCAACGTCCAACCGCTTTCGACAGCCTGCCGCGCCTGCGCAGCGGACGCTGGGTGGCCGTCGGCCGCCTGGACATCAACACCACCGGGCTGCTGCTGCTGACCACCGACGGCGAACTGGCCAACCGACTGATGCATCCGGGGACCGGTATCGAGCGCGAATATCGCGTCCGGGTGCGCGGCGCGGTCACCCCGGAGATGTTGGCGCGGCTCAGCGCCGGGGTCGAGCTCGACGACGGCACCGCCCGCTTCGAGCGCATTCTGCCCGGCGGCGGTCGGGGTGCCAACCAGTGGTTTTCCGTGACCCTCCGCGAAGGTCGGTACCGCGAAGTGCGCCGCCTCTGGGAATCCCAGGGCTGCGAGGTAAGCAGGCTGAAACGGACCAGATACGGGCCCATCGCCCTGCCTTCCTGGGTAAGGGTCGGGCAGTGGCAGGAACTGCCCCCGGCCCAGGTCGAGACCCTGTACCGGGCCGCCGGGCTGCCCCGTCCGCGCGCGATCGAGCCGGCCAAGGTTCGCGAGCTGGAACGCCGCGAGCGGCGCCTGCGCGCCGGCGGCCGGCGGCGCTGAGCCGGCCTACTGGGCGTCGACAGAGGCGCCGGTCAGCCCCTCGCTGTCCGGCCCCATCAGATAGAGATAGGCGGGCATGATCTGTGCCGGCGTCTTCAGGGCCAGCGGATCTTCCGCCGGGTAGGCGGCGGCACGCATCGCGGTGCGCGTGGCGCCCGGGTTGATGCAGTTCACCCGGATGTTGCTGGTCTGCTCCAATTCGGCGGCCAGCACCTGGCTCAGGCCTTCGACGCCGAACTTGGACACCGCATAGGCCCCCCAGTAGGCCCGTCCCCGCCGGCCGACCCCGGACGAGGTGAAGAGCACCGATGCCGAGGGCGATTCCCGCAGTGCCGGCAACAGCGCCTTGGTGAGCAGAAACCCGGCAGTCAGGTTGACCTGCAACACCCGATTCCAGCTCGTGGCGCTGTAATTGGCGATGCTGGTGCGCTCGCCGAGCAGGCCGGCGTTGTGCAGCAGGCCGTCGATACGGCCGAACTCGGCCAGCACGCTTTCGCCCAGTTTCCGGTAGTCGGGCTCGGTCGCAGTCTCCAGGCAGAGTGGTGCGATCGCCGGCCGGGCCCCGCCGGCGGCGACGATTTCATCGTAGACCTGCTCCAGCTTGGCCGTGGTGCGCCCGCAGAGGATGACACTGGCGCCGTGTCCGGCAAAGGTGCTGGCCGCGGCGCGGCCGATGCCGGCGCCAGCGCCGGTGACCAGAATCACCCGATTCTCCAGGAGCCCAGCGGGGGCGATGTACTGGCGAGGGTCGATGGTGGTCATGGGGGTCTCAGAACAGTAATTCATGGAGTTGGGCGGCGCTGTCGATGCGGTGGTGCGCATTCCACTGGTCCGGGTCTTCGCCGGCATCGAGGTAGCCGTAGGCGGCTGCCACCGTAATGGTGCCGGCGGCGCGGCCGGCATCGATATCGCGGCGATGGTCGCCGATCATGACCGCTTCTTCTGGCGCCACGCCCAGCTGTCGGCAGGCCAGCAGGACCGCCTCCGGATGCGGCTTGGGATTGTTGACGTGGTCCGGACAAATGATGGCGCCGGGCCCGGGCTGTAACGCCATATCGGTCAGCAGAGGCAGCGCGTAGGGGCTGGGCTTGTTGGTGACCACCCCCCAGGCGGTGCTGCTGGTTCCGAGCCGCGCCAGGAGTTCGGCAATGCCCGGGAAGGGGCGCGTGTGACGGGACAGATTGGCCCGATAAATGGTCAGGAACTCGGTGCGCATCGCCTCGAACAGGGGCTCGTCGGGGGCACAGTCGAAGGCCCGTGCCACCAGCCCGGCCGAGCCGTCGGTGACGATGGCGCGAATCTCGGCGTCCGCTAGCCGCGCTCGGCCCCGGCGCTGGAGCAAGGTGTTGAGGCACCAGGCGAAATCCGGTGCGGTGTCGAGCAGCGTGCCGTCGAGATCGAAGAGCACGGCGCGATAGCGGCTCACTGTTGCGGCTCTCCCGGGTCGCTCGGATCCCTGCTGGCGTGGAGCAGGTAATTCACGTCCACGTCGCCGGCGTGAAGGCTGTATTTGCGGGTCAATGGGTTGTAACGCAGCCCGGTCAGGTCGCGCACCTCGAGGCCCGCGCGCCGGCACCAGGCGGCCAGTTCCGCCGGACGGATGAAGCGCTCGTAGGTGTGGGTGCCCCTGGGCAACAGGCCGAGCACGTATTCGGCGCCGAGAATGGCGAACAGGAACGACTTGGGGTTGCGATTGATGGTGGAGAAAAATACTTCCCCCCCCGGCTTGACCAACCGCCCGCAGGCGGCGACCACCGCTGCCGGATCCGGTACGTGTTCGAGCATCTCCAGGCAGGTGACGACGTCGAAGCTGGCCGGTGCCTCCTCTGCCAGCCGTTCCACCGCAATGTGGCGGTAGGTCACTTCGACGCCGGATTCGATACTGTGCAGGCGGGCCACCGCGAGCGGTGCCTCGCCCAGGTCGATACCCGTGACCGTGGCGCCGCGGCGGGCCAGGGCCTCGGCCAGAATGCCGCCGCCGCAGCCGACGTCCAGCAGCTGGCGGCCGGCCACGGGCGCGCGCTCATCGATCCAGTTGGCGCGCAACGGGTTGATCTCGTGCAGCGGCCGGAATTCGCTCTCGCGGTCCCACCAGCGCGCCGCCAGCCGTTCGAAACGGGCGATCTCGGTGGGGTCGACATTGTCCCTGGTGTTCTGGGTGTTGGGCATGGGTTCGTCGGTTCAGACAGAGGGGTCGGCCAGTCGCGTCTGCCATTCGCGGGCGCGCGCGCTTACCGCGGCGAAATCCAGGGTTTGCAGGCTGCGCTCGATCAACAGCGGCCGGCCCTGAACCCAGACGTGACTGACACGTCCGCCGCTGCCGGTATAGACCAGCTGCGAAATCGGATTATACAGGGGCAGGGCCGCCGGGTCGGAGAGGTCGAGGGCGATCAGATCGGCGGATTTGCCCGCCTCGAGGCTGCCGATTTCGGTTTCCAGGCCCAGTGCGGCGGCACCGCCCAGGGTGGCCATTTCTATGGCCTCGGCGGCCGCCAGTCGGGTGGGATCGCCGCTGAGACCCTTGGCGATCAGGGCGGCGACGCGTAGTTCCATGAACAGGTCGAGGTCATTGCTGCTGGCCGCGCCATCGGTGCCCAGCGCGACCGGGATGCCGGCGTCGCGCAGGGTCGCGGCCGGGCAGTAGCCGCTCGCCAGCTTGAGGTTGGAGCGTGGGCAGTGCACCACCCCAGCGCCGGTAGCGGCGAGCAGTTCGATGTCCGCCGGCTCGACCTGGGTCATGTGTACGCACTGGGTGCCGGGGCCCAACAGGCCAAGGCGGTGCAGGCGGTTGATGGGCCGCTCGCCGTGGGCCGCCAGGGCGTCCTCTACCTCGTGCGCGGTTTCGTGCAGGTGGATGTGAACGGGTGCTTCGACCTCGCCGGCATAGAGCGCGACACGTTCGAAGGTGGCGTCGCTGACGGTATAGGGCGCGTGGGGGCCGAAGGCGATGCGCAGCAGCGGGTCATCCTTGTTTTCGTCGTACAGCGCCAACCCCTTGTGCAGGTATTCGTCGGCGCTGGCCGCCCAGGCGGTGGCGAATTCGAGCACCGGAAAGGCGATCTGGGCGCGCAGACCGCTGTGGCGGGCCACGTCGGCGACCACGTCGGGAAAGAAGTACATGTCGGCGAAACAGGTGGTGCCGCTGGCAATCATCTCGGCGGCGGCCAGGCGTGTGCCGTCGGCGACGAAGTCGCCACTCATCCAGCGCGCCTCGGCGGGCCAGATGTGGCCTTCCAGCCATTCCCGCAGCGGCAGATCGTCGGCATAACCGCGCAGCAGGCTCATCGCCGCATGACCGTGGGCGTTGACCAGGCCCGGCATCAACAGGCTGTCGGCCAGGTGCAGGGTCCGGGCGCCCTGATAGCGGCGACCGGCCTCGGCGCGCGGCAGCAGCTCCAGGATGCGGCCGTCGCGAATCACGCAGGCGGTGTCCCGGTAGCAGGCGCCGCGCGGTATCACGGGTATCACCCAGGCGGCGGAAATCACCAGATCGGCAGGCTGCGGCGGTCGCGGGGCGGTCATCGCGGGGCAGTATAGCGCGGCCGGGCGAAGTGGTGCTTATGCTATGATGCGCTGCTTTTTTTGAGTTGTGCCGGCGGCCTTTCGGTGCCGTTCCGGTGACGCCGTGGATTCGGATGAAGTGATATCGCATGGGTGAGTTGATCGCCAGAGAAATCTTTCCAGTCAATATCGAGGACGAGCTGCGCAAGTCGTATCTGGATTACGCGATGAGCGTGATCGTGGGCCGCGCCCTGCCCGATGTCCGCGACGGCCTCAAGCCCGTGCATCGCCGTGTGCTCTACGCGATGAGCGAGCTGAACAACGACTGGAACCGGCCTTATAAAAAGTCAGCGCGGGTGGTCGGGGATGTGATCGGTAAATACCATCCCCACGGAGACTCCGCGGTCTATGACACCATAGTGCGCATGGCGCAGTCGTTTTCACTGCGCTACCCCCTGGTCGACGGGCAGGGCAATTTCGGTTCCATCGACGGTGACGCTCCGGCGGCGATGCGCTACACCGAAATCCGCATGGCGAAGATCGCTCATGCATTGCTCGCCGACCTGGGCCAGGACACCGTCGATTTCGTGCCCAATTATGACGAAACCGAGCAGATTCCGGAGGTGCTGCCGACCCGGATCCCCAATCTGCTGGTCAACGGCTCGTCGGGGATCGCGGTGGGGATGGCCACCAACATTCCGCCGCACAACCTCTCCGAGGTGGTTGCCGCCTGTCTGGCGCTGCTGGACGATCCCCAGATCGGTGTCGACCAATTGATCGAACTGGTGCCGGGGCCGGATTTCCCCACCGCCGGCATCATCAACGGCCGTGCCGGCATCGTGCAGGCCTATCGTACCGGGCGGGGCCGCATCCTGGTGCGTGGCCGAGCCAGGGTCGAGCCCATGGAGCGGGGGGATCGCGAGCAGATCGTGATCACCGAAATTCCCTACCAATTGCAGAAGACGCGGCTGATCGAACGCATCGCCGAGCTGGTCAAGGAACGCAAGATCGAGGGCGTCTCCGAGTTGCGCGATGAGTCGGACAAGGACGGCTTGCGGGTGGTGATAGAGCTCAAGCGCGGCGAAGTGGGCGAGGTACTACTCAACCAGCTCTACGCCCAGACCCAGCTGGAAACCGTGTTCGGCATCAACATCGTCACCCTGATCGACGGCGAGCCCAGGATCCTCAACCTCAAGGAATTGATCGAAGCCTTTCTGCGCCACCGCCGCGAGGTGGTCACCAGGCGTACCCTGTACCTGCTGCGACAGGCCCGGGAGCGCGGCCATGTGCTCGAAGGGTTGGCCGTGGCGATCGCCAACATCGATCCAGTGATCGAGCTGATCAAGGCGTCGGCCAGTGCCACCGAGGCGCGTGAGGCGCTGATCGCGCGGGCCTGGGACGCGGCCGCGGTGATGCCCTTCCTCACTGCCACCGGCCACGAGGTGAGCCGTCCCGACGGCGTCGATCCGGACTCGGGCCTGCAGGACGATGGCTACCATCTGTCCGAGGCCCAGGCCCGCGCCATTCTCGAACTGCGCCTGCACCGTCTGACGGGGATGGAGCATGCCAAGCTGCTGGAAGAGTATCGTGAAAAACTGGCGGAGATCCGCGGTTATCTGGAAATCCTCGGGGATCCGGAGCGGCTCAAGGCGGTGATCCGCGAAGAGCTCGAGGAAGTCGACCGCGATTTCGGCGATCCACGGCGCACCGAGATCCTGGCTTCCCAACTCGATCTCACCGCCGAGGACCTGATCCCGGAAGAGGAGCGGGTGGTGACCATCTCCCACGCCGGCTATGCCAAGAGTCAGGCGCTGGTCGATTATCAGGCGCAGCGGCGCGGCGGCACCGGGCGCTCGGCGACTGCGGTCAAGGAGGAGGATTTCGTCGAGCGACTGCTGGTGGCCAATACCCATGCCACCATTCTCTGCTTCACCTCCGCCGGCAAGGTGTACTGGCTCAAGACCTATCAGATACCCCTCGCCAGCCGCGGCGCCCGCGGTCGGCCGCTGGTCAACCTGCTGCCGCTGGAGGCGGATGAGCGGGTGACGGCAATTCTGCCGGTCAGCGAATACCGCGCCGACCACTTCGTGTTCATGGCCACCGCCGGGGGCACCATCAAGAAGGTGGCGCTCGATGCCTTTTCGCGGCCGCGCAGCGTCGGCCTGCGAGCCCTGGACCTGGAGCCTGGGGACAGTCTGGTGGGAACCGCGATCACCAATGGTGAACAGGACGTGATGCTGTTTTCCAGCGCTGGCAAGGTCGTGCGTTTCCACGAGGGCGACGTGCGGCCCATGGGCCGCAGCGCGCGCGGCGTGCGCGGCATGAGGCTGCCCGAGGGCGAGCGCATGATCGCGCTGATCATTCCCGAGCCCGGCCGGCAGGTACTCTGCGTCAGCTCCCAGGGGTACGGCAAACGCACCGGGCTGGAGGAATTCCCGGGCCATCGCCGCGGCGGCCAGGGCGTGATTGCCATGCAGACCTCGGCGCGCAATGGCGCCCTGGTCGGTGCGGTCCAGGTGGGCGAGGGCGACGAGATCATGCTGATCTCGGATCAGGGCACCCTGGTACGCACCCGGGTAGAGGAAATCTCGGTGCTGGGCCGCAACACCCAGGGCGTGCGCCTGATCCGGGTTCGCGAGGGCGAGCATCTGGTCGGTGTGGCCGTGGTGAACGACGCCGAGGAGCAGGCGGAGGGCTGACATGGCGACCTCAGCGGACAACGGCGACGACGCCCTGGCGGCGCTGCGCGGCCGTATCGACGGTCTGGACCAGCAGTTGCTGGAGTTGCTGAGCGAGCGCGCCCGGGCCGCCCAGGAGGTCGCCGCGGTCAAGGCCGCGCGGGGCGACACCCATTTCTACCGCCCGGAGCGGGAGGCCCAGGTGCTGCGCACGGTCAAGGAGCGCAATCCGGGCCCCCTCTCCGGCGAGGAGATGGCCAGGCTGTTCCGCGAGATCATGTCCGCCTGTCTGGCCCTGGAGCAGCCGGTCAAGGTTGCCTTTCTGGGCCCGGAGGGCACCTTCACCCAGGCGGCGGCGGCCAAGCACTTCGGCGATTCGGCCCTGGTGATGCCGCTGCCGGCCATCGACGAGGTGTTCCGGGAGGTGGCCGCCGGGGCCGCCGATTACGGTGTGGTACCAGTCGAGAACTCCACCGAGGGCGTGGTCAACCACACCTTGGATAGTTTCATCGATTCCAGCCTGCAAATTTGCGGCGAGGTCGAGCTGCGCATCCACCACCACCTGTTGATCGGACCCAATACCCGCCCGGACACCATCACCCGCGTCTACTCGCATCCGCAGTCGCTGGCCCAGTGCCGGAAATGGCTGGATGCCCATTTGCCGCGCGCCGAGCGCATTACGCTCAACAGCAATGCCGAGGCGGCGCGGCGGGTGTCCGGCGAATGGAGTTCCGCGGCCATCGCCGGGGCCATGGCGGAGTCCCTGTACGGCCTGACCCGGTTGCACAGCAATATCGAGGATCAGCCCGACAATACCACGCGTTTTCTGATCATCGGGCGCGAAAGCGTCGCCCTCAGCGGTGATGACAAGACCTCGGTCATGGTGTCCGTGCGCAACGAGCCGGGCGCGCTGTACCATCTGCTGGCACCCTTCCAGAAGCACGGCGTCGATCTGACCCGGATCGAGACCCGGCCGTCCCGGACGCGCAGATGGAGCTATGTATTCTTCATCGACTTCGCCGGTCACCGCGACGATCCCCGGGTGCGCCGGACGCTCGACGAGATTATCCCCCGGGTCGTGGAATTGCGGGTTCTGGGCTCCTATCCCCGCGCGGTGCTCTGAAGTCGTGGCGGCGGTGCAACCCGGGCCGGTGATCGGCGCGCGCCTGCTGATCGTGGGTCTGGGGCTGATGGGCGGTAGCCTTGCGCTGGCGGCGCGGCGCGGCGGGCTGTTCGGTGAAATCATCGGCAGCTCGCGCAGTGCAGAGACCCTGCAGCAGGGCTTGCGGGAAGGCGTGATCGATCGGGCCGCGGCGGATCTGGAAGGCGCACTCGCCGAACTCGGGGCCGGCGATCTGGTGGCGATCTGCGTGCCCACCCTGAGTCTCCCCGAAATCCTCGGCAAGATCCGCGCGCACACCGACCCCGCGGTGACCCTGACCGACGTCGCCAGCGTAAAGGGATCCGTGGTCGCGGCGGCGCGGCAGGTCTATGGCGCGGTGCCGCCCCAGCTGGTCCCCGGGCATCCCATCGCCGGTTCCGAGAAAAGCGGCGTGGGTGCCGCGCGGGCGGATTTGTACGACCGCCACGAAATCATCCTCACGCCGCTTGTCACAACCGGGGCCGCGCATCTGGCGCTGGTGCGGGCCCTGTGGTCGCGGATCGGTGCCCGGGTCAGCGAGATGGACCCCGCGACCCACGATCGGGTCCTCGCGGCCACCAGCCATTTGCCCCACATGCTGGCGTTCGGCCTGGTCGATGCGCTCGCCGAACTGGAACAGAGCCGGGAGATCTTCCGCTATGCGGCGGGTGGCTTTCGCGACTTTACCCGCATCGCAGGTTCGGATCCGGCGATGTGGCGGGACATCTCCCTGGCCAATCGTGATGCGCTGCTGGCGGCGTTGGACCATTTCGGCGACAAGCTCGCCGAGCTGCGCGCCGCCATTGCCGCAGGGAACGGAGACCGGCTCGCCGGTGTCTTTACCCGGGCACAGGCGGCGCGCCGCCATTTCGAGGTCATGCAGGAGAGCAAGCCCTATATGAGCAAGCCAGCGAGGCGCAGTCGCTACCGAGTCGCTCCAGGCGGCCGGCTGGTCGGGGAGATTCGGGTTCCGGGGGATAAATCCATATCCCATCGGGTGATCATGCTGGGGTCCCTGGCCGAAGGGGTGACCCGGGTGCTGGGCTTTCTCGAGGGCGAGGACAGCCTGGCGACCCTGCAGGCCTTTCGCGACATGGGCGTGGTGATCGAGGGTCCGGATCACGGTGCCCTGGTGATCCACGGTGTGGGTATGGACGGGCTCAAATCCCCGTCGGGACCGCTCTATCTGGGTAATTCCGGGACCTCCATGCGGCTGTTGGCCGGGCTGCTCGCCGGACAGCGCTTCGACGTTACCCTGACCGGAGACGAATCCCTGTCGCGGCGGCCGATGCGGCGGGTGACCGAGCCGCTCGCCGGGATGGGCGCCGGCATCGCCACCAGCGAGGCGGGTACCCCGCCGCTGCGGATCAGCGGCGGCCGCCCCCTGCGCGGTATCCGTTACGACCTGCCGATCGCCAGCGCTCAGGTCAAATCCGCGCTGCTGTTCGCCGGGTTGCGCGGCGCGGGCGAGACCAGCCTGAGCGAGCCGGCACCGACCCGGGACCACACCGAGCGCATGTTGCGCGGTTTCGGCTATCAGGTGCGCAGCGACGGCGGCCGCATCAGCCTCCAGGGGGGCGGAGCGCTGAGCGCCTGCGATCTGCGCGTGCCCGGCGATATCTCCTCGGCGGCCTTTTTGCTGGTCGGCGCCAGCATTGCCCCGGGCTCGGACCTGTTGTTGCGCGGGGTCGGAATCAATCCCACCCGCGACGGCGTGATCCATATCCTGCGCGCCATGGGTGCCGATATCCAACTGGAGAACCGGGCCGAGGTCGGTGGCGAGCCGATCGCCGACCTGCGCGTCCGCCATGCGCCCCTACAAGGTATCGAGATACCCCCGCATCTGGTGGCAAACGCCATCGATGAGTTTCCGGCGCTGTTCATCGCCGCCGCCTGTGCCCGCGGCGAAACCCTGTTGAGCGGCGCCCAGGAACTGCGCGTCAAGGAGAGCGACCGCCTGCAGGCGATGGCCGACGGGCTGGTCGCGCTCGGTATCCGGGCCGAGGCGATGGCCGACGGTATCCGCATCCAGGGTGGATCCCTGGGTGCGGCAACCATAGACAGTCGCGGCGACCACCGGATCGCCATGGCCTTCGCGATCGCCGGACTGCGCGCCGCCGGAGAGATTCAGATTCGCGACTGTAGCAATGTCGCCACCTCCTTCCCGAATTTCCCCGGCCTCGCGCGGAGCCTGGGGCTGGCCCTGACGGAGATCACGGAGTGACCGCCGGGGATGCGCCGGTCATTGCCCTGGATGGCCCCAGCGGCGCCGGCAAGGGCACCATCAGTTTGATTCTCGCCAGAACGCTAGGTTTTCACTATCTCGACAGCGGTGCGCTCTACCGATCGCTGGCGGTCGCCGCCGCCCGCCATCAGGTGGCGGGAGACAACATCGAGGCCCTGGCGGTGCTGGCCGCGCACATGGATGTGGCCTTTGCCATGGCGGATCAGGGTGCAGAGCCCAGAGTCATCCTCGAGGGCGAGGACGTCACCACCCAGGTGCGAGCCGAGGAAACCGGAGTTCAGGCCTCGCGAATTGCTGCGCTACCCGAGGTTCGCGCCGCACTGCTGCGCCGCCAACGGGCCTTTGCCAGACCGCCGGGGCTGGTCGCCGACGGCCGCGACATGGGTACCGTGGTGTTCCCGGATGCGGCCCTCAAGGTATTCCTCACCGCGAGTCCCGAGGAGCGTGCCCGCAGGCGTCATAACCAGTTGATGGGAAAAGGGGTAGCTGCTACCCTTGCCGAGTTGATCGAGATCGTGAACGAGCGCGACGAGCGGGATCGCAACCGCCCTGTCGCGCCCTTGCGACCCGCGCAAGGGGCCATGATCCTGGATTCGACCGGTCGCACGATCGACGACGTCGTTGCCACTATCCTGGCGGCGGCGAAACAACGACTGGAGCGCTGAGCGATCTCGCCGGCGCCGGTTAACTTTATCGGTATGTTACGAATCGGTATGTTACGAGGCCAGCAGCGCGATGGATCCAGCCCGGGGTCGCGCCGTTGGGATGACTACAGACGGCCCCCGGAGCTGGCTCGGGGCCGGCGCGCAAGCGCATCACAAGAGTATCAGACGCAATGAGCGAAAGTTTTGCCGAACTGTTCGAAGAAAGCCTGAAGACCGTCGAGATGGTGCCCGGCACCATCGTCACTGGGGTCGTGATCGATATCGACAAGGACTGGGTCACCGTCCATGCGGGACTCAAGTCCGAGGGCGTAATTCCCCTCAACCAGTTTCTCGATGAAAACGGCCAGCCCTCCGTCGCCGTGGGCGACGAAGTGCAGGTAGCCCTGGAAGCCGTAGAAGACGGCTTCGGTGCGACCCGGCTGTCGCGCGAGAAGGCGCAGCGTGCGGAATCCTGGATGGTACTGGAAGGCGCCTTCAGCGAGAGCGAGAAAGTCACCGGAATCATCAACGGCAAGGTCAAGGGCGGCTTCACCGTCGATCTGGACGGTGTCCGCGCCTTTTTGCCCGGTTCCCTGGTCGATGTGCGGCCGGTACGCGAGACCGCCCATCTGGAAGACAAGCCGCTTGAGTTCAAGATCATCAAGCTGGATCAGAAGCGCAACAATGTCGTGGTCTCCCGCCGCGCGGTAATGGAGGCGGCCAATAGCGCCGAGCGCGAAGAGCTGCTGCGCACCCTCGAAGAGGGCATAGTACGGAAAGGTGTCGTCAAGAATCTCACCGACTACGGGGCGTTCGTGGATCTGGGTGGCATCGATGGTCTGCTGCACATCACCGACATGTCCTGGAAGCGGGTCAAGCACCCCAGCGAAGTGGTCGAGGTGGGCGACGAGATCGAAGTCAAAGTGCTCAAGTTCGATCGCGAGCGCAACCGGGTATCCCTGGGTCTCAAACAACTGGGCGAGGATCCCTGGAGCGACATCGTCGCGCGATATCCGCGCAATACCAGAGTGCCCGCGATTGTGACCAATCTCACCGATTACGGCTGTTTCGCGGAGCTCGAACCCGGGGTCGAAGGGCTGGTGCACGTTTCCGAGATGGACTGGACCAACAAGAACGTCCATCCCTCCAAGGTGGTGCAGATCGGCGATCGCGTCGAGGTGATGATTCTCGATATCGACGAGGAGCGGCGCCGTATCTCCCTGGGCATGAAGCAGTGCCTGCCCAACCCGTGGGAAGAGTTCGGCACCCACCATGCCAAGGGCGAGGTGATCAAGGGCACCATCAAGTCGATCACCGACTTCGGGGTCTTCATCGGCCTGGATGGCGGTATCGACGGGCTCGTGCATCTGTCGGACATCTCCTGGAATGAATCGGGCGAAGATGCGATCCGCAATTACCACAAGGGTGAAGAGATCGAGACCATCATCCTCGCCATCGATCCCGAGCGGGAGCGGATTTCGCTGGGGATCAAGCAACTCGCCGATGACCCCTTCTCCAACTATGTGGCGCTCAACGACAAAGGCAGCATCGTCAAGGGCGTGGTCCGCGAAGTGGATGCCAAGGGCGCGATCATCGACCTGGGCAGCAATATCGAAGCCCAATTGAAGGCTTCGGAAATTGCCCGCGATCGGGTCGAGGATGCCCGCAACGCCCTCAAGGTCGGCGACGAAGTGGAGGCTCAGGTCATCAATGTGGACCGCAAGAACCGTGTGATCAACCTGTCCATCAAAGCCAGGGAGACCAACGAGGAGCGGGCTTCGGTGAAAGCCCACAAGCGGCAGGAGACCGAGGCGATGCCCAGCACCACCATCGGCGACCTGATCCGGGCGCAAATGGACAGTGCCGACCGCTAAGCGGCGCGCTTCGGGCAGCAAGGGGGGGGCAGTGACCAAATCTGAGCTGATCGAGCGCATCGGCGCTCGCCAGGACCAGCTATCGCCCAAGGACGTGGAAATGGCGGTCAAGATGATCATGGAAGAGATGGCGCGGGCGCTGATCAACAACAGGCGTATCGAGATCCGCGGCTTCGGGAGCCTCTGCCTGCACTACCGCGCTCCCAGGACGGGGCGCAATCCCAAGACCGGCGCCGCAGTGGAGCTGCCCGGCAAGTGGGTACCGCATTTCAAGCCCGGCAAGGAGCTGCGGGAGCGGGTCAACGCATCCCTGCAGCGGTGACCCGGATGCGGCTGCTGCGCTTTCTCGGCTGGCTATTCGCGATCTCCGCGGTCGCGGTGTTGGGCATCTGGCTGGTTCAGGACAACAGCGCGGAGACTCGCCTGGTGCTGCTCGGCTTCCCGCTGGGCAGTCTGCCGCTGGGCATCTGGCTTGCGCTGGCATTCCTGCTCGGCGTGCTCGCGGCGATTCTCGTCCTGTCTCTTATACACATCTCCGAGCCCACGAGACTAGGCATGATCTCG
>CAJXRS010000036.1 GCA_913060555.1 uncultured Gammaproteobacteria bacterium | reverse complement strand
CCACAACGCTTGTGCGACGGCTGAGCGTTACCTTATTAGCCGCGTGGCCCACTAGCCCTGATCCGAACCGGCAACCACCCCGCTCAACGCAGTCCCGCCGGCAGCGAGAAGCGGATGTCCTCGCGGGCCCCCTCGCCCTCGATCACTGCGGATACGCCCAGCTCCGCGAGCCGCGCGAGCACTTCGCGCACCAGTTCCTCGGGCGCGGACGCCCCCGCGGTGAGGCCGATGGTCTCGACACCCGCCAGCCACGCCGGATCGATCTGCGCGGCGCTGTCGATCAGGTGGGCGCGACTGCCGCAGCGCTCGGCGAGCTCGCGCAGGCGATTGGAGTTGGAGCTGTTGGGCGAGCCCACCACCAGCAGCAGCTGGCATTCCAGCGCCAGCTGCTTGACCGCGTCCTGGCGGTTCTGGGTGGCATAACAGATGTCGTCCCGGCGCGGCCCGGAGATGGCCGGGAAGCGCTCGCGCAGTACCGCGATGATGCGCGCGGTGTCGTCCATCGACAGGGTGGTCTGGGTGACATAGGCGAGCTTGCCGGGTTGACCGACTTCCAGCTCGCCGGCATCGGTCTCGTCCTCGACCAGATAGATGCCGCCCCGCCCGCCCCGATACTGGCCCATGGTGCCCTCCACCTCGGGATGTCCGCGATGGCCGATGAGGATGCAGTCGCGGCCTTCGCGGGCATGGGCGGCCACTTCGATGTGGACCTTGGTGACCAGCGGGCAGGTGGCATCGAACACCCGCAGGCCGCGCTGCTCCGCGGCGTCGCGCACTGCCCGCGATACGCCATGGGCGCTGAAGATCAGGGTCGCGCCGCTGGGGACTTCGTCGATCTCCTCGACGAACACCGCGCCGCGCCGGCGCAAGCCGTCGACCACATACTTGTTATGGACCACCTCGTGGCGGACGTGGATGGGGGCGCCGAAGCGATCGAGCGCCCGCTCGACGATATCGATGGCGCGATCGACGCCGGCGCAGAAACCGCGCGGATTGGCGAGCAGCAGCTTCACGATACCGCCTCCGGCTCGACCGCGCGGATGGCCACCGCGAAGATCAGTTCGCGGCCGGCCAGGGGATGGTTGAAATCGACGGTCACCCGATCGCCCTCGACCGCGGTGACCACTCCCGGCAGACTGCCGCCCGCGACCCCGAAGTCAACCACCAGCCCCGGCTCGGGGGTGACCGCAGCGGAAAACCGCCGCCGCGCCAGCGTCATCACATTGGCCGGGCTGCCGGCGCCGAAGGCCTGTTCCGGAGGCAGCCGGAAGCGGCGTTCATCTCCGGCACACAGGTTCAGCAGGCAGCGTTCGAAGCCTTCCAGCAGGGTGCCGTCGCCCATCTGGAAGCTCGCCGGCTCGCGATCGAAGTTGCTGTCCACCAGGGTACCGTCGTCGAGTTCGATGGCGAAGTGCAGGGTAACGCGAGCGCCCGCACGGATCACTGCAGCGCCCGGGTTCATTGCTGCCTCCCCCGATCACCGCGCAGCAACAGGAAAAAAAGCAGAACTGCCCCCACCGTGATCGCTGAATCGGCAATATTGAAGGCGGGCCAGTACAGCTCCCGGTAGTGGAGCTGGATGAAATCGACCACATGACCGAAGCGCAGGCGATCGATCAGATTGCCGATGGCGCCGCCGAGCACCAACGCCAGGGCCAGGGGTTCGAGCCGCGCCCGCGCCGGCAACCGGTACAGCCATACCGAGATGAGCACAGCAACCACCAGGGCTATGCCGCTGAACAGCCAGTGCTGCCAGCCACCGGCGTCGCTGAGCAGGCTGAAGGCAGCCCCCTTGTTGTAGAGCAGCGTCAGATTGAAAAATCCGCTGACCACCACGGGTTCGGCATATTCCAGCAGGCGCAGGGCGAGCGCCTTGGTCCACTGATCGAGCGCCACCACGGCGGTGGCCAGCGCATACCAGTAAAACACCGAGCGCAGATTCCGGGACAGAGACGCAACCACCGGCATCCCGCGTCAGGCCGCGTTGCGGGCTTCGCCGCCGCCGGCGACATTGGTCACGCAGCGGTCGCAGAGCTCCGGGTGTTGAGCGCAACTGCCGACGCTGGCGCGGCGGTGCCAACAACGCACGCATTTGGCATGGGGCGACGGGCCCAGCGCCAGCTTGAGCCCGCTCAGCGGGGTGGCGCGCGCAGTATCCGGCGCGGTCTCCAGGGGCTGCACGCCGGCCTCGGAAGTCAGCAGCACGAAGCGCAGCTCGTCACCGAGCTTGGCCAGCAAGGCGCGCAAGGGTGCATCGGCATGGAGCACGACCTCGGCGTCCAGGGAACCCCGCACCGCACCCGCATTGCGCTGGGCCTCGAGTTCGCGGTTGACCGCCTCCTTCACCGCCATGATCTGCGCCCAGTCCTCCCGCGTGAAGGCCTCATCGGCGTCCAGGCGCGGCAGCTCGCACCATTCGGCGAGCTGCACGGAAACCGGACGCTCGCCGGGCAGACACTGCCAGACCTCTTCCGCGGTAAAGCTCAGGATGGGCGCGATCCAGCGCACCAGGGCCTCGGCGATCTGATGGAGTGCGGTCTGCGCCGAGCGCCGCGCCAGGCTGTCGGGCTGACAGGTGTACTGGCGGTCCTTGATGATATCGATATAGAAGCCACCCAGATCGGCGACACAGAACTGATGCAGCTTCTGATAGATGTGATGGAAACCGTAATCCAGGTAGCGGGCGGTGATGTCGTCCTGCAGCTGGGCGGCGCGGTCCACCGCCCAGCGGTCCAGGTGCAGCATCTCGGCAAAGGGCACGCTGTCGCGCTGCGGGTCGAAGCCCTCCAGGTTGGCCAGCAGGTAGCGCAAAGTGTTGCGGATGCGCCGATAGGAGTCCGCGGTGCGTTTGAGGATTTCGTTTGACACCGAGAGCTCGCCGCTGAAATCCGTGGCCGCCACCCACAGGCGCAGTACATCGGCGCCGAGCTCATTGATCACCTGCTGGGGCGCAACCACATTGCCCAGCGACTTGGACATCTTGCGGCCCTGGGCATCGACCGTGAACCCGTGGGTGAGCACCGCCTTGTAGGGGGCGTTGCCATGGATCGCGATGGCGGTCTTCAACGAGGACTGGAACCAGCCCCGGTGCTGATCTGAACCTTCCAGATAGAGATCTGCCGGATAACGCAGTTGGGGACGCCGCTCCAGCACCGCGGCGTGACTCACCCCGGAATCGAACCAGACATCCAGGGTGTCCGTCACCTTGACGTAGCGATCCGCCTCGACACCCAACAGTTCCTCGGCATCCAGGTCGTACCAGGCATCCATCCCCCTGGCCTCGACACGCTCGGCCACGGCCGCCATCAGGCGCGGGGTCTGGGGATGGAGCGCACCGGTGTCCCGGTCGACGAACAGGGCGATGGGCACGCCCCAGGTGCGCTGCCGGGAAACGCACCAATCGGGACTGTTGTTGAGCATGGCTTCCATCCGCGCCCGGCCCCAGTCCGGATACCAGGCGACCCCGGCCACCGCGGCGCAGGCCGCATCGAGCAGCCCGCGCGCCTGCATGCTGATGAACCACTGGGGCGTGGCACGGAAGATCAGCGGCGTCTTGGTACGCCAGCAGTGCGGATAACTGTGCACGATCTTTTCGCAGGCGAGCAGCGCGCCGCGCTCGCGCAGCAGGTCGACGATGGGCCCGTCGACCTTGTAGACGTGCTGGCCGGCGAACAGCTCCACGTTCTCGCGGAACAGACCCCGGTCGTCGAGATAGTTCAGGGTGCCGATGCCATAACGGCTGCCGACATGGAAATCGTCCACCCCGTGGTCGGGCGCGGTATGCACGGCACCGGTACCGGCCTCCAGGGTGACGTGGTCGCCGAGCACGATCGGCACCTCGCGCCGGTAAAAGGGATGGCGCAGGCGCAGGCCTTCCAGGGCGGCGCCCTTGCACTGTGTCAGGATCTCGGCATCCTCGGCGCCGATCCGCGCAGCCACGGGTGCGACCAACTCACCGGCCAGCAACAGGCGACGCGGGCCGGCCGCGGTGCGAATCTGTACCAGGGCGTAATCCAGCGCTGCGTTGAGCGCTACCGCCTGGTTGGCGGGCAGCGTCCAGGGCGTGGTGGTCCAGATCGCCACCGCCACTTCACCCGCTCCAGGCAGACCTCCCAGAGCTTCGCCCAGGCGCTCGAGATCCGCCACCGGGAAGGCGACATCGATGGCGAAGGAAGTCTTGTCGTGGTATTCAACCTCGGCCTCGGCCAGCGCCGAACCGCCCACTACGCTCCAGTACACCGGCTTGTAGCCACGCACCAGGTGACCATTGGCCGCGATCCGGCCCAGGGCGCGGATGATGTCGGCCTCGTAGCGGAAATCCATGCTCAGGTAGGGATCGTGCCAATCGCCGAGCACGCCCAGGCGAATGAAATCGTTGCGCTGGCGCTCGATCTGGCCGGCGGCGTATTCGCGGCACTTGGCGCGAAAGGCGCGAGCGTCGAGCTTGGTGCCCACCTTGCCCCACTTCTGCTCGACCTGGTGCTCGATCGGCAGCCCGTGACAGTCCCAGCCGGGTACATAGGGTGCGTCATAGCCGGCCAGGGTTCGCGCCTTGACGATGATGTCCTTGAGGATCTTGTTGACCGCGTGGCCGATATGGATATCGCCGTTGGCGTAGGGCGGACCGTCGTGGAGGATGAACCGTTCGCGCCCGACACGCGCCTCGCGGATCTTCCGGTACAGGTCCAGCTCCTGCCATTGGCGGAGAATGCCGGGCTCGCGCTGGGCGAGATTGGCTTTCATCGGAAAGCTGGTCTTGGGGAGATTCAGGGTCGCTTTGTAGTCGCTCATACCATCTTCGCCTGCCTGGGCCCGTCCGCCGCCGCAAAGAAGCGCCGCGCCGCGGCGATGTCGTCGTAGATCTGGGCCACCAATTCCTCGATGGAGGCGAAACGCATCTCCTCCCGCAATTTGTGCTTGAATTCGACCTGGATGCGCCGGCCATAGATGTCGCCCTGCCAGTCGAGCAGGTGGACTTCCAGTACCGGCTTGATCAGGTCGCCCACCGTGGGCCGCACGCCGACATTGGCGACGCCCTTCACCCGCTCACCGGACGACACATCCACCTCTACCGCAAACACGCCGGAGAGCGGCGCACGATAGCGATGCAGGTTGACGTTCGCGGTCGGCACGCCCAGCTGGGTTCCCAGGCGCTGGCCGTAGACCACCCGACCAGTGATGCGAAACGGCTTGCCGAGCAGCTTCTCGGCCTCGGCAAAATTGCCCTGTTCCAGCTCGCGGCGGATCCGGGTGCTGCTGATCCGTTCGCCGCCCATCTGGATACTGTGGGTCTCCAACACCTCGAAACCGTGCTTTTCCCCAACGCGCACCAGCATTTCGTAATCGCCGCTGCGATCGCGGCCAAAATGAAAATCGTCACCGACCACCAGACACTTGATGGCCAGCCCGTCCACCAACACCCGCTCGACGAACTCCTGCGCGGACAGGCTGCGCAGCGCCCGATTGAACTGCAGGCAGAACACCCGGTCCACGCCGGCGCCAGCCAGCGCCTCGGCCTTCTCGCGAATGCGCATCAGCCGCGCCGGCGCCTGCTCGCGCACGAAATACTCGCGCGGCTGCGGTTCAAACAGCATTGCCACCGAACTGGCGCGATAATAGGCGGCGCGCTCCTTGAGCTGCCCGAGGATCGCCTGGTGGCCGAGATGGATGCCGTCGAAGGAACCCACGGTGGCCACCGCGCCACGGTGCTCGGGGCGCAGATTGTGCAGCCCGCGAATCAAAAAATCGGTTGCTCTGGTCACCGCATTGAATCCGCTGGCAGCGACGGCCTCGACCGCCCCGCCCTCATCGTCCCGGGATATGGAAAGGCTGCCGAGTATATACCGGCCAGCGGGTTGGATGAAATTCTGCCCTATCGGCGCGGTCGGAAATCCCGCAGTCGCACGCCGCCCAGCCAGAGCCCGCCCAGATAGGTCAGCAGCCCGGCGCCGCACACTCCGAGCATGGCCCCGGCCCGCGGCCAGAATCGCAGCATCGCCCAGTCTTCCACCTGACCCAGCAGCCACAGCAATACCAGGGCCATGGCAACATTGGCCATGCCCAGCACCGCCGCGAAACGCAACCATTCGCGACCTGGCCGATACACGCCCGCGCGCCACAGACCGCGCAGCAGCAGGCCTGCATTCAGCCAGGCGGAGAGCGCCGTGGCCAGCGCCAGACCGGCGTGCCCGAGGCGGAAATAGTGATGCAACGGAATCACGAACATCAGGTTCAGTACCATGTTGGCGACCATGGCGACGATGCCGATGATGACTGGTGAGCGCATGTCCTGGCGGGAATAAAAGCCCGAGGCCAGCACCTTGATACACATGAAAGCGATCAGCCCCAGCGCAAAGGCACGCAGGCTGAAGGCGGCCATCTCGATGTCCCGGCGGACCATGCTCACGCCGTCGTAGAACAGCGTGGTCAACACCGGCTCGGCGATCAGCACCAGGGCCAGGGTGGCCGGCACCGCGATCAGCAGCACAAAACGCAGGCCCCAGTCGAGGGTGGCGCGAAATTCGGCCGGTGCCGCGCCGCTGTGCAGGCGCGACAGCCGCGGCAGAATCACCGTCGCCGCCGCTACCGCGAACACCCCCAGCGGCAACTCCACCAGGCGATCCGAGTAATACAGCCAGGAGACGCTGCCCTCGGGCAGGAAGGAGGCAATGACGGTATCGAGCAGCAGATTGATCTGGCTCACCGAGACTCCGAACAGCGCCGGCGCCATGAGCTTGAGTACCCGGCGCACGCCGGGATGGCGCCAACCGGATCGCGGCCGCGGCAGCAGATCGAGGCGGGCGAGAAACGGCATCTGGAACAGCAGCTGGATGGCCCCGGCCGCGAACACGCCCCAGGCCAGGGCATGGGCCGGACTCAAGGCCTGTGCCGCAGCGACCAGGGCGGCGCCGATCAGACAGAGATTGAGCCACACCGGGGTGAACGCCGGCACCACGAAACGATCGTAGCTGTTGAGCACCGAACCCAGGAAACCCGCCAGGGAAATGAACAGCAAATAGGGAAAAGTGATGCGAATCAGGGTGATGGTGGCAGCGAACTTGTCCGGGTCGGCCGCAAACCCGGGGGCGAACAGCCAGGCCAGCAGCGGCGCGCCCAGCATCGCGAGCGCGGTAAGCACGAGCAGCGCCGAACCCAGGGTACCCGCCACCCGGTCGAGCAGCTCGCGCACCGCTGCCTGGGAACTGCGCTCGCGATACTCCGCGAGCACGGGTACGAATGCCTGGCTGAAGGCGCCTTCGGCAAACAGCCGACGCAGAAAGTTGGGCAGCCGGAAGGCGACAAAGAAGGCGTCGGCCAGGCCGTCGGCGCCCAGCACCCGAGCCAGTACCATGTCGCGGATGAGACCCGCGACCCGCGATATCCCGGTCATGCCGCCGACGGTCAGGCTGGAGCCGAGCAATCCCTGCTGACGCGCGGGCTTCGCCGGATCGGAGTTGTCGGGTGCAGGCAACGGTATGGGCCCGGAAAATTTGGCGCAGTGTACTCAGGCCCGCCGGGCCGGCCAAGAAGCGCTGTGACACAACTCCATGCGCGTCCGCGTTGAATTCCCCATCAGCGCCCCCACATTGGGCCCATTGACCAGGAGAGTTTCAGTGCAGCAATACCGCGGTACCACCATCCTCTCGGTGCGGCGCAACGGGCTGGTCGCCATCGGCGGCGATGGCCAGGTCAGCCTGGGCAACACCATCATGAAGGGCAACGCCCGCAAGGTGCGACGCCTGCACGACGATCAGGTGCTCGCCGGCTTCGCCGGCGGCACCGCGGATGCCTTCACGCTGTTCGAGCGTTTCGAGGCCAAACTCCAGGAGCACCGCGGCAACCTCGTCCGGGCTGCGGTCGAGCTGGCCCGCGACTGGCGCACCGACCGCATGCTGCGGCGCCTGGAAGCGCTGCTCGCGGTCGCCGACCGCGAGGCCTCGCTGATCATCACCGGCAACGGCGACGTCATCCAGCCCGAGGAAGATCTGATCGCCATCGGCTCCGGCGGCCCCTACGCTCAGGCGGCGGCCCGCGCCCTGCTCGATAACACCGACCTCGACGCCCGCGAGATCGTCGAGCGCGGCCTGCAGATCGCCGCCGACATCTGCATCTACACCAACCATCACCGCACCATCGAAACCCTGGGCACCGCCTGAAGGCGGCGCCGACCATACCGGGAACGCAGTACCATGTCCGCCATGACCCCCCGCGAGATCGTCCACGAACTGGATCGCCACATCATCGGCCAGGCCGCCGCCAAGCGCGCCGTCGCCATCGCCCTGCGCAACCGCTGGCGACGCACCCAGGTCCAAGAGGACCTGCGCGCCGAAATCACCCCCAAGAACATCCTCATGATTGGCCCCACCGGGGTCGGCAAGACCGAGATCGCCCGTCGTCTGGCGCGCCTGGCGCAGGCGCCCTTCATCAAGGTCGAGGCCACCAAGTTCACCGAAGTGGGCTACGTCGGCCGCGACGTGGAATCCATCGTCCGCGATCTGGCGGAGAGCTCGGTGAAATTGCTGCGCGAGCAGGAGATGGTGCGAGTCGAGCCGCGGGCCCGGGATGCCGCCGAAGAGCGCATCCTCGACGCCCTGCTCACCCCGGCGCGGGACACCGGCACCGAGGAGGCTCGCGACTCCAGTACCCGTCAGCTGTTCCGCAAGAAACTGCGCGAAGGGGATCTCGACGACCGCGAGATCGAAATCGAGATCAACGCCGCGCCGGTCGGCGTGGAAATCATGGCGCCACCCGGTATGGAGGAGATGACAAATCAGCTGCAGAGCCTGTTTTCCAACATGAGCGGCGGCCGCACCAAGCGGCGCCGTATCAGCGTCGACAAGGCACTCAAGCTGCTCACCGACGAAGAGGCCGCCAAGCTCATCAATGACGACGACATCAAGCAGCGGGCGCTGCACAATGCCGAACAGAACGGCATCGTCTTCATCGACGAGATCGACAAGGTTGCGCGGCGTGGTGAAGTGTCCGGCTCCGATGTCTCCCGCGAGGGCGTGCAGCGCGATCTCCTGCCCCTGATCGAAGGCTGCACCGTGTCCACCAAGTACGGAATGATGCATACTGACCATATTCTCTTCATTGCGTCCGGCGCCTTTCACTTCTCCAAGCCCTCGGACCTGATTCCCGAACTGCAGGGGCGCTTGCCGATTCGCGTCGAACTGGAGTCCCTCACTGCCGGCGACTTCGCGCGCATTCTCACCGAACCCCATGCGAGCCTCACCCAGCAGTACCGCGAGCTGCTCGCCACCGAGGGCCTCGAAATCCGCTTTACCGAGGACGGTATCCAGCGTTTGGCCGAGATTGCCTTTGAAGTCAATGAACGCACCGAGAACATCGGCGCCCGGCGCCTGCACACGGTGATGGAGCGGCTGCTGGAGACACTCTCCTTCGATGCCGGCGAGCTGGCCTCACGCGGTGAGCACCCGGTGATCGACGCCGGCTTCGTCGACGCCAACCTGGAAAGTCTGGCCCGCGACGAGGATCTGTCGCGTTTCATCCTCTGAGCGGCGAAGCAACGATGACCCCTAAGCGCGTAGTACTGGGCAAGGCTCGCGACGAACTGGTGCTGCACTACAGCGACGGTAGCGTCGCGCAGTTGCCCGCCGAATACCTGCGCGTGGAATCGCCCAGCGCCGAGGTGCGCGGCCACGGCGCCGGCCAGGAGATCCTGCAACATGGCAAGGCCCGGGTACGCATCGAGCGCGTCGAGCCCGCCGGCCGCTACGCCCTGCAGATTCACTTCGACGACAGCCACAGCACCGGCATCTACAGCTGGGAGTATCTGCACCAGTTGTGGGAAGAATACGACCAGCGCTGGGCCGATTATCTGGGGCGCCTGCGCCAGGCCGGCCGCAGCCGCGACCCTGAAGAGCAGGTGGTGCGCCTGATCGATCCCAGCAGGGGCTGAGCGCGCCACCGCTACCCCCCCTGCACCGGCCATCGAGACCAAGCTCATCATGAGCCAAGGCGCTCTCACGACGAGAGCCAGCAGGAGGGTGGGCGCAGCCAGGGAGGCGGTTGCCTTCCCGGCTTTTTTCAGTCGACCCTTTCGGTGTCGTCGTCTTTGTATCCTTTGCTGTACCGCCAGGGCAGCAGCGGTTTAGCGCCTCGAACTTCTGGCGGAAGTTCTGCTCAAGGGTGAGCTTGTCGCGGATGTCCCGGCGCCAGGTGTATTTGAGATCCTCGAGCTTGTTGAGCAGACGCTGCTCGATTTGATTTTCTTTCGGAGACATCCTGTTCGCTCTTGATCTCAGGGCTCAACAAATAATATCAGACGCGTTTTTCTGTATTCGTTTCCTGGCGTTCGTCCTGGTCGTCCTTGCCGCCATTCATCCGGTTTGATCTGCCGCCGGCAGATACCGACCAGCCTGATCGGTCGGGATGTCGGGCCGGTTCTCTGCCGATGATCGCTGTCACCTCAGGGTGACAAACTCCTCCGCCGCGGTGGGGTGAATGCCGATGGTGCGGTCGAAGTCGGCCTTGGTGGCGCCCATCTGTACCGCCACGGCAAAGCCCTGGATGATCTCCCCGGCATGGTCGCCCAGCATGTGGCAGCCGAGCACGCGGTCGCTGTCGGCATCCACCACCAGCTTGATCAGGGCGCGGTCGCCGCCGCCGCCGAGGGTGGCCTTGAGGGGGCGGAATTCGCTGCGGTAGACGCGAACATTGGCGAAGCGTTCGCGGGCCTGTTGCTCTGACAGCCCCACGGTGCCGATCGCGGGCTGGCTGAATACGGCGCTGGGGATGTTGTCGTAGTCCATTGCCGTTGCCTCGCCGTCGCCGAACAGGTTCCGGGTCAGCACCATGGCCTCGCGGATGGCGACCGGAGTGAGCTCGACGCGCCCGGTGACATCGCCGATGGCGTAGATCGAGGGCTCGGCGGTACAAAAACTGCCGTCGGTGCGGATGGCGCCGCCATCGCCGGTCTGCACCCGGGTGTTTTCCAGGCCCAGCCCAGAGGTATTGGCCTTGCGCCCGGTGGCGTAGAGAAAGGCGCCGGCGGTGAGTTGCCCTCCCCCGCTCAGGCTGGCGCGGAATTCCGCACCGGCGGGCTCGATGCGCTCGACTTCGGTGTTGAAGTGGATGCGGATGCCGCGCTCCTGCATCTGCGCGGCGAGGGTTTCGCCGAGCTCGGTATCGAAGCCGCGCAGCAGCCGATCTCTTCGATAAATCAGATCAATTTCTATCCCCAATCCTTTGAATATCCCGGAAAATTCTACCGCGATATAGCCCCCGCCGACGATGGCGATGCGCTCCGGAAGCTGTTCCAGATAGAACATGTCGTCCGAGTTCAGGGCGTGCTCACGGCCGGGAAACTCGGGGATGAAGGGCCGCCCGCCGGTGGCGATGAGAATGTGGCGGGCGTGGTATTCGCGGTCGGCGATGGCGACCCGATGGGCATCCAACAGGCGTGCCTTACCGCGCAGCAGGGTCGCCCCGCTTTCTTCCAGTAGTTTCTGATAAATACCGTTCAGGCGCTCGATTTCCTTGGTTTTATTATCGCGCAATGTCGGCCAGTCGAAATCTGCTGCAGGCATCTCCCAGCCATAGCCGCGGGCGTCGCTGAGCGCGTGGGAGAACTCGGCGGCATAGACGAACAGCTTCTTGGGCACACAGCCGACATTGACGCAGGTGCCGCCCAGGGCCTGGCTCTCGGCCACCGCCACCCGGGCACCGTAACCGGCGGCCATCCGCGCGGCGCGCACACCGCCGGAGCCGGCGCCAATCACCAGTAAATCAAAGTCGGTCGTGTTCATGATTCCTCCTCGATGGATGTCGACAGGCCTAATTAGCCGCGTGTCCCACTACGTTGGAGAGCGGTCCTCGAACCAGGCCAGCCGTTCACGCAGTTTCACCACTTCCCCCACGATGAGCAGGGTCGGAGCGTGAACCCGGTGCCGGGCGACCAGCTCCGCCAGGGTGGCCAGGGTGGCGCTGAACACCTGCTGCTCCGGCCGGGTGCCCCGCTCCACCAGGGCCGCGGGCAGGGTTGCGGGCAGGCCGTGGCGGATCAGCTGTTCGCAGATGATCGCCAGGCCTTCCAGCGGCATGTAGAACACCAGGGTCTGGCCGGGGCGCGCCAGGGCCTCCCAGTCCAGGTCGACGGTGTCGCCGCGCCGGTGGCCGGTCTGGAAGCGCACCGCCTGGGCGTAGTCGCGATGGGTCAGGGGAATGCCGGCGTAACTGGCGCAGCCGGAGGCCGCGGTGATGCCGGGCACCACCTGGAAGGGAATCCCGGCGGCGGCCAGCTGCTCGATCTCCTCGCCGCCGCGGCCGAAGATGAAGGGGTCTCCGCCCTTCAGCCGCAGTACTCGCCGCCCGGCGCGGGCATGGGCGATCAGCTGGGCGTTGATATCCGGTTGTGGCACCGCATGGGTGCCGGCGCGCTTGCCGACGTACACGCGCTCGGCGTCGCGGCGCACCAGCGCAAGCACGGGTTCGGAGACCAGGCGATCATAGAGCACCACATCGGCCTGCTGCATGAGGCGCAGCGCGCGGAAGGTGAGCAGGTCCGGATCTCCCGGACCTCCGCCGACCAAATAGACCTCGCCGCGGGGCGCGCTGTCCTCCCCGGCGCTCGCCAGCAGGGCTTCCAGCTCACGGCGGGCCGCATCGGGCCGGCCGCTGTATATCGATTCGGCGATCCTGCCCGAGAACACCTGCTCCCAGAAGGCGCGCCGCGCGGTCGGGTCGCCGATATGCGCGCGGACTGCTGGGCGGTATTCGCGGGCGAGCCGCGCGAGTTCGCCGGTGCGCTCGGGCAGCAGGGCTTCGATGCGGGTGCGCAGCATGCGCGCCAGTACCGGGGCCGCCCCGCCGCTGCCGATGGCCAGGCATACCGGGTCGCGATCGACGATGGCCGGAAAGGTGACCGTGCAGAGCTCGGGCTGATCGACGACATTGACCGGCATACCGCGCACCCGGGCGGCACGGTGCACGGCGCGGTTGACCGCCGGGGTGCTGGTGGCCGCTACCGCGAGCACGGCGCCATTCAGGTCGGCTGCGCGAAAGCGGCGGCGTATCAGAATCAACGCATCGCTTGCCGCGAGCCGCTCGATTTCCGCACAGCACTGGGGCGCGATGACCCGCACGCAGGCGCCGGCGGCGCGCAGCAACTCGAGCTTGCGGGCCGCCAGCTTGCCCGCCCCGACCAATACACAGGTCTCCCCGCGCAGGCGGTGGAACAGCGGCAGCGCTTCCACGTCAGGCGATACGCTCGCAGCCGCCCAGATACGGCTGCAGCGCCGCGGGCACGGCGATGCTGCCGTCGGCCTGCTGGTGGTTTTCCATGACCGCGATCAGGGTGCGGCCCACCGCCAGCCCGGAGCCATTGAGGCTGTGCAGCAGTTCCGGCTTGCCGGTATCGGGATTGCGCCAGCGGGCGTGCATGCGGCGCGCCTGAAAATCGCGGAAGTTGCTGCACGAGGAAATCTCGCGGTAGGTCTCCTGGGACGGCAGCCAGACTTCCAGGTCATAGGTCTTGGCTGCGGCGAAGCCCAGATCGCCGCCACACAGGACGACGGTGCGATAGGGCAGCTCCAGACGCTCGAGGACGGTCTCGGCGTGGCGGCGCAGGCTCTCCAGCGCGGTTGCCGACTGCGCGGGTTCGATCAGCTGTACCAGCTCGACCTTCTCGAACTGGTGCTGGCGAATCATGCCCCTGGTGTCGCGGCCGTGGCTGCCGGCCTCGCTGCGGAAGCAGGGGCTGTGACAGACATAGCGCACCGGCAACTGTTCGGCGGCGAGGATCTGGTCGCGGGCGAGGTTGGTGACCGGCACTTCCGCGGTGGGAATGAGATACCAGGGCGTCTCTCCTGCGATGCGAAACAGATCCTCGGCGAACTTGGGCAGCTGCCCGGTACCGAACAACGATTGCGCGTTGACCAGGTAGGGAACATAGACCTCGCGGTAGCCGTGCTCGGTGGTGTGCAGATCGAGCATGAACTGGGTCAGGGCGCGCTGCAGCCGCGCCAGGGGGCCGGACAGCACGGTAAAGCGCGCGCCGGTGATGCGGGCGGCGGCCTCGAAATCCAGTTGCCCCAGCTCGGCGCCCAGATCGACGTGGTCGCGGACCGCGAACTCGAACCTGCGCGGCGTGCCCCAGCGATGCACTTCGCGGTTGTCGGCTTCCGATTGGCCGTCGGGCACATCCGGGTCGGGCAGGTTGGGTAGCCGGCTCAGGAAGTCGTCCAGTCGCTGCTGCACCTGCTGCAACTGGCTGGCCAACTGATCGAGGCGTGCCTTGTCGGCCTCGACCGCCGCCAGCAGCGGCGCGATGTCCTCCCCCGCGGCCTTGGCCTTGCCGATGTTGCGGGCGCTGGCGTTGCGCCGCGCCTGCAGTTGTTCCGTTTCCACCTGCAATGCCTTGCGCTCCGCCTCCAGGTTGGCGAAGGCATCGGTATCCAGTGAGAATCCCCGCTGTTGCAGGCGGTCGGCGACGGCGGCGAGATCGGCGCGCATGAGTTTGGGGTCGAGCATGGATGGAAGCTTCCGGTCGGCTACAGGGAGAGGCGTGTCAGGGCCATGGCCGCCGCCGCGGCCGCCAGGCAGAGAGTCATATTGGCGACGGCGTTGGCGATGGCCAGCAGCGGCTGGTGATTCTGCCACAAGCCCAGGGTATCGATCGAAAAGGTCGAGAAGGTGGTGAACGCCCCGAGCACACCGATCATCAGCGACTCGCGCCAGATCGCCGGCAGCAGTGCACGTTCGACGATCAATACATGGAGCACGCCGATCAGTGCGCAGCCGAGCACATTGGCGGCCAGGGTCGCGAAGGGAAAGCGCCCGGCACTCCAGGGCGCCAGCCAGGCGCTGAGTCCATAGCGGCCGAGGGCGCCGAGCGCTCCCCCGGCGGCGACTGCCAGCCAGGGCGGCATCAGGGTTTGCCCTGCCCGTGGTGTTTGAGAGCCGCGGCGTTGCGCGCGCGCAGCTGGCGCAGCTTTTCGCCGATCTGACGCTCCAGGCCGCGGTCGGTCGGCTGGTAGTAGCTGCGCTCGCCCAGCGCAGCGGGGAAATAGCGCTCCCCGGCGGCGAAGGCGTCCGCTTCATCGTGCGCGTAGCGATAGCCGGAGCCGTAGTCGAGATCCTTCATCAGCCCCGTGGGGGCGTTGCGCAGGTGCAGCGGCACCTCGTGACTCGGCTGCTTGCGGATGTCGCGCTGCACCTCGCCAAAGGCGGTGTACACGGCGTTGCTCTTGGCCGCCACCGCCAGGTAGATCACCGCCTGGGCGAGGCTGAGCTCGCCTTCCGGACTGCCCAGGCGCTCCTGGACTTCCCAGGCGTCCAGCGCCAGGCGCAGCGCCCGGGGATCGGCATTGCCGATGTCCTCGCTGGCCATGCGCACCAGACGGCGGGCGAGGTACAGGGGATCACAGCCGCCGTCGAGCATGCGCACCAGCCAGTAGAGCGCGGCATCCGGAGAAGAGCCGCGCACCGACTTGTGCAGCGCCGAGATCTGATCGTAGAAATACTCGCCGCCCTTGTCGAACCGGCGCGTCCCGCCGGCGGCGACTTCGCGCATCAGGGCTTCCGAGATGCTGCCTTCGGAGGCGAGATCGGCGGCGATCTCCAGCAGATTCAGCGCCCGCCGGGCATCGCCGTCGGCGCTGCGCACCAGCAGCTCGAGTGCGTCAGCATCCAGCTGCACCGCGCCGCCGAGCCCGTGTTCGGCATCGGCGAGGGCGCGCCCGACCAGAGCGCGGATGTCGTCGTCCTCCAGGGTTTTGAGGGTATACACCCGGCAGCGGGACAGCAGTGCGTTGTTGAGTTCGAACGAGGGGTTTTCCGTGGTCGCGCCGATCAGCAGGATGGTGCCGTTTTCGACGTAGGGCAGAAAAGCGTCCTGCTGGCTCTTGTTGAAGCGGTGCACCTCATCGACGAAGACGATGGTGTCGCGGCCGTGGGCGGCGCGCTCGGCCTCGGCGCGGGCGATGGCCGCGCGGATTTCCTTGACGCCGGCGAGCACCGCGGACACTGGCTCGAAATGGGCGTCGCCCCGGGCGGCGATCAGGCGCGCCAGGGTGGTCTTGCCGGTGCCCGGCGGCCCCCAGAACACCATGGAGTGGCAGTGACCCTGCTCGATGGCGGCGCGCAGCGGCTTTCCCGGGGCGAGCAGATGACCCTGGCCGGCAAAGTCGCCCAGCGCGCGCGGGCGCATGCGATCGGCCAGCGGGGCGTAGCCCGGGGTCGCCGTGTCATTCATCCCGGAACACGTCGACCCCTGGGGGCGGGGTGAAATGGAACACTTGCGGATCCAGCGGCTGGTTGAGCTCGATTGCGCTCAGCGTGGTCTGCGTGTGCTGGCCCAGGCTGTCGATCATGCGGATCCCGGCCGGCGCTCCCGCTTCGAACAGCAATTCGATCTCGGTGTAAAGGGCGTCCGTGTTCAGGGGGTGGAGCTGGATGCGGGTGATATCACCTTCCCGGAACGCGCATATCCGGAACTCCTCCAGCACCTGGTCGGCATCGCCGACCAGCAGCGCCGCGGGCGAATTGTCCAGTTGCGAGGCCAGGGGGCGCACCGTGACCTGCTCCAGGTCCGGGTCGTATACCCAGATACGCTGGCCGTCCGACACCACGGTCTGCTCGAAGGGCGGTTCTGCGACCCAGTAGATGCGTCCGGGCCTGGCCAGTTGCAATATGCCCGAACTCTGCTGCAGGGGGTGGCCGTCGGCGGCGGTCACACGCTGCTCGAAGTTGGCACTGAGCGTTTGCAGCCCGGCGAGGTGCTGCTCGAGGACCGCATCGCCGGGCGGACAGTCGTCCGCCTCGGCATGGGCCGCACTCTGGGCGCCGCTCAGCAGCAGCCAGGCCGCGGCCAGCAGCAAGGGCTTCATCCGTCCCGCTCCCGCTTGGGCACCAGCACTTCGCGGCTGCCATTGCTGTTCATTGTGGTGACCACGCCGGCCGCCTCCATGGCCTCGATCAGGCGCGCCGCGCGGTTGTAGCCGATGCGCAGCTTGCGTTGCACCGAAGAGATCGAGGCGCGCCCGCTGTTGATCACGAACTCGACCGCCTCGTCGTAGAGGGCATCGGATTCGCTGTTGCCCTCGCCTTCCGTCTCGGCGTCGGCGTAACCCGGCACCGGGATCGCGCCGGTGGCGCCCTCGTCGGTGATCTCGCTCAGGTAATCCGGGCTGCCGCGGCGCTTCCACTCGGCGACCACCTTGTGGACCTCGTGGTCGTCGACGAAGGCGCCGTGCACCCGGATCGGCAGCGAAGTCCCCGAGGGCAGATAGAGCATGTCGCCATGGCCGAGCAGTTGTTCCGCCCCGCTCTGGTCGAGAATGGTACGGGAGTCGATCTTCGAGGAAACCTGAAAGGCGATGCGCGTCGGTACATTGGCCTTGATGAGCCCGGTGATCACGTCCACCGATGGCCGCTGGGTGGCGAGTATCAGGTGGATGCCCGCCGCCCGCGCCTTCTGGGCGATCCGCGCGATGAGCTGTTCGACCTTCTTGCCGACGATCATCATCATGTCGGCGAATTCGTCGATCACCACCACGATATGGGGCAGCCTGTCGAGCTCGGGGGCCTCCTCGGGGTTGTGCTCCGTGGAAAATGCCTCGCTGGGGTTCCAGGAGGGATCGCGCAGCGGTGTCCCGGCGGCGCGCGCCTCTTCGAGCTTGCGGTTGTAGCCGGCCAGGTTGCGCACGCCGAGCTGCGCCATCAGCCGGTAGCGGCGCTCCATTTCGCCCACGCACCAGCGCAGCCCGGTGGCGGCATCCTTCATGTCGGTGATGACCGGGGTGAGCAAGTGTGGGATGTCGTCGTAGACCGACAGCTCCAGCATCTTGGGGTCGACCAGGATCAGCCGCACTTCGTCCGGGGTGGCCTTGAACAACAGGCTGAGCAGCATGGCGTTGACGCCGACGGATTTGCCCGAGCCGGTGGTGCCGGCCACCAACAGGTGGGGCATGCGCGCGAGGTCGGCGATCACCGGCTCGCCGGAGATGTCGTCGCCGAGCGCCAGGGTCAGCGGCGAGCGGGCACTGTCGTAGGCCGCCGAGGACAATATCTTGCGCAGATAGACCACTTCCCGGGTTTCGTTGGGAATTTCGATGCCGACCACCGACTTGCCGGGAATGACCTCCACCACGCGGACGCTGATCACCGCCAGTGACCGGGCCAGGTCCCTGGCGAGATTGGAGATACGGCTCGCCTTGACGCCGGGCGCGGGCTGCAGTTCGAAACGGGTGATCACGGGTCCGGGCAGGACTTCGACCACCTCGGCGGCGATGCCGAAATCCTGCAGCTTGAGCTCCAGCTTGCGCGACATCGCCTCCAGCGCTGCGGGGGAAAAGCCGCCGCGGTTGGTGGGCGGCGATGCGTCGAGGAGATCGATGGGCGGCAGACCTTCGGCCGGGGTGTCGCGAAACAACGGCTGCTGACGTTCCCTTTCAACCCGCGCGCTGGGCTCGATCTTGGCGGCGCTCGAGGTGATCACGGGCTCCTTGCGCTGCGCGCGCACTTCGCGGTCACGCTGTAGGGATTTGCGGCGGCTTTCGACCACGTTGCGGGTCTGTTTCTGTTGTTCCGCCAGTAACCTGCGCGAGCGCAGCAGTTCGGTACCTCGTTCCCAGGCGACCAGGCACAGGCGGCCCAGATGATCCGCCAGCGCCAGCCAGGAGAGATCGGTGAACACGGTGACCCCGAACAGGAAGGCGCCCAGTAATAGCAGCGTGCTGCCGGCATGCCCGAAGCTGTTGGCCGCTGCTCCCGCAATCGTGGCGCCAATGATGCCGCCCCCGCCGAACCGCAGCTGATCGCCGGCGCCACCGTACTGGAGATCGATCAAGGCGCTGCCGGCAGCGATCAGCAGGACCAGCCCGACCAGGCGCAGCACGAAGGTCAGACCGTCGAAAACCCAGGCTTCGCGTTGCCGGGCGCGGAACGCCTGCCAGGCGCGAACCGCCACCAGAATGGGGACGAGCAGTGCCAGCCAGCCGAGCAGGGCGTAGCCCACATCCGCCAGCCAGGCACCGAAGGGGCCGGCGAGATTGCGATAACCGTCGCCCTTGCCTGTGCTGGACCAACCGGGGTCGGCTGGGTGATAGGACGCCAGGGCGAGCAGCAGATAGGCAGCGATCAGCATCCAGCCGAGAAACGCGCCTTCGCGCCGCACCAGCGTGATTCGCCGGCGCAACGCTTCCGGAGCGGACGACTGTGGGCGCTTTGACGACCTGGATCTGGATGTTGCCAAGGTAATTTCGGATCCGGCTGCAGCGGGAAAGTGCGATAGTGTAATGCATCACAGTGGCACGCTTGGCCGTGCTCCCGCGGTCAGCCTTGTATCCCTTATCATAGCCCCCACCCATTACGCTTCGCGCTCGACAGGACCACAACATGCCGGACACCCAACACCATCGCCTCATCATCCTCGGTTCGGGACCGGCGGGATGGGCCGCCGCGGTCTACGCCGCGCGTGCCAACCTGGAACCCGCGGTGATCACCGGCATTGAGGCCGGCGGCCAGCTGACCACCACCACGGATGTCGACAACTGGCCGGGAGATGCTGACGGGGTGCAGGGCCCGGAATTAATGATCCGCATGCAAAAACATGCAGAACGCTTTGATACAAAAGTGATTTCTGATCATATTGAACGGGTCGATCTGAGCGAACGGCCGTTTCGCCTGGAAGGCAGCCAGCACTACAGCTGTGATGCCCTCATCATTGCCACCGGCGCCAGCGCCCGCTATCTGGGCCTGCCCTCGGAGCAGGCCTTCATGGGCCGGGGGGTGAGCGCCTGCGCCACCTGTGACGGGTTCTTCTACCGGGATCGCAAGGTTGCGGTAATCGGCGGCGGCAACACCGCGGTCGAGGAAGCCCTCTACCTCGCCAACCTCTGCTCCGAGGTCACCCTGGTTCATCGCCGCGATCAGCTGCGCGCTGAGAAGATCATGCAGCAGAAGCTGTTTGAACGCGCGGAGTCCGGCAGGGTGCGGCTGCTGTGGAACCATACTCTGGACGAAGTGCTGGGAGATACCAGCGGGGTGACCGGCGCCCGGGTTCGCGCCACGGACACGGGCGCAGCCACGGAGCTGAGCGTGGAGGGTATTTTCATCGCCATCGGCCACACGCCGAACACGGGAATCTTTGCGAGCCAGCTGGACATGGAAAACGGTTACCTGCGGGTACGCGGCGGCCTGGAAGGCGACGCCACGATGACCAGCGTGCCCGGAGTCTTCGCCGCCGGCGATGTCGCCGACCACGTCTACCGCCAGGCGGTGACCTCGGCGGGCACCGGCTGCATGGCGGCGCTGGACGCGGAGCGTTTCCTCGACCGGCAGGCCTGAGAATACGGGTCCGATGGAATTGCCGATTCTGGATCCCCTGGATCCGGTGTTTCCGCCGCCGGGAAGCGCCCTGCGCGATCCCAACGGCCTGCTCGCCATCGGTGGCAACCTGGGCGTCGAGACCCTGCTCGCAGCCTACCAACGCGGTATCTTTCCCTGGTTCGAGTCGGGGCAGCCGCCCTTGTGGTGGAGCCCGGATCCGCGCGCGGTACTCTACCCGGAGCACATTCACATCAGCCGGTCGATGGCGCGACTGTGCCGGCGTGGCGGTTACCGGATCACCACCGATCATGCTTTCGGCGCGGTGATTCGCGCCTGCGCCGCGCCGCGCTCCGACGCACCTGATACCTGGATCGTGCCGGAGATGGTGGCATCCTACGAAACCCTGCACAGCGCTGGCCACGCCCACAGCGTCGAATGCTGGCTCGACGGGGAGCTGGCCGGCGGGCTTTATGGTGTCCTTGTCGGCGCGGTGTTCTGCGGCGAATCCATGTTCAGTGCGCGCCCCAACGCCTCCAAGCTGGCGCTCATCCATCTGGCGCGGGGCCTGGCCGCCGGCGGTTTCCGGCTCATCGATTGTCAGATTCCCAACCCGCACCTGACCGCCATGGGTGCGCGCGGCATACCCCGGAGAGCGTTCCTCGCCGTGCTGCACGAGGCACTTGCCGGTCCGCGTCCGGCTTGGCCAGATGAGGCCATATCCGGTATGGTTGGCCTCCAGCAGACACCGGAGCAGTGCCATGACCCGTGACGTCAGTCCGGACCTGGAAAAACTCCGTCTCTATTTGACCGAACCCCATCCCTGCAGTTACCTGCCGGATCGCCAGGCCACCACCGCCTTCGTCGATCCCCGGGTCAATGTGGATGCGGATCTGTACAACCGGCTTTCGGACCTGGGCTTCCGGCGCAGTGGGCGTTACATCTATACGCCGCGCTGCGCTAGCTGCAAGGCCTGTATCCCGATCCGTATCGATGCCGAGAATTTCCGGCCCTCGCGGGAACAGCGCAAATGCCTCAGGCGCAACCGGGATGTGGCCGTCGAGCTGACCGACCGGGTGGACATAGAGGAGCACTATCCGCTGTACGAGCGATATATCCGTGCCCGGCACAGCGAAGGCGATATGTATCCTCCGTCACGGGCCCAGTATCAGGACTTCATCGGCCGGCCCTGGCACTCGACCAGCTTCATGGAGTTCCGCGATCGCGGCCGGCTGCTGGGCTGCGCGGTGACCGATTGGCTGCGCAATGGCCTGTCGGCCATCTATACCTATTTCGATCCCGACGAGGGCCGCCGCAGTCTGGGCACCTTCGCCATCCTCAAGCAACTGGAAACGGTACTGGTGCGCGGCAAGCGCTATGTGTACCTCGGCTTCTGGATCCGCGATTCCGCCAAGATGAACTACAAGATCCGCTTCCGGCCGGCGGAGCTTTTCGTCGACGACGTCTGGCTGAGGGTCAGTTGACCGGATTTCCGCCGGCACCACCGGCTTCCGGGTTCACGCAATTCGCCGGTGGTTCGCCACGGCGCAGGCGTTCGATATTGGCGGCCACCCCACGGGCGATGCCGCGCAACCCCAGATCGGTGGCGCCGCCAACGTGGGGGGTGGCGATCACATTGTGCGCAAAGATGGGGTCCTGTGGATCGGCCGGCTCTTCCCAGAAAACATCGAGGCCAGCGCCGGCGATACGCTCCGCGCGCAGCGCCTCCAGCAAGGCGCCATGGTCGATCACCCCGCCCCGGGCGACATTGATCACATAGGCCGAGGGTTTCATGGCCGCGAATTCGGCCGCTCCCATCAAGCCGCGGGTCTCCTCGTTCAGTGGCGGCGCCAACACCACGAAATCCGCCTCCCGCAGCGCCTCATGCAGGCCTTGCTGGGAGTAATGGTGGGCCACGGGCACCTCGGCTTCCTCGGCAGTGTTCTTGGGCCCGCGCCGCGAGACCGCGATCAGTCGCATGCCGAAGCCCTGCAGGCGGCGGGCGGTTTCACGGCCGATGCCTCCGAAACCGACGATGACCGCGGTGCGCTCCTGCAATGCCCTGCCGATGGGCGTGGCGACGCGCCCGGCGCGCAGGCTCTCCTGGGTGGCGGGAAAGCGTCGCGCCAGGGCCAGCATCAGCAACACCGCGATCTCGGCCACGGACTCCGCGTTGCCCGTACCAGCGGCCGGCACATTGGCCACATAGATCCCCTTCGCGGTGGCTGCGGGAATGTCCACCGTATCCAGCCCGGCACCGAACTGTTGCACCAGGCGCACGCTGCCGGCAAGCACCCTGGCATCCAGCGGTGTGATGGTGGGAATGAGCACATCGGCCGTGCCGATCACCTCGGGGAGGTGTTCGGGAGCACATTCCAGCACTTCGTCGTGCGGCAATTCCCTTTGCAGCAGATCGCGGATCGCGCCCAGTCCAGTGCGGCAGAAATAGATCTTCATGCGCCCCTGCCCCCCGCCACCGGCCCTTCAAGCTCCGGATCCTGCTGAAACTCTACGGTATTTCCGGCCGGGTCCCGGGTAAAGACGAAGCGATCGAAACGGTCGAAGGGGACGCCCTGGGTTTCCAGGTGGGCAGCGGCGGCCTCGATGTCCTCCACATAGAAGGCGGTGTGGGGCCCCATGGGATCGGCATGTTGGCAGCTCATGCCCGGCAACATCCCCGAGCCCTGTCGATCATACTGAATTACGTGCATTTGACCGTTGGGAAACTGCATCCAGAAGCCAGGTATACGCTCAGCAAATTTGGCCGGAATGTCGCGCTCCACGGTCTGGACGCCAAGCACTTCCACATAGAAATGCCGCATCGCGTCCAGTTCGTCGCGGGTGTTGATGGCACTGTGATTGATTCGCGTGATCTTGAGCATGGTACGGTTCCCGGGTCTTTGGTCGGAGTGTAGCCAAAACCTTATTCCAAGACTCCGGCTCCGGTTGCCTATAATGCGACCGAGCAGCCGTATAGGATTTCACCATGGGGACTTTGGGAATCGTCGTCAACCCGCTGTCGGGGCGCGACAGCCGCCGCCTGACGGCGCGCGCCGACACTGTCAGTCACGAGAGCAAGCGCAACCAGATCGCCCGCATCGCCGTGGCCGCCGCGGCGGCCGGCTGTGAGCGCCTGCTGATTCCCTGGGAACCGCGACGTCTGGCCATTGCCGCGGTCGAGCATCTGCAATTGGATGTCGCTATGGAGGAGGTCCGGACCCCTATCGAACACAACGCCCGGGATACCGTGGCAGCGGTTCGCGCGATGCGTGAGCGCGGCTGCGAGGTGCTGGTCGTGCTGGGTGGCGACGGTACCAGCCGCGCGGTGACCAAGACCTGGCCCGATGCCGTATTGATGCCACTTTCGACGGGCACCAACAATGTCTTTCCCTGGTGGATCGAACCCACGGTCGCCGGCCTTGCCGCCGGGTTGGTGGCTGCCGGCCGAATACCTGCGGCGGAAGTCGCGCCCCGCGCCAAGATCGTGGAACTCGCCATCGAGGGCGAGGATCCCGATCTGGCGCTGATCGATGCACTGCTGCTGCGCGGCGACCGGATCGGCAACCTGGGGCCTTTCGAGCCCAAATTCATGGAAACCCTGATCCTGACCCGCGCCGAACCCGACGCCGTGGGCATGTCGCCATTGGGAGGACTGCTCTGCCCCACAGGCTTTGCCGATGATTTCGGGGTAAGGGTGGATTTCTGTGATCATCAGGCCGGGGGGCGCCTGCTGCGCGCGCCGGTATCGCCGGGCCTGTTCCGCTCCGCCCATATCCGGGGTCACCGCCGCCTTGCGCTGGGCGAGAACACCTTTGTCGAGGGCCCGGGCATCATCGCCTTCGACGGCGATCGCGAACGCGCGCTGGCCGCGGGCCAGGGAGCGACCTTCAAGGTCACCCGGTCCGGGCCCAGGGTGATAGATCCACATCTGGCGCTGGGGCTGGCCGCGGAGCGCGGGCTGATGCTGGATCTGCCCCACTGGACCGACCCCTACGATGGTAGCGTCGGCGGCGGGTGTTGCTGACTGCCATGGCCGACAAAGACAAAGGCTACAAACACCAGTTGCGCGAACTGCAAATCGAACTGGTGCGGCTGCAGCGCGACATCATCGCCGACGGGCGCAAGGTTCTGGTGATCCTGGAGGGGCGCGATACCGCCGGGAAGGACGGCGTCATCAAGCGCATCGTCCAGCATCTGAGCCCCCGCGATACCCGCGTGATAGCACTGGGCAAACCCTCCGACCGCGAGCGCACCAGTTGGTACTTCCAGCGCTATGTGCCACATCTGCCCAGCGCCGGTGAACTCGTGCTGTTCAACCGCAGCTGGTATAACCGCGCCGGGGTGGAACGGGTGATGGATTTCTGCACCGAGACCGAATACCTGGAATTCATCGACACCGTAGTCGAGTTCGAGTCGATGCTGGTGCGCTCCGGGATTCAATTGCTCAAGTACTACCTGGACATTGGGCGCGAAACCCAGCGCGAGCGACTCGAAGAGCGCAGAATCGACCCGCTCAAGCAGTGGAAAGTCAGTCCGATCGACGCCAGCGCCCAGCAGTACTGGGACGATTACACCACCGCACGGGATGCCATGCTCGCCCGCACCCACCACCCGCTGGCGCCCTGGATTCTGGTGCGGGCCGATCACAAGCGCAAGGCGCGCCTCAACCTGATCCGGGATCTACTGTCCCGGCAGATCTACGCCGACAAGCGGGATCAACTGCTGCTCACTGATCGAAAGCTGGTTTTTGAATACGATCCCCTGTACCTCGAGCGCGGCCTGTTGGCGCATTGATCTCCGGCATCCCGCAGCCAGCCTTGTCGCCCCTCTCGCCAGAGGTATAATGGCCGCCCTCTGGAGGGGTGGCTGAGCGGTTGAAAGCACCGGTCTTGAAAACCGACGTGTCGAAAGGCACCCAGGGTTCGAATCCCTGCCCCTCCGCCAAATCATTATGAAAATCATTGGGTTGCGCCTGGAAAAACGGATTGTCCCACCACCCGTCCCCGAACGCTGGAACGCTTGACAGCCGCCAAATGCCCGGTATGCGGTTGTGATTCATGCGTTTCATTTGCCGGATCCGCACCGGTTTCATTTGCCGGATCCGCACCGAGCAGCTGCTGGGGAAATTGATACAGGCGCGGAAGGAAACGCTGGGGGCTGCATCGAGGCGTGCGGGGAAAGGCCGCCCGCGCCTGAGCAGTCACCAAGAATAACCGCCTAGAGACGATAGCCCGGCCTCGCCGAGGCCGGCATCGACAAGGCGCTATCCAGCCAGCCGCAGAAGACCGAGGGCACCTTGAATGCTCCCTATCCGGCCTGTGCCGGCGAGCGGGATCATTTGAACAGCTTGCCCAGCCCACGCCCCGTCAGCTTGCCGGCAACCCGCCGGGCGATGCGTTTGCCGACGCGGCCTTTCTTGACCGCCTGGGCATCGCCGAGAATGCGCGCGAGCTTGTAGAGGAAGCCGCGGAAGGCCGAAAGAGAACGCATGGGAATCTCCGTGCTGTTGCGCGCAGCCAAGTCTATCGTGAAAAGCGGCCAGGTGTCGCCCATCCCCTGTCTCTTATACACAT
>CAJXRS010000035.1 GCA_913060555.1 uncultured Gammaproteobacteria bacterium | reverse complement strand
TCAGCAGAAAGTTGTGCGGGTCCGCCTCCAGGCCCAGCTTGTTGGAGACCCGCGCTGCTCGAAGTCATCAACGAGAGCGGCCAGCACAATGTGCCGCCGGGTTCCGAGACCCATTTCAAGGTCATTCTGGTCGCCGAAGCCTTTGCCGGCCTGTCCCGCATCCAACGCCACCGGCGCGTGAATCAGCTGCTCGCCGAACTGCTCGCCGGCCCGGTTCACGCCCTTGCCCTGCACGCCTACACGCCCGCCGAGTGGGCGGCGCGGGGCGAGGCGCCGGCCTCGCCGCCCTGCCTGGGTGGGGGTAGATAGCGGCGGCCCTGCCCAGTCAGCGTCGCTGGACAGGGCCGGCCGATGTGACCCTGGTGCGGGCCGGCAAGCGGGGCGGAACTCCCTGAAATCGACCAAACCTTGCCCCGGATCAAGCGCGGGGTTGGCTGCCGGCTAATTTCGGTCAAGTGTCGTGCGCATCGCAGCTGCTGCAATGTCCCCGTCGATCCACAAGACGGGAAGTAAGCATGAAAAACTGTTCAGCGGTGGTTTTGGTGGTTTTGGGCGTGCTGGCCACGGGTAAGGCGGCAGCCTATCAGCCGGGAGATTTCATCGTGCGCGCCGGGGTTGCCTCGGTACAGCCCAATGAGGATAGCGGCGCGCTGAAGCTGGATGGCGCGGTTCTGCCGGGCACCGAGGCCGGCGTGGACAACAACGAGCAATTGGGCCTGACCTTCACCTATATGCTCACCCCGGACTGGGGGCTCGGCCTGCTGGCGGCCACGCCTTTCGAACACGACATCAGGGCCAAGGGAGTCGGTGTCGACGCCGGGTCCATCAAACATCTGCCGCCGGCTCTGACGCTGCAGTACTTTCCCCTCGACGGCGCTTCGCGCTGGCAGCCCTATGTCGGGGTCGGTGTGAACTACACCCTGTTCTTCGACGAACAGGTGGACGGTGAGCTGGAAAACCTGTTCGGATCCGGCGACCTCGACCTGGACAATTCCTGGGGTTGGGCCGGGCAGCTGGGGATGGATTACCAGTTGGACGACCATTGGCTGGTAGGGGCTTCGGTCTGGTATCTGGACATCGATACCGATGCCACCTTCAAATTCGCCGCCAACCGCATCACCGCTGACGTCGATATCGACCCCTGGGTCTATATGCTGGGGGTGGGATATAAATTCTGACGGCCGGGCGCAAGCTGACCGACGGGCTGGCTCTGCCAGCCTTTTGTTGACCAAGCCGCGGAAAGTCCGACAGGCCGTCCGGTCACGAATCCCGTGCGCGGGCGATATTGGCGGCATTGCCCGATTTTGCTAGCCTCGATTGCGACTGTGACTGTGGTGTTGTTCGGTAGCGACAATAACGACAGGAGAAAAGCCCATGAGCAGCTATGCAGAGCAGATCTCAAAGCTGGCGGCAGGTGAATCCTTCGAGGTGTCCCGCGAAGACTTCCGAGCCTCGATCGAGGATCCCATGGACAGGTTCGCCTATGTACCCCTGGCGCGCCGTCTCGCGGCCCAGAACGGCTGTAGAGTCGAAGTCAACGAGGAAAGTATGGTGTTTCGCAAGAAGCCGCCCAAGTCCTGATTGATAGTCCTGATTGCTGATCGGTAGTCCTGATCGGTGTGCGGGGCGAGGCGGTGCCGCCGCTCAGGGCGAGCCGGCTCCGGCTACGGCGACCCGCGCCGTTTCGATCCGCGATGCCCGCAGGCCCTTGCCAATATCTTTCATCTCGCCGGCGAAGGTGAGGCCGTAGAGCGTGCGCAGATCCGCCCCGCCCAGAGTGCAGGCGACCGCGCGGCGGTCGCCCGTCGGGATCACCTCGGCGATCTCGCCACCATCGCGCACCCGCACGAAGGCGTTGTTGGCGAACGCGGCCACCCAGATCGCGCCCTCGGCGTCCAGGGTGATGCCATCCGGGGTGTAGTCGCCCAGGTCGGCGAAGGTCCGGCGCCCGTTCAGGGTGCCGTCGGCTTCGATGGCGAAGGCGGTCAGCCGCTTGCCCCAGCTCTCGGCGACCACCAGGGTGCGGTTGTCGGGGGTGACTACCGGGCCATTGGGGAAATGCAGGTCTTCGGCCACCACACGGGCCTCTCCGCTCGGGGTCACCAATACCAGATTGCCGGGCTTGAAGTCGGCGCCGCCGAACAGGTCGTAGCCCATGCTGCCCACATAGGCGTTGCCGCGACTGTCGACCACCATGTCGTTGATCTCGCCCTCGACCAGATGGGCAACGCTGGCGTGTTCAACCAGACGACCGTTTTCCACCCGTTGCAGGGTGCGATCCTTCATCGACACCACCAGCGGGGTGCCGTCCGGCAGGAAGCCGATGCCCGAAGGCCGTGCCGGCACCTCGACACAGAGGCTGCGCGCGCCGTCTTCGGTCAGGGTATAGACCCGCTTCCCATTGACGTCGGAGACCCAGAGTCTGTCGAAGCGCCAGCGCGGCCCTTCCAGAAAAACGAAGTCGTCGGCGAAGACCTGGAGCTGTGGTGCGTTCATGGCTGCCTACCCTGTTGTTATCGGAATTGCGCTCCAGCCTATGCCAAAGCAGCGCGCGACCGCCAGCCCCTTTGGTGGGCGCCGATGGCGTTGGCGGTGCGCGGTGGCCGAGGGCTATAGTGGCCCACTAAACTCGGGTGACCACCGCGGGCCCGAGCCCGCGACCGGAATTCAGAATCCCATAACGCTAATGAATCAAAAAGAGGAAATCCGCCATGGCCGCAACCAGTCAAGTGGTAACCGCCGCTACCGATGCCACCGAGCGCAACCTGCAGCTCACCCGCGAGTTCTTCCAGGCCTGGGAGCGCAAGGACGTCGAGGCCATCACCGCCGCCTTTGCCCCGGACGGCGTCTATCACAACATTCCGTTCAAGCCGATACAGGGCCGCGAGCCCATTCGCAAGGCGGTGGCGAAATTCGTCGCCGCCGGCGACGACATGACCTTTGATCTGCTCAAGGTCGTCTGTGCCGGCGATACCGTGGTGACCGAGCGGGCGGACGGTTGGAGCCACAAGGGCAGGCGGCACTCGCTGCCGGTGATGGGCATCCTGGAATTCGACGCTGCCGGCAAGATCACCGGCTGGCGCGAGTACTTCGACCTCAAGGCCTTCGAGGCGGCCAGCGCCTGAGCGCTCAGGTTTCCCGGCGTCTTGTCCCGGGCGCCGGCGGCGCCTCCGGCGGGCCGGCGAAACACTGCGCGATCGCCATCCAGGCGCGGGCGGGCTCGCCGACCACCTCGAGTCCGGTGTCGGCGATGTTGCGCACCTGGGTGACCACCTGGCAGAACTCGATCGCGGTGCCTCGAATGCAGTTCTGCTGCTGGGGTTGGTGCCACTCCCAGCGCGCTCCCGAAGGTGCCTCCAGCACCAGCTGGGGCGCCGGGCCGGGCTCCGCCAGGCTGCGGTTGGCGAAGGTCCAGCCGTAGGTGCGGGCGCCGATCGCGACGATATGGCGGATGCGGTCGGTTTCGGGCTTGGCGATCCCGAGGCGATCGTAGATCGCCCAGCTGTGCGCCCAGGTTTCCATCAGCCGGGCGGTGGCGAACATGCGGATGCCCATGCTCGGCCCCGCCCAGGTGAGCCGCTGATCGGGGTCGCTCGCCGCGAACAGGTCGCACATGGTGACAAATTGCTCGTGCCAGCTTTGCAGCAGCGGCGGCCCGGATAGGTCGCTCAGCCAGCGCCGGGTGAATTCCACCAGGGAGAGCCCGGACTCCTGAACCCGGGCCATGAAAGCGCGGAATTGGTCGCCACTGCGATGAGAGGTGAGCCCCAGGTGGTCGCCGAAGTAGAGATGGGCGATCACATCGTTGATGGTCCAGTCCTTGAATCTGGTGCGCAGCGACCAGTCATGGTCGTCGAGGGGGCGGAGGAATTCGTGGAGTTCGTCGCCTTCGGCGCGCAGGTCGGCGACGACTTGCCGTAGCTCGGACATGGGCAAGGGCTGCCAAGAAGTCTGTCGGGGAGGGACTACAGCAAATTCCCTGCTCGGTTTCCAGCCCGTGCCGCGCGGTTGTGCCCAGCGTCGGGCGTGGTCCGGGTAGTCGAAGCCCTTGCAGAGTTCGGCCAGCCGACCGCGGATATTGAAGAGAAGCATCCGCAACCGGCTCGGTTCGCGCCGGCTTGCGGTGAGGTATTGATCGAAACGCAGGTATCGATCGGCCGCCGTATAGCCGCGTGGCACTAGAGATTCAGGATGCCGGTCAAGCCCACCACGATCAGATAGATGGCGACAATGAAGTTGAGCAGGCGCGGCATCACCAGGATGAGAATGCCGGCGATCAGCGCCAGCAGCGGCTGCAAGGCGAGATGAATGGTCATGGGTGTATCCCGATCGTTGAGTGACGAAGGATGGGACTCATGGTCATGGCGGAAAGTTCGTTTCGCGATCGGCAGTGGATCGCGGGGCCGGTTTCCGCTGCGCAGCGCCCGGCCGTAACTGGCGGGTTTGTGCAGGCGGTGGAGGATCTTGTTAGCCTTGGCGGTTCCAGCGCGAGCACCGGGAATCCATGCAGCGGATAGGTATCGACCGGAGCAGGCCCCTGGCCGAGGAGCCTCACACCGGCCACAACCGTTTCCATCCGGAGATCGCGCCGATCTGTGCGCTGGCGCCGGGCGAAGAGATCCTCCTGGAAACCCGCGATGCCTTCGACGGCCAGCTGCCGCCCGGCAGCGCGGATCGCGATGTCGGCCGCATGGACGGCGGCCGCGTGCACCCGCTGACCGGCCCGCTGTGGATCGAGGGCGCGGCGCCCGGGGATGGCCTGGAAATCGAATTTCTCGCTATCGAACCCCAGCCGCACGGGGTGTCCTGCATCCTGCCCGGCTTCGGGTTGCTGCGCGATCGCTTTCCCGATCCCTACCTGGTGCACTGGCAGATCGCCGACGGCTGGGCCACGGCCGAGCGCCTGCCCGGCATCCGCATCCCGGGCGCTCCCTTCCTGGGGGTATCCGCGGTGGCGCCCTCGGCGGCGCTGCTCGAGCGTTGGTCGGCGCGCGAGCAGCGCCTGGTGGAACTGGGCGGTGAGGCACAGTTGCCCGACGCCTGCGGCGCGGTGCCGGGCGGTGCCTGCGCCGCTGCCGGGCTACGCACCATTCCGCCGCGGGAGAACGGCGGCAACTTCGATGTCCGCCAGCTGACCCGGGGTGCGCGCCTGCTGCTTCCCGTGTATGTGGAGGGGGCCCTGTTTTCCGCCGGTGATGCCCACTTCGCCCAGGGCGATGGCGAGGTGTGCGCCACCGCGATCGAGATGGGCGCGACGGTGCGCCTGAGATTCCGGTTGCACAAGGGATGGGCGGCCGGTCGGCCGGATCTGGGGCCGGTGTTCGAACTGCCCGCGCAGCCGGCCGCCGGCGCGGCGCTGGGCGCCATGGGCATGCCGATTACCGCCGGTGGGGAGAACCGGGCTGGCGATCTGGAGCTTGCCAGCCGCAATGCCCTGCTCAACCTGATGGACCTGCTCGAGGCGCGTGGTTACGATGCCGAGCAAGCCTATGTGATCTGCAGCGTCGCCGCCGACCTGCGCCTGAGCAATGTGGTGAACTCGCCCAATTTCGTGGTCAGTGCCCTGTTGCCCCGCAGCATCTTCCTCTGAGGTCTGTTATGCGCGTCATGCCAACCAGGACACCGCGCGGCGCTGCGCGCCCGGGGTGCGAGCGATGATCCGCCGCCGACTGCTCTACCTGCTGGTCCTGATGGTCGCGCTGACCGCGGCGGCGGCCTTGGTTACGCTCCAGGCGCTGTGGCTGCTGGCGCTGATCGTGCCGCTGGCCGTACTCGGTTTTCACGACGCTCTGCAAAGGCGTCACACGGTGTTGCGCAACTTTCCCATCATCGGCCATCTCCGCTATCTGATGGAGCGTATCCGCCCGGAGATCCAGCAGTACTTCATCGACAGCAACGTTGACGCCTATCCGGTGGAAAGGGAGTTTCGGGCCATCGTCTACCAGCGCGCCAAGGGAGAGCTGGAAACCCAGCCTCTGGGCACCCAGAGGGACGTATATGGCATCGGCTACGAATGGGCCAGCCACTCCATGGCAGCGCACCACGGCTTGGGTGAGCCGCCGCGCGTTCGCATCGGCAACGACCAGTGCCGCCAACCCTATCTCGCGTCCCTGCTCAATGTCTCGGCGATGAGCTTCGGCGCGCTGTCCGCGCCGGCGATACGGGCGCTCAATGGCGGCGCGCGGATCGGCGGCTTCGCCCACAACACCGGCGAAGGGGGGATCTCCGACGCGCACTGGGCAGAGGGCGGCGACCTGATCTGGCAGATCGGCACCGGATATTTCGGTTGCCGCACCCGCGCCGGCCGCTTCGACCCCGAGGCCTTTGCCGATCAAGCCTGTCGCGATGCGGTGAAGATGATCGAGCTGAAGCTGTCGCAAGGCGCCAAGCCGGGTCACGGCGGCGTGCTGCCCGGCGTCAAGGTATCGCCGGAGATTGCCCGGATCCGCCTGCTCAAGGCTGGCGAGACGGTGATTTCGCCGCCTGGACACCCGGAGTTCGACAGTCCCACAGGGTTGCTCGAATTTCTCGCCCGGCTGCGTGAACTGTCCGGCGGCAAGCCGGTCGGGTTCAAACTGTGCATTGGTCGGCGCACGGATTTCTTCGCGATCTGCAAGGCCATGCTGGAAACCGGCATTTATCCGGACTTCATCACCGTCGATGGCGGCGAGGGCGGTACCGGCGCCGCGCCCCTGGAATTTTCCAATTCGATGGGCATGCCTGCCCGGGACGCCTGGGTCTTCGTCCACAACGCGCTGGTGGGCGCCGGCCTGCGCGATCAGATCCGGGTCATTGCCAGTGGCAAGATCATCACCGGATTCCACATGATTCGTGCCCTCGCGATTGGCGCCGACCTGTGCAACAGCGCGCGCGGCATGATGTTCGCGCTGGGCTGCATCCAGTCGCTGCGCTGTAATGCCAACACCTGTCCCACGGGGATCACCACCCAGGATCCGGCGCTGACCTATGGACTCGACGTCGCCGACAAGCGAGTCCGGGTGGCGAACTACCAGACCGCAACGATCAAGGGGTTCATGGAGTTGCTCGGTGCCATGGGCCTGCATTCGCCCGCCGAACTGGCGCCCGACCACATTTTCCGGCGGGTGGACAACCTGCGGGTGCGCAACATGCGCGAGCTCCACGATTATCTGTCTCCGGGGCAGCTGGTGGCCGGCGAGGCACCGGTCGACATGGATGAGGAATGGCGCCAAGCCCGCGTCGATCGCTGGATTCTGGCCACCGAGCATGGCGCTCACGGCGGCGGCAGCCTGCGTGAAGACGAACCGCTGACTTCCGCCTGAACGGCGGCTTCAGTACTCCAGCCCCGGTCGGCGGCGCGCCCGGGCGATGATCCGGTACACGAATTCCAACTTCTCCTCGACCCCCCGGGTGATCACGAAAGGATAGGGGTCTTCCGCACCCATGCTGCGATTGAGCGCGTTGATGGCGACGCTGAGCCGGTGCCAGTCTTCGAGCATGGCCGCTAAGTCGTCGCCGGGGTTGCCGATCGGCACCGGGGTTTCCGGATCGGGCCTGTGTTCGAGCAGGCGATCGTTGATATGCAGGCCAAAATCGGCCGCGGTCTCCAGCGTATCGACCATGTGCAGATAGTGCGCCCAGCATTCCGCCCAGTCCTCCCAGGGGTGGGAGCTGGCGTAGGCGCTGATGTATTGCGGTGGCACTTGCCGCGGGGTCGGCTGGGCGTAATAGGCCTGCAGGGCCGTGCCATAGTCGGCGCGCTCGTCGCCGAAGCGGTTGCGAAAACCCGCCAGGTCGCCGCTCCCCGCGACCAGCTGCTGCCAGTAGTAATGCCCGACTTCGTGGCGGAAGTGGCCGAGCAGGGTGCGGTACCCCTCGCCCATATCGCGGCGGATCCGGGTGCGCGCAACCGGGTCGGCTTCCGCGAGATTGATGGTGACCACGCCGTTGTCGTGGCCGGTGACCACCGGCGGGACGCTGTACAGCGGCTCGGTGAATTCGCTGTCTGGCGTGCTGTCGGCCAGAAACTCGAAGGCCAGGCCGTTGACCGGGTCGCATTGCTGGTCGAGGACCGGCAGTCCCAGCTGCAGCAGACTGTAGACGGTATGGTGCTTGGCCACCTCCAGGCGTTGCCAGAGCTCCAGGTTGCCCGGTATCGAAAGGTCCGGGATGGTGCGATTGAGGCGGCACGCCACGCACATCGCGGTCGGCTCGGCGGCTGGGATCAACCAGTTGCATACCTGGTGCTGGAGCTGGTTGTGGCATTGCCGGTAGGGCCGCACCACGGCCCCCGGGCTCACCGGCACCAGGGTGCCGTCGGCCGCCGGCGCCACCGCGCTCAGGCGCTGCTGATCGGGTAAAAAATTGACCTGACGGCCGCATCGGGCACAGCCCAGATTGCGAAAGAACAGGGTATTCCCGCAGTGACAGGCAAAGGTTCTCATAGGGTCTCAGGATAGCCCCGGGGTTGATCGCTACGACAGCGCCCGCGGCCCGGGGTTCGCGGTTTGGGGCAGGTCCCGGGCGAGAGTGGGGGCCGACCCGCCGACTGGGTTAGCATGCCCAGGTGTCGTGCCGTGATTGGTCCACGCGGCGCCGGCGGCGCAGCGGATGGCGGATTCCGCGCGAACCCGAGATCCAGGAGCGGCAATCGAATGGAATTGCTTTACATCCTGCTGGTGCTGCTGGTGCTGACCCGGCTGGGCGGAGAGATCGCCGCGCGTCTCGGCCAGCCCACGCTGGTGGGTGAACTGGTCGCAGGCATCGCCCTGGGCCTGGTGGTGGCGCAGAGCAGTGGTCTTTTTCCGGTGCTCGCCGATCTGCCCGACAATGAAGTCTTCCTGGCGATCACCGACCTGGCGATCTTCTTTCTGATGCTCTTTGCCGGCATCGAACTGAAGCCCCGGGAGCTGGCCGAGGGCAGCATGACCGCCTTCGCGGTCGCCCTGGGCGGGTTTCTGGTGCCCCTGGTGTCGGGATTCGGATTCGCCTGGCTGTTCCTGCCGGACTCCGAACTCAAGCTGGTGCAGGCGCTGTTCGTGGGTACGGCGCTGGCGATCACCGCGGTCCCGGTGGCGGTCAAGATCCTCATCGACCTGAACCAGCTCGACACGCGCACCGGCCGGACCATCGTCTCGGCCGCCATTTTCGACGACGTGCTGAGCCTGGTGCTGTTGGCGGTGCTGCTCGCCGTGGTGCGTACGGGCAGCTTTCCGGGACTCGCCGATCTTCTGGCCCTGGGTGCGCGGATCCTGGTCTTCTTCGCGATCACCATTGTCCTGGGCCTCTACCTGGTGCCCAGGTTGAGGCCCCTGCTGGAGCGGGCCTGGGTCGCGGAGTTCGAACTCAGCGCGGTGCTGATCATGGCCCTGGCCTACGCCGTGCTCGCCGAATGGCTGGGACTGCATTTCATTCTGGGCGCCTTCATGGCCGGCCTGTTCTTCAACCGCACGACCATCGACGAGTCGCGCTTCGAGCACGTCAAGACCCAGGTCTCCGGCATCAACAGCGGCTTCCTGGGACCCGTGTTCTTCGCCTCCATCGGCCTGCATCTCGATCTGATCGCGCTCGCTCAGGTGCCCCTGTTCGTGGTGCTGCTGGTGCTGGTTGCGTTCGGCGGCAAGCTGCTCGGTGCCGGCGGCATCGCCTGGGGTCTGGGCCTGGGCGCGCGGGGTGCCACCGCGCTGGGCATCGCCATGAGCGGGCGCGGCGCGGTGGAACTCATCATTGCCGACATCGCGCTGCGCGGGGGTGTTTTTTCGGCGCCCCAACCGCCGCCCCCGGTCGTCGAGAATCTCTACTCCGCGGTGGTGGTGGTCGCGGTCGCCACGACCCTGCTGACACCCTTTCTCCTGCGCCGGGCGTTGGCGGGGCGGGGTGATGACGCTCCCGGGTAGCGGCACCGGGCCAGGCCACTCCGCCGTCTGCCTTGGAGCAAAACCCGGCACTGGAGTGTCACCCCGCCCGAACAATTGGTGCTGGCAATAGCCAATACTTTTTCTTACGCTTGGGGCAGATGGCCAGCATTGCGGCCGCCCCAGAACAAGTCAACCATGACGCCAACCGACAGCGCCGGTCCGCGTCCAGGACGGCCAGGCCGTCCGCTCCCGGCCCGGTTTCGCCACAGTCCCGCCAGAGTCCGGCACCAAGGCGGTATCCGGGATGGCGATAGCGTCACCAGGACGAGAAGAACGATAACTGATCCACACCTGTCAGGAGATTGAACCATGAGCAGTTCCGCAGCCCGGGAGTCCTTCGACCCGGAATTTCTCAGACGCAAATATGCCCAAGAGCGGGAAAAGCGCCTGCGTCCGGACGGCAATGAGCAGTACCAGGAGATCAAGGGCGAGTATTCCTATTTTCTCGACGACCCCTATGTGGATACGCCCCTGGTGCGCGAGCCGCTCACCGATCAGGTCGAGGTGGCCATCATCGGCGGCGGGCTCGGCGGCCTGCTGGCCGGCGCGCGCATGCGCGAGGCCGGCATCGAGGATATCCGCATGATCGAAAAGGGCGCCGACTTCGGCGGCACCTGGTACTGGAACCGCTACCCGGGCGCGGCCTGCGATATCGAGGCCTATACCTATCTGCCGCTGCTCGAAGAGCTCGGCTACCTGCCGCCGCGCAAGTACTGTGACGCCCCGGAGATCCTCGCCCACTGCCGGCGCATCGCCGAGCATTACCGGCTCTACGACAACGCCTGCCTGCAGACCGAAGTCAAACAGATGGCCTGGGACGAGGCCGCCCGCCGCTGGATCATCCACACCGATCGCGACGACCGCATCCAGGCGCGCTTCGTGGTGATGGTCAACGGGCCGCTGAATCGGCCCAAGCTGCCCGGCATTCCCGGTATCGACGACTTCAAGGGCCATACCTTCCACACCAGCCGCTGGGACTACGGCTACACCGGCGGCGATGCCCGCGGTAACCTCACCGGCCTGCGCGACAAGCGCGTGGGCATCATCGGCACCGGCGCCACTGCGGTGCAGTGCGTGTCCCATCTGGGCGAATGGGCCAAGCAGCTCTATGTGTTCCAGCGCACGCCGTCCGGCGTCGATCCCCGCAACGACCACCCCACGGACATGGCGTGGGCGGCCAGCCTGAAACCCGGCTGGCAGAAGCAGCGCCAGAAGGACTTCACCGCCATCCTCACCGGCCGCGGCGGACGCCGCGGCGAGATCGATCAGCTCGACCAGTTCGACGATGCCTGGGTCGAGATGGGCAAGATCTACCGCCGGCGCATGCGCGAGGCGGGCAAGGATGTGCCCCGGGAAAAGGTGCTGGAAGTCTTTGAGCTGGCCAACTTCGAAAAGATGGAGAATGTTCGCCGCCGGATCGACGAGATCGTCGAGGACCCGGAGACCGCCGAGGCGCTGAAGCCCTGGTACGCCTTCATGTGCAAACGGCCCTGTCTGGACGATCGCTACCTGCCCACCTTCAACCGCCCCAACGTCAAGCTGGTGGATACCAAGGGCCAGGGCGTCGAGCGCATCACCGAACGCGGCGTGGTGGTCGAGGGTGTCGAATACGAGCTCGATTGCCTGATCTTCGCCACGGGTTTCGAGGTTGGCACCGACTACACCCGCCGCGCCGGCTACGACCTGATCGGTGTGGATGGGCAGAGCCTGGAGGACAAATGGCGGCAGGGTATGCGCACCCTTTACGGCATTCATACCCGAGGCTTCCCCAACTGCTTCATCGTCGGCAACGGCCAGGCGTCCTTTACCGCCAACTACCCCGATGGCCTCGACGAGGGCGCCAAGCACATCGCCCACCTGGTGAAGCATTTCCAGGATCAGGACATCACCCGCGTGGACGCCGCCGAGGAGGCCGAGCAGGCCTGGTCCGCCGAGGTCTATGGCACCGAGGCCCGCGGCCCCATGGGCGGCACCTCCTGCACGCCCGGTTACTACAACCTGGAGGGCCAGCACGACCCCAGGGCCAAACACAACCAGCCCTATGGCGGCATGATGGGCGCGAACCTCTACTTCGCCAAGCTAGAGGCCTTTCGCCAGGCCGGGGATCTGCCCGGGCTGGAACTGGCCTGACGGCAACCGCGCCGCGCATCCGCTACCGCCGTTCGGGGTGGATGCGCCCGCCTGGCCGCCCTGCGGACAGCGAGGGGTTTACAGAAAGGGCACGCTGAAGCCGCCGAAAGCGCTGATCAGCTCCGCCTGGATCTGCTTCAGCGGCAGCGCGACCTGCGGGAACTCCCCCACATCCCGGTAATGGTCCCGGAACTCCGGGTGGTCCGGGGGCAGGGGCGTCCTGCCCGGGATCAGTTCGTAACAGGTGGTATAGCGAAACGGCCAGATATCCAGAATCGGCAGCCGGCGGGAGACCTCGGCGATCAGACCGCTGAAATAAGAGAGCACGGGGATCCGGTCCTGGGCCGCCACCACCCAGGCGTTTTCCGGCAGCGTCGCCCGCAGTATCTGGGCTTCCAGCCGTTGCGCGAACCGGGCGTCATCCACCACCAGGAAAACCTCGGTGTTGTAGCTCTCCGAGCGCGGGTCGAAATTGTGCGAGCCGATCACTGCGAGGCGGCTGTCGATCACCAGGCTCTTGGCGTGGATGCTCAGCGGTTCATCGCTCGCCACGGGAAGGCCCTGCCGCGCCGCAGGATCCGCTGTCGCCGCACGACCGATATCCGGGGGTATCCAGGTTGTCCGGTCGGCCGGATCGGGCCGAAATTCGTAGATGTGAAACCCCAGATCGCGGATCAGCTCCTTGCGATGCTTGCGCGCCACCGCATAGACCGGCAGGGAATCCGTGGAGGCCAGGCTGTTGGTCGAGACCACCATCCGGATGCCGGGGCGCCGCTTGCGCAGCTTCGCGAAGGTTTTCAGTGCCGGCCGCGAGAGGACCAGATAGGGGGTCTGCATGACCACCGATTGTTCGGCCTCCGTCAACAGGGTACGCAACACCTCGGTGACATCCTGATCAAAACCCTTGTCGTCCGTGGACGGCTTGCCCGGTCGATCGGCGTAGAAGGCGACCCGCTCGACCTCGTGCAGTGCCGCGACCAGGCGCTTGCGGATGACCGAAGGGTTGCCGGCCGCCACCACGATGCGTATCGATTCCGGGTGGCTGTCCAGACGCAGATCGGGGGGCTGTACTTCCCCGCTCAGCAGGCGTGCTGCGACGTCGAGCAGCGCCTCGGCGTACACCGCCTGCTCGTGTGCCCAGAAGCGATCGAAGCTCGCGCGCATCTCGCCGGCGGTTTCTCCCAGCACCAGCACATCGCGGTCGACGAAGTTGAACTCGGGATCCCAGCCCCAGTAATGGTTGCGATAGTTGCGCCCACCGGTGATGCCGATCCGATCATCGACCACCAACAGCTTGTTGTGCATGCGGTGGTTGATTTCGTGGAGGCAGCACAGCAGGCCGCCGGCCAGCGCCAGGACACCGCTGTCGCTGTCGTCAAAGATCGGGTTATAGACCTTGATTTCCAGGTTGCGGTGCGCGGTTGCCATCGCGGCGAGAAAATCCGCGTCGTTGAAGGCGGCCAACTGGTCCATCAGCAGCCGCACGCGCACGCCGCGGCGGGCCGCCGCCAGCAGTTCGCTCAGCACCAGCTTGCCCGAGGCATCGGGCGCGAAGATGTAAGTCTGCACCTCGATGCTGCGCTGCGCCGCGCGGATGGCGTGGATGCGCGCCAACAGGGCGACGTGGGGATCTTCCAGCAGCGCCAGCTCGGCGGGCGGGCTGCCGGCCAGCTCCCACACCGGTGACACCATGGCGCAGCGGTCCGCGCGCTGTTCGGGGCAGGTGAGCTCTTGGTCGCGCGCCGTGTGGTGGTGCGCTTCCTGCTGCTGCCGGGGCGAGAGGCCGCAGCCGGTCAGCGCCAGGCCGGCCAGTAACGCACCCAAGAGAAGGGTCTGGAGCGGGCGACAGAGGCCAAGTGAAGCAGTCTGCATGCGCCATGGCGGCTTATGGTTGTCGGTGGTTGCCGTCGCCATGGGCGCAGTCCTGTCGGCAGTGGGCCCCGGTTATCGGGGCCGTGGGCGATCGCATCATGGGCAGCAGGGGCGGGCGCCCGTTACATTTCCATGGGTACCCGGAAGTAGTGCTCCAGCATGTGGTCGCGATGGGCCTTCAGCTCGGGGTCGAGCGCACCGCGCACGGCTTCCGGGATCTGCAGGAACATCTGCCGCGCCTGGGCGGGCAGGGGGACCAGATCATCGCCCGGCATATCGAGGAGATTGCAGAACGCCGCCCAGTAGAAATCCACCGCGGATACGTCTTCGCCCACCAGATAGCGCCGGCCGCGCTGCCGCTGGGCGGCAAGCTGCCCGGCGAACATCGCCAGGCTGGCCCGCAACCGTTCCTCCGCGCGGGCCACATCGGCTTCGCGATAGCCGTATTTCGCACCCATCGCCTTGACGCCCTCCGGCGCCCGGCCGGACTCCAGGGCCGGGCGGAACATCGCCAGCCGGGCATTCCAGCCCAGCCCCAGCTCGCCGCAGATCTCGTGGCACAGTCCCAGCACATGCGCCCGCAGGGCCCGGTCTTCCGGAATCAGTGGCCGCTGTGGGCCCAGGCGCTCGAACAGGAACAGAATGTCGTCCCAGCGGTTGAGCGGGGCCTCATCCGCCCAGGCCACCACCGGGCCGCTGTTGGTGCCGGCCCAGGCCACCAGCGTCTCATTGGCCGCGCCCGGCAGCTGGGCCCCGCAGACGAACTCCAGACCCTTGTACTCCGCCATGGCCTTGGCGGCCTGCCCCCAGGGGCTGGGCACGCCCTGGACCAGCACCAGGCGCAGGCCCCGGTGGGCGATGATGTCGTCGATGGGCAGGTAGTCGATGGGCATGGCGGGATACTCCTGTGGTTCCGGGGATAGGTCGCTGTTATTTGTCCTGCGATCGAACCGCTTGCGCGGTGCGATCGGCAGTCCTTCTCGCCACATAATAACCGTAACCGACGAGCGCCGAGTTCTGTTCGCAGAGGGCAATCTCGCGTTGTTCTGCTGCCACGATGGCCGCAGCCGTATCCACGGTATTCCGGATCCAACGCTGTTCCAGCTCCTTCGGCCTTTTCTGCCGCTCAGGCCCGGGGGGGGCAGACCCTCCTTCAGTGATGAAGGCGGCCAGTCGGTCGATGGGCATCTGAGGGCGTTCCCGGTGACCGCGAAAGCTCGCTGTGATTGCGGGTTCCAATTTCATGGCTCGGCTCCCTGTCCCATACAGCGGGGCAGCGGCCACGATCGGGGTTCATGCCGAAACCAATGTTTCGGCACTGGCTGCCGTGAGCGCCAGCGGCTGGCCGCCGAGTTCTTCGAAGAGCTGCTCCCGACAGGTCAGCATAATGACCTGGACGTTGCGGGCCGCCATATTGAGAATGTCGAACATGCGGCTCATGCGCCGGTCGTCCGAAAACACCAGGGCGTCATCGAGGATAACGGTCGCGGGGTGCCCCTGTTCGACCAGCATCTCCGCAAAAGCGAGACGGACCAGTACCGCAATCTGTTCCTGGGTGCCCATGCTGAGGTGCTGGAAAGCTTCCTCGTAGCCGCCCTCTCTCACCACCCCGGTAATGTGCAGGTTCTCGTCAATCGTGATCTCGGCGCCGGGAAACAGAAGCTGCAAGTAGGGCCGGACGCGGTTCAGCACGGGCGACAAGTAGCGTCCCTTGGCTTCCCGCTCGGCGTTGCGCAGGGTTGAAAGCAAGAGTCCGAGAACCTGGACCTCGCGTTGCTGCCGGCGGCGTTCTTCCGCGGCAAGTTCCAGCTCACGAGCCTTCTGCTCGATCGCTTCGTCCAGTCCGGCACCATCGGCCGCCTCGACGCGTGATTTGAGACCGGCAATCTGCGTATTCAGGTCGTTGCGCCTCTTGCGCCTGTCCTGAAGGGCCTTTTCCAGGCGACCGATGCGGGCCTCCAGTTGCGGCAGCGTCTCGTCGGTGCGCTGCGCCTCGAGGCCAGCGATCGCCTCATCCTGTTCGGACAGGGCTGTGCGGGCGACCTGGATGGCCACCTGAAGCTCATCGTCGGCGCGGCTGTCTTGCGCTTCCGCGAGCTGACCGCGGAGCTTTTCGAGACGTTCCTTACTGTCATCGTGCCGGGCCTTGGCGGTGCCCAGGTCGGTCTGAAGCTGGCTCAGCGCCTCCTCCGGACCGCTCAGCGCGGCGCGTGCGGCGCTGAGCGCGTGCCGAGCCTCTTGGGCTTTGTCGTCTGCGCTACGCAGTGCCGTCTCGGCTTGCTGGCGGCCGGGCAGCTCATGAAGGCCCAGCTCGCCCAGTTCGCGCTCGAGGACCTGCCGGAGGCCCTCGATGTGGTCGCTGAGGGCCGCCGCGCCGGCCTCATAGGCATCGGTGGCGGGCGCGTGCAGTTCGGCTTCCTGCCGGGCAAGATTGGCGTCCTGCAAGAGCTGCTGGCGCCGTCCGTACTGATCTTCCGCGTCGCTCAGGGTCTTGGCGCCGGCTGTCTCCAGCGCATCCTTGAGCTTGACCCTCGCCTGGCGTTGCTGGCCGATCAGCTGGTCACGATCGGTGATCGCCGGCTCGACCGTGATCCGGCCGCGGTCCGGAATGGTGATCGTAACGGGCTCGACGGCCTCGACGGAGGGCTGCTCGGCAGTGAGAGTCTGGCCATCGATCTCAATGCCCGAGAGCCCTTCCGGGGCCATGTCGAAAGTGATGCGCGTGGCCGCGGCACTGAGGCGGCTGTCCATGGTTTCCAGATGCTTCGCGGCACCGCGGACGGCCTTGATCGCAGCGTCCGTGACCAGAATGGCGGCAGCGCTTTGCTGGGCTTCGCGCTGCCGCTTCTCGGCGGCCTGCGCTTTTTTGCACCTGTCCTCGAGTTCCCGAATGCGGGCCTCGCGCTCGACAGCCCCGAGCACAGGGCGTTCGCGGGAGACGGCTTCATCGGCCCTGGCGACGGCGGCCTCGGCATCACGGACGCCGGTGCGCAAGGCGCCGAGCTGTGAACGCATCGCTTGTTCCTGCTCACGAACCCCAGCGTGCCGTTTGGCGGCCGCGTCGAGAGCAGCTGCTTCCTTTTTGAAATCGTCCTTCAGTTGCTGCCGGCCGGCGGCGGCCTGCTCAGCCTGCTCAAGATTGCGCTTGCCGAGTTCCCGTGCAGCGGCCGCCGCTGCTATGCGGGCCTCCAGTTCGGCAAGCTGGTTATAGCGCTGGCGCGCTTCGGCAAGCTCCTGCTTGCCCGCCTCGTCACGGTTTCCGGAAGACAGGCGCTCCAGCGTCTCCTGGGCGGCCTCCAGATCGTCCAATGTCTGCGTCAGGTCCTGACGGCGGGCGCGCAGGCCATTGAGTTCTTCGCCCAGCGTCTCGACCCGATCGATCAATTCCTTATAGGCGCCGCGCGGCCGGCCGGTGGTGCCCGTAATGGATTCGCCAAGCTGCTTCTCGATCGCCTGCGGGAGCGCCCGCCCGCGCCGGCCGCCCAGGACCGCGCCGACTTCGGATTCCAGAGCGCTGTGGAGATTGGCCCGGGCGCTATCGGGCAGGTCGAGGCCGCCGAAGGAGTGCCCCTGCTGTACCCAGAGCACATTCCACATGCCCAGGGTTTCGGCCTTTGCGCCGGTCTTGCCGGGCTCGTCGAAGCCCAGCAGGTGGCGCAGCGCGTCCTCGGCGGCGTCGCCCTCCAAGGTCCGCCCGTCCGGACACGCGAGCCGTGCATAGGGCTTCTTGATGAATCGCTTGGTGATCCGATACAGGCCGTCATCGAGCTCGAAGGCCAGTTCCACCACCGGGGCAGCCAGATTTCTGTCGTTCTGCAAGGCCGTGATGGGCTGGGCCTTGGAGCTGTACTTCTCGAACAGCGCCGCGCGCAGGGCGTCGAGCAGGGTCGATTTGCCCATCTCGTTGGGGCCGACGACGACGTTGAGGCCGTCCTCGATGCCGTCCAGGCGCGTCGGGCTGTTGAATTTCTTGAACTGGTTGACGGCGAGGGATCGGAGTTTCATCGCAGCCCCGCCTGTAACTTCATATGCTCGATATAAAGGCGTTGCAGCGCCTCGGCGGCAATGCCGCTATCCGCTTCGCCGCCTGCTTCCGCCAGGCGCTTCAGCGCTTCGGCAGCCGAGCGCACAAATCCGCCCCGGTCGATCTGATCAAGGTCGTCGGCCGTCGGCTGGGGGAACAGGCGGCGGTCGTCAACCCGCAGCAAGCACAGTGCAGCCGACACGCCGTCGACGATCTGCTCCTGAAAATACCGGCGATCTTCCAGTGAGAGCGCGCCCTCCACCGCCAGATGAACCAGGACGCGATCCAGCTCGCCGGCGCTGCCGCGCAGTTTGCCGGCAAGGTGGTCGATGTCCGCGCGGCTGTTGACCTGCTCCGAGAGCGTGGTCCAGGCGTAATGGCCGGTGGCGATGGGCGTCACAGCCGGCACCGCGCCCGGCCCCTGGATGTCGACCAGCAACGCCTGGCCGCCGCCGGTCACGTCGAAGGCGTCGGTCTCGGGCGTGCCGCTGTACCAGCAGCGGTCGTTGATCTGTTTCTGGCCGTGCCAGTCGCCAAGCGCCAGGTACGAAAGACCGGCGCGCTCGGGCCGGTCCGGCGCAATGTAGTTGGGCACGTCTTTATCATCGGAGCCGAAACCGGTGACCGTGCCATGCGCAAGCCCGATGCGCATAACGCCATCGGGCAGCGCTACGCCATCCATATAGGCCGTCGGATCATCGAGCGTGCGCCGGTGAAACAGCGGGGCCGGCAACAGCACGGCGACATCATCCTCGAGGGTCGCCGGCTCGGCGGTGACATGGATGTGCACATTGTCCGGGAGGCCCTTGCGCAGAAGCCGGTCCCAGATGCCGTTCGGCCGATGCGGGTCATGGTTGCCGGGGAGAAGGTGCCAATGCACGCCGGTGAAACCGCGCATCCGTTCCAAGGGCTGGTTCAGCGAGCGCGGCGAAAGCGCCTCCATATCGTAGACATCGCCGGCGACCAGGACATGGCGGGCACCGTGCTTACCGGCCAGCTCGCCCAGGCGCGTGATCGCCCGCAGACGCGCCTCCTGGAGAAGGCCCATGGTGGCGCTATCGAGAAAGCGGAAGACCTTCCCGATTTGCCAGTCAGACGTATGGATGAGTTTGATCGTCATCGGCCGGATGAGGTGCCTGGTGCAGATGGGTATCGCAATGATGCATCGCCTCGGCGACCAGCGCCGGGTCTGGCGTGGGGTCGCTGCAAGTAGCGGAAGTATAAATGCCTTTTCACGTCGACCTGACTCGCTTTGCGCCTATCGTCCCGATATTCGCCCACCTGGATGCGAAAGGGGCTGCGCCCGAAGCCCGAGACGGCTGCCTTGCCGAGCGCCGCCGCAGAGGGCGCGTTCGACGCGCCGGTGCGGCCGGTCGACGGCAGGGGTCGACGCCGAGCAGGCCAGACTATCCGCTGCGAGCCAACGAACAGATGGTTTACACTGCCTTCGGCACCGCCCGCATCGACACCGAGGGTCTGTCCGCCACATGTCCGCCGCCGACCTTCCCAATCCTTTGATCCGCGCCTCGGCTGAGCCCTGGCCGCCGGGGTTGCCGCTCTGGCAGTCCGCCGATGTCGAATTCGTGCTCGTAGACCTCTGCTGGCCCGCCTCGCCGGGTCGACGTCCTGTGCGCCGTTCGCGACTGCAACCGCGGCGAGCGTCGCTTCGGTCGGTGAGGGCGGACGACAGGTTCAACGATCTGCCTGGACTTCCGCCATGGACCGTGTGACCTGGGGAAGGATGCAGAACCCGCTGCGCGGGCTTCTGCACGGCGTCGGTGCGCTGGGGGCAGCCGTCGGGCTGGTGGTCCTGCTCGCCCGGGCACGGCCCGACACCCTCGCCGCCGTCGCCGTCTTCGGCGTCGCCCTGGTGGCGATGTTCACGGTGTCCGCCCTCTACCACTCCGTCCCCTGGAGCAGCCGATGGAAGCAAAGGATGCAGCGGATCGACCACTCGCTGATATTCATGGTGGTGGCCGGTACCTTCACCCCGGTGGCGGTGGCGACCCTGGACGGAGCCAGGCTGGCGATCGGCCTGGGACTGGTGTGGGGCATCGCCCTCGTCGGCGTCACGCTCAAGCTGCTGCTCGCCCACCCCCGGACCTGGCTGTCCGTCACCCTGCAAATGGTGATGGGGTTCTCGGTCGCGCTGTGGCTGCCGTTCGTCCTGCGTAGCTTCGGCTGGGGCGCCGTAGCCCTCATCCTCGGCGGTGGCGCCGCCTACGTGCTGGGGACCATCGTGTTCGCCTCCCGCCGTCCCAGGCTGTCGCCCCGCCTGTTCGGATACCACGAGTTGTTCCATGTGCTCGTGATGGTGGGCGCGGGCCTGCACTTCTGGGCGATCGCCGCCTACGTCGGCTAGCGAAGGCACCGCTCCGCCGGGTCGGGGGCCGATGGCCTGACCGGCCAGGGCGCGTCGACACTCCGTCCCGCCCCAATGATCGGGTGAGAGACGCTACAAGATGCGCGCCTAACTCGCTGAATAACAGACATTTCTTTCGAGCGCCTCGTCGATCCGGAAGAATTTTCTGGCCCGGCATCGCCAATTTCAATAGCATGTGACCAGCTCTTCACGAGTTTATTGGACAACTGCCCGGGACAACTGCGCGGGAAAACGGCGCGACCGTACGGCTGTCAGGTTGCCACGGGCGGTGGCCACAGCTTGTCGAGTACGCGCCAGGGGAACGTCAATGGTTGAAGACCGCTGGCTCTCGGTCGACGAGATCGCCCTGTACCTCGGGGTCAAGCGCGACACCCTATACAAGTGGATCGACCGCAAGCAGATGCCCGCCCACAAGGTCGGGCGGCTGTGGAAATTCAGAAAAGAAGAAGTTGATCAGTGGGTTAGGAATGATGGCGGCGCACAGGGTCAGGGCGGCAATGGTTGATGTGATCGGCGGGCGCGCGAGTCCTGGGTTTCGCCGTTACAGCTGCTCGGCTTGTCCGGGAGAAGGGGAGGCAGGCCGTGGATAACCCCTTCTTCGAGCGGCCGATACTGAACTCGCCTTACGCGTACCCGTCGCGGCATTGGGAGCTCGACGAAACCGGTCAGCCGACCCAGAAGATCATCGAAACGCGTCGGCGGGCGGAGTTCATCACGCCAATTCCCAAGCCCCGGAAGCGCAAGGGCGCCGCGGAGCAGGCCTCGCTGGTGTTCGACGAGGGCAAGGGGCTGTCGACCGAGGAGCAGGCGTACGACCACACCGCCATCATCAACGGCGTTCGCCAGCAGGTCGATCGCTGGCGCCGGCTGCCCAACCCCAGCCAGTGGCAGGTGACACCGGAAACCGCGCGCTTGCTCCAGCACTGGCGGCATCACAAATTCAGCGAAATCCGGCCGTTCTTCTGCCAGGTGGAGGCCGTCGAAACCGCGATCTGGCTTACCGAAGTGGCACCGCACGCGGGGAACGCCGGCAAGCGGTTTCTCGAGCACCTCGCCAACGCCAACAACGATGCCAATCCGGAGCTCATGCGCATGGCGCTGAAGCTCGCGACGGGCGCCGGCAAGACCACCGTGATGGCCATGCTGATCGCCTGGCAGACCATCAATGCCGTGCGCCATCCGCAGAGCAAGCGATTCACCCGGGGTTTCCTCATCGTGGCGCCGGGTTTGACTATTCGCGATCGCCTGCGCGTGCTGCAGCCGAACGACCCGGACAGCTATTACCAGAGTCGCGAGTTGGTGCCGGGCGACATGCTCCCCGATCTGGAGCGCGCCAAGATCGTCATCACCAACTACCACGCCTTCAAGCGGCGTGAGCGCATCGATCTGTCGAAGGGTGGCCGATCGCTCCTCCAAGGCCGCGGCGAGGCCCTCGACACGGTCGAGACCGAGGGGCAGATGCTCCAGCGCGTCATGCCCGAGCTGATGGGTATGAAACATGTCCTGGCGATCAACGATGAAGCGCACCACTGCTATCGCGAGAAGCCGGGCGCAGAGCTCGAAGGCGAGCTGAAGGGCGACGACAGGAAGGAGGCCGAGAAGAACAAAGAGGCGGCGCGCCTGTGGATTTCCGGTCTCGAAGCGGTCAATCGCAAGCTGGGCCTTTGCCGTGTGATGGACCTCTCCGCAACCCCGTTCTTCCTCAGTGGCTCCGGTTATGCCGAGGGCACGCTGTTTCCCTGGACCATGAGCGATTTTTCCCTCATGGATGCCATCGAGTGCGGCATCGTCAAGCTGCCGCGCGTGCCCGTCGCGGATAACATCCCGGGCGGCGACATGCCCAAGTTCCGCAACCTCTGGGAGCACATCCGCACGCGCATGCCGAAGAAAGGGCGCGGCAAGGCCAAGACGCTCGATCCGCTGAGTCTGCCGGTCGAATTGCAGACCGCGCTCGAAGCGCTCTACGGGCACTACAGGAAGACCTTCGATCTCTGGGAGTCGGCAGGCATCAGCGCGCCGCCATGCTTTATCGTGGTGTGCAACAACACCTCGACCTCCAAGCTCGTCTACGACTTCATCTCGGGGTTCCACCGCGAGAACGACGATGGCTCGACTACACTCGAGAACGGCCGGCTGCCGCTGTTCCGCAATTTCGACGAGCACGGTAATCAGCTCGCCCGGCCTCGAACCCTCCTGATCGACAGCGAACAACTCGAGTCCGGAGACGCGCTCGACAAGAACTTCCGGGCCATGGCCTCGGACGAGATCGACCGCTTCCGCCACGAGATCATCGAGCGCACCGGCGACCATCATCAGGGCGCAAACATCACCGACCAGGACCTGCTGCGGGAGGTCATGAACACGGTCGGCAAGCCCGGGCGGCTCGGCGATTCCATCCGCTGTGTCGTATCGGTCTCCATGCTCACCGAGGGATGGGACGCCAATACCGTCACTCATGTTCTGGGCGTGCGCGCGTTCGGCACCCAGCTGCTCTGCGAACAGGTCATCGGCAGGGCACTGCGGCGACAGTCCTACGTTCTGAACGAGGATGGCCCGAACAAGGGATTGTTCAACGTCGAGTACGCCGACGTGCTGGGTATCCCCTTCACCTTCACGGCGAAGCCGGTGGTGGCACCGCCGCAGCCGCCTCGGGAGACCATCCAGGTCAAGGCCATCCGACCCGAACGCGACGAACTCGAGATCCGCTTTCCACGGGTCGCGGGCTACCGGGTCGAGCTTCCGGAGGAACGGCTGACCGCCGAATTCACGGACGATTCCATACTGGAACTGACGCCGGATCTGGTCGGCCCATCCATCACCAAGAACGCCGGCATCATCGGTGAGCACGTTGACCTGAGCCTCGAGCACCTGCAGGACATGCGGCGCTCAACGCTCTTGTTCCATATCACGCAACGGCTGCTCTACACCAAATGGCGCGACCCGGGCGAGGAGCCGAAGCTCCACCTCTTCGGCCAGCTCAAGCGCATTACCAAACAGTGGCTGGATACCTGCCTGGTCTGCAAAGGCGGCACCTACCCGGCGCAGCTCATGTACCAGGAGCTGGCCGACATGGCCTGCGAGCGCATCACCGCCGCCATCACGCGGGCCGAGATCGGCAACCGCCCGGTCAAGGCCGTGCTCGATCCCTACAACCCGGTCGGTTCGACGGAGCACGTCAACTTCAACACCTCCAGGACCGATCGCTACGAGACCGACTCGCGGCGCTGCCAGGTGAACTGGGTGATCCTGGACAGTGATTGGGAAGCCGAATTCTGCCGGGTGGCGGAAGCCCATCCCCGTGTACTGGCCTACGTGAAGAACCACAACCTCGGGCTCGAGGTGCCGTACCGCTATGGCTCCGTGGCGCGCACCTACATCCCGGACTTCATCGTCCTGGTCGACGACGGCCATGGCAAAGAGGACCCGCTGCACCTCGTCGTCGAGATCAAGGGCTACCGGCGAGAGGATGCGAAAGAGAAGAAGAACACCATGGAGGTGTACTGGGTGCCGGGGGTGAACAACCATGGCAACTATGGACGCTGGGCTTTCGCCGAGTTCGTGGACGTGTGGGAGATGCAGTCCGATTTCGAGGCCAGGGTGGAAGCGCAATTCGCTAAAATGATCGACGATCAGCTGAAGCAAACGACTGAACAGGCAAGCGTCAATCGGGAGAAAAGGGCATGAATATTTCACTACCCCTGGATGAAATGACCGTCGAAGAGAAGCTGCAGCTCATGGAAATGATCTGGGACGACCTGAGCCGGCATGCCGACGAGATGGAACCTCCTGCCTGGCATGGAGAAGTCCTCGCCGAAAGGGAGGCAGCCGTCGCCCGAGGTGATGAGACATTCGAGGACTGGGAAACCGCAAAGCAGAGGATCGAAAAGGACATCAGGTGAGAAGGATACGGATCCTCGCGGCCGCGCGCCGGGATCTGACAGCCGGTTACCGGTTCTACGAAAAGCAGGCAGAGGGGATCGGCCGCTACTTCCTGGACACGCTGTACTCCGACATCGAATCGCTGCGCATCAGCGCGGGCGTCCACCCGGTCTGCTTCGCTCGCTACCATCGGCTGTTGTCCAAACGCTTCCCCTGGTCGGTGTACTACCGGATTGAAGGTGATGAGATTCGGGTCTGCGCCGTTTTCGACAGCCGGCGAAATCCGGACTTGATCGAGGACCGCCTGACAGGGGTTCGGGAACCGAGAGGATATTGACCGTATGGCCCGGAAGAAAACGAGCAAATCCGTCGAGGCGCTGACCCACGAGGAGGCCACGCGCAAGAACATCCCGACGGCCGAGTACCAGTCGGTGATGCAAAAGGAGGCGCAGTCCCCAATCCGCGTTGCCTACGAGCGCCGCAATCGCGACCTCGACCCCCAGCTCGTCTGGCGCGGCAAGGACGTGCAGGACTGGTCCGACCTCGTCGTCCACGCCCCGCCGGTCTACATCCAGGAAAAGATCCACCCCAAGGTGCTGATCGACGACCTCAAGCGCTTTTCACCCTCTCCCCTCGCGGGAGAGGGCGCGCCTCAGGCGCGTGGCGGCGGCGAACAACCCGATCTCTTCGCCGACTTCAACGGCCTGCCCGACACCGCCGACAAGACCGACTTCTACCAGCACGACGCCCACTGGTCGAACCGCATGATCCTGGGCGACAGCCTGCAAGTGATGGCCAGCCTCGCCGAGCGTGAGGGCCTGCGCGGGCAGGTGCAGTGCATCTATTTCGATCCGCCCTACGGCATCAAATTCAACAGCAACTTCCAGTGGTCCACCACCAGCCGCGACGTCAAGGACGGCTCGGCCTCCCACATCACCCGCGAGCCGGAACAGGTCAAGGCTTTCCGCGACACCTGGCGCGACGGCATTCATTCCTACCTCACCTACCTGCGCGACCGGCTGACCGTGGCGCGGGACTTGTTGACGGACTCCGGCTCGATCTTTGTGCAGATCGGGGATGAGAACGTGCATCGAGTGCGGGCGGTGATGGATGAGGTGTTTGGGGATGAGAATTGCGTTTCCGAAATCGCCTTCGCAAAAACGACGGGGCTGACTACAAACTTTTTAAGTAGCCGCTTTGACTTCCTGCTTTGGTATGCAAAGAAGAAGGATGCGCTGAAATTCCGTCGGCCATATCTGACAAAATCACATGAGGAGGGAACAGCTGAAACCTACTCGTGGATTAGAAATGAGGCTGGCGAATATCGAGCGCTCTCACGCGCTGAGAAAGAAGAAATGATGATCCCAAATGGATACCATCTATACAAGCCGGACAACATCACCTCGCAGGGAAATCCATTCGTAGATTTTGCGTTTGAGGGAAATGTATATAGCTTTCGCTCCAAGACGCCTATCGCCGGTCTGCAACGTCTAGGAAAAGCTGGGCGCATTCACCGAGCCAAGAACAGTGTCCAGTATGTCCGCAACCTCGACGATTTTGCTGTCTTGCAGGTTTCTCAGCTATGGAGTGATACCGGCACTGGCAGTTTCACGGACGACAAGCTTTACGTTGTGCAAACAGGCGTGAAGACAATTCAGCGGTGCATCTTGATGGCCACCGACCCCGGCGACCTCGTCCTCGATCCCACCTGCGGCTCCGGCACCACCGCCTACGTCGCCGAGCAATGGGGCCGCCGTTGGATCACGCTGGACACCTCCCGCGTCGCTTTGGCGCTGGCCCGCGCCCGCATCATGGGCGCGCGCTATCCGTATTACGTCCTGGCGGACGAAGTGGTTAGTGTTGAGCGGCTAGTGGCTAGTAAAGGCAAGGAGTTTGAATACAAGCCACAAACCACCAGCCACTATGCACTCCGCCAGGGCTTCGTCTACGAGCGCGTGCCGCACATCACGCTCAAATCCATCGCCAACAACGCCGAGATCGACGTCATCTGGGAGAAGTACCAGCAAGTGCTGGAGCCGCTGCGCGCGCAGCTCAACGCCGCGCTGGGGCGTTCCCCCTCTCCCCAGCCCTCTCCCGCGAGGGG
>CAJXRS010000034.1 GCA_913060555.1 uncultured Gammaproteobacteria bacterium | reverse complement strand
TGCCAAAATACTGTTTTGCCATCGCTATCCGATCGCCTCGTCATTCATCTCTGGCCTGCCGCCGACGGCCGCCAGCACCCGCAGGGCATCGCAGGTCGCGGCCACATCGTGGACACGCACCATGGCAGCACCGCTCTGGGCCGCCAGCAGGGCCGCGGCGACACTGCCGTGCACCCGCTCCGGCGGCCCTTTCCCGGTCAGCTCGCCGATCATGCCCTTGCGGGACAGGCCGACCAGCACCGGGATGTCCGCCGGCCCGATCTCCTCCAGAGCCGCCAGCAAATGGAGATTATGCGTCAGTGTCTTGCCAAAACCGAAGCCCGGATCCACCAGCAAGCGTTCCCGCGCGATACCGGCGGCGACACAGGCCGCAATCCGCTGGGCGAGAAATGCGCGCACCTCCGCCACCACGTCGGCATAGCAGGGATCCCGCTGCATGGTTTCCGGCTCACCGCGCATGTGCATCAGACAGACCGGCAGCCCCAATTCCGCCGCCGCGGTCAGGGCGCCGGTGCGCCGCAGCGCGCGGACGTCGTTGATCATGCCCGCCCCCGCGGCGGCCGCCGCTCGCATTACCCCGGGGCTGCTGGTATCCACCGAGAGCGGAACCTCGAAGCGACGCGCGAGGGCTTCCACCACGGGAACGACACGCTCCAGCTCGGCGTCCTCGGGCACTCTGGTGGCGCCCGGCCGCGTCGACTCACCACCGATATCGAGCAAATCCGCGCCGGCCGCGACACAGTGCGCGGCGCGGTCGATGACCCGATCGAGCAGGGGTCCGGAGTTCGCGCACAATGCACCGCCGTCGGAAAAGGAATCCGGAGTGATATTGAGGATCGCCATCACCCAGGTACGGGCCTCGCCCCGGGGGCGGTCGGGAAACATTCGCGCCAGCGCCGCACTTCCCGGGCAGGGGAGCGGCAGGAGCTGTTGGTTCTTCACCCCCGCGGACTAGCCCTCCACCGGCCCGCCAATGGGCGTGCCGCCGCTCTCATCCTGCACCGTAACCTTGTCGCCCGGCTGATAGTCGCCGCCATCGTGCCAGTCGCGCGGCGGCCGCACCGGGCGCCGCGCCATGAGATCATCGACCTGTTCCAAATCCAGGGTCTCGTACTCCATCAGCGCAGCCTTCATCGCATGCAGGATGTCGATGTTCTCTTCCAGCAGGCGCCTGGCGGTGTCGTAACACTCGTCGATGATGCGCCGCACCTCCTCGTCGATCTGCTGCGAGGTGGACCCGGAAAAGTTGCGGCCGCCGCCAAAGGGCGCCGCGGCGCCCTCTTCCTCGCCGTAGAGGATGGGTCCCAGGCGCTCGCTGAGCCCCCATTTGGTGACCATGGCCCGCACCACCTGGCTGGCTCGCTCGATGTCGTTGGACGCGCCCGTGGTGACACCGTCCGGCCCATGAATGAGCTCCTCTGCGATACGCCCGCCGAACAGGCTGCACACCATGCTGACCAGCTTGCGCCGGCTCATGCTGTACTGGTCCTCCTCGGGCAGGAACTGAGTCACACCCAGGGCGCGTCCGCGGGGGATGATGGTGACCTTGTGCACCGGATCGTGCTCCGGCGTCAGGCGGCCGACGATGGCATGCCCCGCCTCGTGATAGGCGGTGTTCGCCTTCTCGTCCTCGGACATGACCATGGAACGGCGCTCGGCACCCATCATGATCTTGTCGCGTGCCTTCTCGAACTCCTCCATGGTGACCAGGCGCCGGTTGCCGCGGGCCGCAAACAGCGCCGCCTCATTGACCAGGTTGGACAGATCGGCGCCGGAAAAGCCCGGCGTGCCCCGCGCCAGGATGGCGAGGTTGACACGCTCGTCCAGGGGCACCTTGCGCACGTGCACCTTGAGGATCTGCTCGCGGCCGCGAATGTCGGGCAGACCGACGAACACCTGGCGGTCGAAACGGCCCGGGCGCAACAGCGCCTTGTCGAGCACGTCCGGCCGGTTGGAGGCCGCGATCACGATCACCCCCTCGTTGCCCTCGAAGCCGTCCATCTCCACCAGCAACTGGTTGAGCGTCTGTTCACGCTCGTCGTTACCACCGCCCCAGCCGCCGCCACGGGTGCGCCCCACGGCGTCGATCTCGTCAATGAAAATGATGCAGGGCGCCTGCTTCTTGGCCTGCTCGAACATGTCGCGTACCCGGGACGCACCGACGCCCACGAACATCTCGACGAAATCCGAGCCCGAGATGGAGAAGAAGGGCACCCGCGCCTCGCCGGCGATGGCCCGCGCCAGGAGCGTCTTACCGGTGCCGGGAGGGCCGGACATCAGCACGCCTCGAGGGATGCGGCCGCCGAGGCTCTGGAACTTGCTGGGATCGCGGAGAAACTCGACCAGCTCATGGACATCGTCCTTGGCTTCGTCGACCCCGGCGACGTCGGCGAAAGTGGTCTTGATCTGATCCTCGCTGAGCAGACGGGCCTTGGACTTGCCGAAACTCATGGGACCGGCACGCCCGCCACCCATGCCGCCCTGCATCTGGCGCATGAAAAACATGAAGATCGCCACGATCAGCAAGATCGGGAAGGCAGCGAGGAACAACTGCTGCCAGAAGCTGGCCTTGTCGGGCTCGCGGCCCTCGACATTGACATTGTTGTTGAGCAGATCGCTCATCAGGCCACTGTCGTAGATATCCGGCCGAATGGTGCGGAAGCCGGCGCCGCTGTGGCGCTCGCCCTCGATTTCCAGCCCGTCGATGACCACGCTGCGCACGGCGCCATTCTGCACTTCATCGACGAAATTGGTGTAGGTGATGGTCTCGGGCACCGGACCACCCTTGAAATTCTGGAAAATCGACAGCAGTACCGCAGCGATGATCAGCCACAGGATGAGGTTTTTCGCCATTTCGCTCACTGAGTTGTCCTCGCAATCAGCACCGGAGTGCCGGCCGCTTTTCGCGACCTGACCCTGATTATAACCCCTTCAGGAGCTCCCAGTTTGGGTTCCGCGATGCCCGGCGGCAATCCAGTACACCTCCCGGGACTCGGGCCGCGAAGCCTCCGGCTTGAACACCCGCACCTGCCGGAATTGGCGCCGGGTATCCTGCAGCAGGGAGTCGAAACCCTCGCCCTGGAAGACTTTGGCAACAAAAACTCCGCCAGGTTTCAGCAATTCCGCGGCAAACTCCAGGGCCAGCTCCACCAGATACATGGCGCGGGGCTGATCAACGCTGCGCATGCCACTGATATTGGGTGCCAAGTCGGAAATTACAACGTCCACGAGCTGCGAATCCAGGGTCTGGCGCAGCTCGGCCAGCACCTCGGGCTCGGTGAAATCGCCCTGCAGGAACTCCACCCCGGGCAGGGGCTCCATGGGCAGCAGATCGCAGGCCAGGATTCTGCCGCTGCCGCCGATGCGCTCGGCGGCGACCTGGCACCAGCCGCCGGGTGCCGCACCCAGGTCGACCACCGCCTGCCCGGGACGGAAGATCCGGTAACGACGATCCATCTCCAGCAGCTTGAAGCTGGCCCGGGAACGGTAGCCCTGTCGGCGCGCGGCCTGGACATAGGGGTCGTCGCGGTGCTGGGCGAGCCAGCGCCTGCTGCTGCCTTTTCTGGATTTGGCCATGACCACTGTCTGCTACAATCGCGCGCCCACTGCCGAACAGATTACATGAGCCTCGACAAGGATACGCGAAAACTGTTACGCCGGATCGGTCACGCCCTGACCCCGGTGGTCACCCTGGGAGACAAGGGGCTCAGCGAGGGCGTGGCCGCGGAACTGGAACGCGCGTTGGCCGATCACGAACTGGTCAAGATCCGCATCGCCGGCTCCGACCGCGAACGCCGTCAGGCCCTGGTGAGGGAGGTGCTCTCCGCCACCGGCGCCGAACAGGTCCAGGCCATCGGCCATGTGGTGCTGCTCTACCGGAAGGCGGAAAAGCCCGACCCACGGTTGTCGAATCTACTGCGTAACGGCGGCCTGCGGCGCTGAACCGGGGCCGCCGCTGCACTCAGTTGCCCTTGGCGGAGGGAAATTTCGCGGCACGCTTTTCCTTCACCGCGGCGACGCCCTCGGCGGCGTCCGGGCTCAGGAAACACTGCATCTCCATGCGCAGGGAATTTTCGAAGATGGGCGCGGCCTGTTTGATCCAGCCATTGAGGGTGCTCTTGGTGCCGCGGATCGCCTGCTGGGCGCCGGCGGCGAGCTGATCGGCGACCGCCAGGGCCCGCGGCAGGACCTCGTCCTGCGGACAGCAGAGGCTGACCAGGCCGATGCGCTCGGCCTCCCTGCCATCGATGAACTCGGCGGTCATCAGATAGTACTTGGCCTTGGCCATGCCGCACAGAATGGGCCACACAATGGCGGCATGATCACCGGCGCCGACACCCAGCTTGACGTGGCCATCGGTGATCTTGGCAGTCTCCGACATGATGCTGATATCGGCCATGATGGCGACCGCGAGGCCGGCACCCACGGCGACGCCGTTGATCGCGGAGATCACGGGCTTTTCCAGGTCCAGCATGCGGTAGACGATGTCCGCCGCCTCCTTCTGGATCTGCTGCACCTTGTCGGGCTTGCCCACCACGCCATCGATCCAGCTCAGATCGCCACCGGCGGAGAACGCTTTGCCGGCCCCGGTGACCACCACGACATTGGCGTCAGCGTCGCTCGCCACCGTATCCCAGACCTGGGTCAGCTCCCAGTGCAGGCGGGCATTGGTGGCATTCATCACCTCGGGGCGATTGATGGTAATGACGAGCACCCCGTTGGGCTTGTGCTCGAACAGCAAGTGCTGGTAATCGGCGTAGTTCATGGCTCCTCCATCGTGGAATTGTGGTTATGGGTGGGCCGGCATGCGGCCGGCGGGAAATCACTGCCCGAAGCGGCACAGCTCCGGATCCAGCGTCATGCCGTCGTCGAGCTGCACGCCGCAGGTATTGAGTGCCATGGACACCAGGTTGTACTGGCCCACGGTGAAGACGATATCGAGCAACTGCTCGGTCGAATAAAAGCGCGCCAGCCCCTGCCAGGTGGCATCGCTGATGAAGGCGTCGGTGTGCAGTTCGTCGGTAGCCTGCAACAGCAATCGCTCGGCCTGGGTCCAGCCTGCCGCTTCGGCGCCGGCCTTGATGCGCTCGATCTCCGCGGCGCTGAGGTCGCACTCCAGCCCGATCTGCACATGCTGGCCCCATTCATAGCCGGCTTTGCACAGCCAGCCGATGCGCAGAATCAGGATCTCCCGATCGCGCAGGCTCAGCGTGGATTTGCCCATGATGTGATTGGCAAACGCCAGCCAGCGCTTGCCCAGCTTGGGGTGGTTGGCCAGGGTCTTGAAGATATTGAGCATCCGGCCGTTGACGCGCAGGCCGCCGAAGATTTCGCGCTGCTCGTCGGTCCACTGGTCCGGTTCTACCGGGGGAACCCTGGGAGTTTTCAATCGCATGCTGTGACCTTCTCCGGGTAATGAAATGCGCGCCGGCCCGATGCCGTCCCGCGTCAGATGTAGGCAACTTCCTCGATTTCGTAGTCGACCTCGCCGGACGGAGTATGCACCCGAACCTCGTCACCCTCGCGCTTGCCGATCAGCGCGCGGGCGATCGGCGACTGATAGGAAATCTTGCCCGATTTCACGTCGGCCTCGTCGTCACCGACAATCTGGTAGACACGGGATTCCTCGGTGTCGAGATTGGTCAGGGTCACGGTGGCGCCGAAGATCACCTTGTCGTCCCCGGGCATGGCACCGACGTCGATCACCTGAGCGTTGCTCAGCTTGGCCTCGATCTCCTGGATCCGCCCCTCGGCGAAACTCTGTTGTTCCCGCGCGGCGTGGTACTCGGCGTTCTCCTTGAGATCGCCGTGAGCCCGCGCCTCGGCGATGGCATTGACGATGCGCGGCCGCTCGACCCGCTTGAGCTGATCCAGCTCCTGGCGCAGGCGTTCGGCCCCGACTGCGGTCATGGGCACTTTGTTCACGATATCACCCCCGCATGCAACTCCTGCAGACTGCGGACCTCGGTTACCGGCCCGTGGCGCAATGCCATGCACACCGCATGGCCGCCGGCCAGGGTGGTGGTGTAATACACCCCCTTGCTCTCGGCGCTCGCCCTGATGGTAGCCGAATCGGCGATCGCCTTGCGTCCCTCCGTGGTATTGACGATCAATTCGATCTGACCGTTCTTGATCATGTCGACGATGTGCGGGCGGCCCTCCTTGACCTTGTTGACCACTTCCACCGGCAGTCCGGCGGCGGCCACCAGCTCCGCGGTGCCCCGGGTGCAGACCAGGCGGAACCCCAGTTCGTGCAGCTCGCGGGCCACCGCCACCACGCCCGGGCGGTCCCGTTCGCGGACGCTGACGAAGGCGGTCCCCCGGACAGGCAGTTCATCGCCGGCACCCAGCTGGGCCTTGGCGTAGGCCTCGGCGAAGGTGGCGCCGACACCCATAACCTCGCCGGTGGATTTCATCTCCGGCCCCAGAATGGGGTCCAGGCCCGGAAACTTGTTGAACGGAAACACCGCTTCCTTGACGCTGAAATGCGCGGGAATCACCTCTCGAGTGAAACCCTGCTCGGCGAGGCTGCGTCCGGCCATGCAGCGGGCGGCCACCTGCGCCAGGGACACCCCGATACACTTGGAGACGAAGGGCACGGTCCGCGACGCGCGCGGGTTGACTTCGATGACGTAGATCTCGCCGTCCTGCCAGGCGAGTTGGACGTTCATCAAGCCGCGCACATCGAGTTCCCGGGCCATGGCCGCGACGATGGACCGCATCCGCTCCATGACTTCGGCCGGCAGACTGTAGGGCGGCAGCGAACAGGCGGAATCACCGGAATGGATGCCGGCCTGCTCGATGTGCTGCATGATGGCGCCAACCACCAGGTCACGGCCGTCGGCGACCAGGTCGATATCGACCTCGACGGCGGCGGCGAGAAAGTGATCGAGCAGTACCGGGGCCTCATCGGACACCGCCACCGCATAGTGCATATAGCGCAACAGCTCTTCCTCGGAATAGACGATCTCCATCGCCCGGCCGCCGAGCACATAGGAGGGGCGCACCACCAGGGGATAGCCGATAGCGACCGCTGCGGCGACCGCGGCGTCCACGGAACGCACCGTGGCATTGGGCGGCTGCAGCAGACCCAGCTTGACGATCATCTGCTGGAAGCGTTCGCGATCCTCGGCGCGGTCGATGGCGTCCGGGCTGGTGCCGATGATGGGTACGCCGGCGGCCTCCAGGGCGCGTGCCAGTTTCAGGGGCGTCTGGCCGCCGAACTGGACGATGACACCCTCCGGGCGCTCGATGCGCACGATCTCGAGCACGTCCTCCAGGGTGACCGGCTCGAAATAGAGGCGGTCCGAGATGTCGTAATCGGTGGAGACGGTCTCTGGGTTACAGTTGACCATGATGGTCTCGAAACCGTCCTCGCGCATCGCCAGAGCCGCGTGGACACAGCAGTAGTCGAACTCGATGCCCTGCCCGATCCGGTTCGGACCGCCACCCAACACCAGGATCTTGCGCCCATCGCCGGGCGCCGCTTCGCATTCTTCCTCGTAGGTGGAATACAGGTAGGCGGTGTCGGTGGCGAACTCGGCGGCGCAGGTGTCGACCCGCTTGTACACCGGATGCAAGCCGAGCGCGGTGCGGTGCTCCCGCATCTCGGCCTCAGTGCAATCGATCAGGTGCGCGAGCCGCGCGTCGGCAAACCCCTTGCGCTTGAGCCGGTACAGGTACTCGCGGTCCAGCGCCGCCAGCGGCTGGCCGGCCAGTGTCCGTTCCTCGTGGATCAGGTCTTCGATCTGTACCAGAAACCAGGGATCGATGGCGGTGGCGCGATGGATCTCTTCCAGGCCGATGCCGGCCCGGAAGGCGTCTGCGATATACCAGAGCCGCTCGCAGCCGGAACCCGAGAGCTGTTCATGAATGGCGGCCAGACCGTCCTCGGTGGTGCCATCGGCCTTTTCGTCCAATCCGGCGACACCCACCTCGAGCCCGCGCAAGGCCTTCTGCAGTGACTCCTGGAAGGTGCGGCCGATGGCCATGACCTCGCCGACGGATTTCATCTGGGTGGTCAGCCGGGCATCGGCCTGGACGAACTTCTCGAACGCGAACCGCGGCACCTTGGTGACCACATAATCGATGCTGGGCTCGAAGGAAGCCGGGGTCGCCCCCCCGGTGATCTCGTTCCTGAGTTCGTCGAGCGTATAGCCCACTGCCAGCTTGGCGGCGACCTTGGCAATGGGGAAGCCCGTGGCCTTGGAGGCCAGCGCCGAAGAGCGCGAGACCCGCGGGTTCATTTCGATCACCACCAGCCGGCCGTCGCTCGGATTGACGGCAAACTGTACGTTCGATCCGCCCGTCTCGACACCGATCTCGCGCAATACCGCGATCGCGGCGTCACGCATGATCTGGTATTCCTTGTCGGTCAGGGTCTGTGCGGGCGCGACCGTGATCGAATCGCCGGTATGGATCCCCATGGGATCCAGGTTCTCGATCGAGCAGACGATGATGCAATTGTCCCGGCGATCGCGCACCACCTCCATCTCGTACTCTTTCCAGCCGATCAACGACTCGTCGATGAGCAGTTCTTTGGTGGGTGACAGATCCAGGCCGCGCTTGCAGATCTCCTCGAATTCTTCACGGTTGTAGGCGATGCCGCCGCCGGAACCGCCCATGGTGAACGACGGCCGGATGATGCAGGGAAAACCGAAGCGATCGAGGGCCTGAAACGCCTCCTCCAGGCTGTGGGCAATCATCGAGCGCGGCGTCCCCAGGCCGATGGCTTTCATGGCCTGATCGAAGCGCTCGCGATCCTCCGCCTTGTCGATGGCGTCCCTGGTGGCGCCGATCATCTCGACGCCGAACTGCTCCAGCACCCCCTCGCGGGCCAGGTCCAGCGCGCAGTTGAGGGCCGTCTGACCACCCATGGTGGGCAACAGGGCGTCGGGTCGCTCCTTGTCGATGATGGCCGCCACCGTGCGCCATTCGACCGGCTCGATGTAGGTGGCATCGGCCATCACTGGATCGGTCATGATGGTGGCCGGATTGGAGTTGACCAGAATGACCCGGTAACCCTCCTCACGCAGCGCCTTGCAGGCCTGGGCTCCGGAATAGTCGAATTCGCAGGCCTGGCCGATCACGATGGGGCCGGCGCCGAGGATGAGAATGCTGCGGAGATCGTCGCGTCTGGGCATGTAACTTCCGGTATCCGCGGTCAGCCGGCCCGGTGTCGGGCCATGAGGTCGATGAAATGGTCGAACAGCGGCGCCACGTCGTGGGGACCGGGGCTGGCCTCTGGGTGGCCCTGAAAACCGAATGCCGGGCAATCGGTGCGCTCGAACCCCTGCAAGGAGCCGTCGAACAGCGAGCGGTGGGTGGCGCGCAGGTTGGCGGGCAGGCTCGCCTCATCCACGGCAAAGCCGTGGTTCTGACTGCTGATCATCACCGCACCGGAGTCCAGATCCTGGACCGGGTGATTGGCGCCGTGGTGACCGAATTTCATCTTGCGGGTCCGCGCTCCCGAGGCGAGGCCCAGCAACTGCTGGCCGAGGCAGATGCCGAACACGGGGATCCGCGCAGCCAGAATTTCGCGAATCGCGGCAATGGCGTAATCACAGGGCTCGGGATCGCCCGGGCCGTTGGACAGCAACACGCCGTCCGGCCGCAGCGCCAGCACCTCGGCCGCCGGCGTGGTGGCGGGCACTACCTGCAGCTCGCAGCCGCGATCCACCAGCATGCGCAGAATGTTGCGCTTCACACCGAAGTCATAGGCCACCACCCGATAACTGGCGGGCGTTGCCATCTGCCGATGGCCCGAGCCCCAACGCCAGCTCCCCGAAGCCCACCGGTAAGGCGCGCGCACCGAGACCTCGCGGGCGAGATCCAGACCCTGGAGACCACCGAACGCCTGCGCCTCCGTCAGGGCCTGCCCGGCATCGATGTCGCCGGCCATCAGGCAACCGTTCTGGGCGCCAGCCTCGCGCAGGTGCCGGGTCAGCCGGCGGGTATCGATGTCGGCGATGCCCAGGATCCCGTTGCGCTTCAGATAGGCATCCAGATGCTCCTCGCAGCGGTAGTTGCTGGCCAGCAGCGGCAAATCGCGGATCACCAGGCCGGCGGCCCAGATCGCGTCGGACTCCTCATCCTCGGCATTGACGCCGACATTGCCGATATGGGGACAGGTCAGGGTCACGATCTGGCGGGCGTAGGATGGATCAGTGAGGATTTCCTGGTATCCGGTCTGGGCGGTGTTGAACACCACCTCACCCACGCTCAATCCCTCGGCTCCGATGCCAGTACCGCGAAACGCCATGCCGTCGGCAAGGACCAGGAGCGCGGGCGGGCGACGGGACGGGCTACTCAAGTTCTTCTCCGGGCCGGGGATCGGGGGGCTTGGGCACCTGAGCGGTGAAATTCGGGCTGCAAAAAAGCGAGATGAAGTTCGACTTCATCTCGCTTCCCGAACGCTCCAAGGCTGCCGGCGGCCGCTCTCCGATCAGCTGATACTCGGTCGGGATTCTAGGTCATGGCCCGGGGGTACGTCCAGCCTCTTTCCAACGACGCAGGAGTCTGAACGGGGCGGGCAATCTCAACCCAAGGTGTATCTGAAGACGGTTTGAGGCCTGGAATCATCGGAGGATGATCCTCATGGTCAAGGCCCAAGGGCTCCAGACGCTGGGGCAAGCCCGGGCTTTTCTCGAGAGTTCCCAGCTCGAAGCGCTTCCAACGCCTCGGTTTCGAGCCCCAGGTCCGCGACGGCGTCTCGGCCGAACCATCAATCGTCTGCACAAACTGCACAAGGCCCAGGTGATCCACCGGCGCGGCCCCTGGGGTATGCTGCGGCAACTCGACAGTCGGGATGCAATAGCCACCTGGCTCAAACCAAACAGCCTTCGCGATTGCCGGGGCGGTTCATGTGCTGCCGCGTGCTGAGCAAACTGTCCACCATACCCGGGCAAGTCCAGACAATTCATATACTACAAAATCGGACAGATCCATTTGCCACCAACAGATTCTGCTGCCACCAACAGATACATGTCGCTACCCGACTATTATGAGGTCGCAGTGCCGTCGCCGCTGCGACGGCTGTTTCACTATCTGCCACCGCCCGACCATGGCCAGCGCATCGCTCCGGGGTCGCGGGTTCGAGTACCCTTCGGCAGCCGCCAGCTGGTCGGCCTGGTGACGCGGGCGGCTAGCGGGGACATTCCCGGGGAGCGCGCGCTGCGCGCCATCGACCAGGTGATCGACGACGAGCCCCTGGTACCAGCAGAGCTGTTGACGCTGGCGCGTTGGGCGGCGGATTACTACCAGCATCCGCCGGGCGAAGCGCTGGCCTCCATACTGCCCAGCCTGCTGCGGCGGGGCGATCCCTGTCCGCAGACCGGCGCCTGGCAATGGCAGCTCAGCGTCCGCGGTCGCGGTCTGCCCGCAGACGTCTTTCCGCACGCGCCGCGCCGCCGGCAGTTGGTGGACCTGCTGCGCGACGCGCCAAAAACGGCCGCCGAGCTTCGGAGCGCCGGCATCTCCACGGCCATCATCCGCGCCCTGGACGAACGTGGCCTGATCGAACGCCTGCTATCCCACAGCGATTTCACCGTCCAGGGGCCGTTGCTCGCCGAGCAGCCACCCGAGCCACATGCCGACCAGCGGCAGGCGCTGGCGGCGCTGGAGCTCGACCGGTACCAAACCTATCTGCTGCACGGCGATACCGGCACGGGCAAGACCGAAATCTATCTGCGCGCCATCGAACGGGTGCTGCGGCTGGGGCGGCAGGCCCTGGTGCTGGTTCCCGAGATCTCTCTGACCCCCCAGACCCTGGCACGCTTCGAGGCACGCTTCGGCTGTTCGGTCGCGATACTGCATTCAGGGCTCGGCGAGGTCGAACGGGCGCGCACCTGGGTGGCGGCCCGGGACGGCGGCATCGGCGTCCTGATCGGTACTCGCTCAGCCGCTTTCGCGCCGCTGCGGGCGCTGGGCATCATCATCGTCGACGAAGAACACGACCTCTCTTACAAGCAGCAGGACGGATTTCGTTACTCGGCGCGGGATGTGGCCGTGGTCCGCGCGCGGAGCGCTGGCATTCCCCTGCTGCTGGGTTCGGCGACGCCCTCGCTGGAGAGCCTGCACAATGCCGCCCGCGGCCGCTATCGGACGCTGCGCCTGACCCAGCGGACCGGAGCTGCAGCCGCCCCCCGCTGGGAACTGATCGATCTGCGCCGCGCGGGTTTGCGCGAGGGCCTGTCGGCCCCGGCCCTGGAGGCGATCGGCGACACCCTGGCAGCCGGCCGCCAGGCCCTGGTGTTCCTCAACCGTCGCGGCTACGCCACCGCCCTGCTGTGTCACGACTGTGCCTGGATCGGCGGCTGCCCGCATTGCGAAACACGGCTCACCGTGCACCTAGCCGCAGCGCGCATGATCTGCCATCACTGTGGCCACAGCCGACCCCTGCCCGCCCGCTGCCCGGACTGCGGCAGCGCGCACCTGCAGCAGCTGGGCCAGGGTACCGAAAGGGCGGAAGGCACGCTGCGCGAGCTGTTTCCCCAAGCTCCTGTGCTGCGCATCGATCGCGACTCCACCCGCGGCCGGCGCAGCCTGGAGACCAAGCTGGCGAGGATCAACAGCGGTGGCCCGGGCATCCTGGTGGGCACCCAGATGCTCGCCAAGGGCCATCACTTTCCGGACCTGGATCTGGCGGTGATCCTCAACGCCGACGACGGCCTGATGAGTCCGGATTTTCGCGGCAGCGAACGCCTCGGCCAGCTGTTGACCCAGGTTGCCGGACGCGCCGGACGCGGCGACCGTCCCGGCCGGGTCCTGGTGCAGAGTCATTACTGCGACCATCCGCTGCTGAGCGTTCTGGTGGAGTCCGGCTACGGCGCTCTTGCCGAGCGGTTGCTGCACGAGCGTGCCGCCGCCGGCATGCCACCGCACACCGCCCTGGCACTGTTGCGCGCCGAGGCCCGTGCCGCACGGCAGGCGGAGGCGCTGCTCGCCAAGGCGCGGCAGATCGGCGAGTCGCTGAGCGCCAGGGTACAGTTTCTCGGCCCGTTGCCGGCACCGTTGGAGAAGCGCGGTGGCCGCTATCGTTTCCTGCTATCGCTGAGCTGCAGCCACCGCGGCCCGCTGCACGAACTCCTCGCGGCGCTGGCCGTGCGCCTGGAATCCCTGCCCGAGGCGCGCCAGGTGCGTTGGAGCCTCGACGCCGACCCGCAGGAGATGCTCTGAGCCCAGACCGGTATCCTGCGCAAGGCAGACCGAACTGCAACGATTTCCGCCCGGTCGATCACCGGCGCGGTTTCTTGTGGTGCGCGAAGGCGCGGCGCTTCTTGGCGATCTGGCGTGGGGTCAATTCGTTGCGGCGTCCCGCGAACGGATTCTCGGCGGATTTCAATTCGATGCGCACCGGCGTGCCCTGGAGATCCAGGGCGCGCCGATAGGCCTTCTCCAGGTAGCGCACATAGTTGGCCGGCAGGGACTCGACCTGGCTGCCGTGAATCACCACCAACGGCGGATTGCGGCCGCCGGGATGAGCAAAGCGCGGCTTGATGCGCCGGCCGCGCACCATCGGCGGCGGATGCGTGGCGATCGCAGCGTGCAGGATGCGGGTCAGGCGAGCGCTGCCATAGCGGTCGGTGGCCGCCCGGTAGGCACTCTGTATGGCCGGATAGAGGCTGCCGACGCCGCTGCCGTGCAGCGCCGAAATGTAGTGGATCTCGACGAAGTCCGCGAAGCGCAGCCGCCGCTCCAGTTCGCGCCGAACCCAGTCCCGCTGCTCGGTGGCCAGGCCATCCCACTTGTTCACCGCCAGCACCATGGCCCGGCCCGCCTCCAGACAGTAACCGAGCAGATGCAGATCCTGGTCGACCAGCCCCTCGCTGGCATCCGTCATGAGAACGGTCACCTCGGCGTCCTCGATCGCCTGCAGCGTCTTGACGATGGAAAATTTCTCCACCGCCAGATCGATGTTCTTGCGCCGGCGCACCCCCGCGGTATCGATCAGCGTATAGCGAACATCGTCACGGACATAATCGATGTAGATGCTGTCACGGGTGGTACCCGGCTGATCGAACACCACCACCCGATCCTCGCCCAGCAGGCGGTTGACCAGGGTCGACTTGCCGACATTGGGGCGGCCCACCACAGCAATCCGCATACCCCGCGACGCGGCATCCGGCCCCGGCAGCTCGATCTGCGGTTCAGGCAACTCCGCCAGCACCGCCTCGAGCAGCGTCCGCACCCCGCGGCCTGCGGTGGCGGAGATCGGATACAGATGCGCCAGCCCCAGCCGGTGAAAATCCCCCAGCACAACATCGGGATTGCTGCCATCGATCTTGTTGGCGACCAGGTAGACCGGCGTCCGAACCGCCCGCAGGCGCGCAACGAGCTCTTCATCGCCCGCGGTCAGGCCCTGCTGACAGTCGACCAGCAGCAGAATGGCGTCCGCCTCGGCCATTGCTCGATAGGACTGCGCCGCCATGGCGCTATCGATACCAGTCTCCAGACCGGTGATTCCTCCGGTGTCGACCACCAGGAAGCGGCGCCCCTCGAAACGCGCTTCACCATAACGCCGATCCCGGGTCAGGCCGGGAAAATCGGCGACCAGTGCATCCCGGGAACGGGTGAGGCGGTTGAACAGGGTCGATTTGCCCACATTGGGGCGGCCGACCAGAGCGATGATGGGCAACATGGCGAGGGCAACCGAGGCGGCCAGAAGTCCGGGGCGCCATTCTACTCGCCTGCGGACTGCTTCTGCGTAATCGCCGGCGAACTATTCCTGGGCGGACCCGCGCACGACATAGGCGCTGAGATCGCCGCCGTTATCCTGCACGAAGAGGCGCTCACCGTCGGTCACCACGGGCACACTGACTCCGTCACCATCGACTTTGGTACGGCCCACCAGCCGCCCGTCAACGGCCGCCAGCAGATGCAGATAGCCCTCGGTATCGGCCACTGCAACCAGATCGGCGATCGCCACGGGGCCCGTGAGCTGCCGGCCGCGCAACGCCGGATTTCTCCACAACTCCTGGCCGCTGGTAGCCCGCAAGGCAATCACATGGTCCCGGGTATCCACCAGATAGAATTGGTTCAGACTGTGCGCGGGAGCGCGATAGCTGGATGCCTCGCGCGTCCACAGCTCCCGCCCGCTGCCCCGGGTAAAGGCGCCGGCGCGCCCCTGGTAGCTGACCGCGTAGACGATATCCCCTACCAGCAGCGGCGTATTAAGATCCACCATGCGCTCCAGTTCGGTTCGCCCGCCGGGCATTGCCACGCGCGCTTCCCAGCGCGGGTTCCCGCTTTCGGCATCGAGCGCCACCAGCTTGCCGTTGGCGAAGGCCACCAGGACCTGGCCATCGGCGATCACCGGCATCGTCGTACCCCGCAGAGTCAGCACCGGCAGATCCGTTTCGAACAGCCAGCGCTGGCTACCGTCCCCGGCCGCCAGTCCGTGGACTTTGGCATCCTGGGTCTGCACCACCACCAGATCTCCGGACACCGCGGCCGGCGCGAGGATCTCGCTGGACAGATTGGCGCGCCAGGCCTCCTCGCCGCTGTCGGCGTGCAAGGCCACCAGATCGCCGCTCAGGGCCCCGACCAGCACCAGGCCGCCACCGGCACCCACGCCCCCGGTCAGGCTCACGTCCAGGTCGGTGCGCCAACGGCGATCACCATCGGCGGCGTCCACCGCGACGACTCGTCCCTGCCGCCCCGCGGCATAAACGCTGTCCTCGGCGAACGCCGGCCGCAACATCGCCTCGAAGGCTTCCTGGGCCTTGCCAACCCCGATCCGCCACAGCCGATCGAGCTCCACCTGGCTGTCGATCTTCTCCAGCTTCGCAGGCTCATCCGGCTCCCCCGCCACGGCCTTCCCGGCGGCGACATCTTGCCCTGCCTGGCTCGTGTCTTCGGTCTGGGCGTCTGTGGTCTGGGTGTCGTCACCCCAGAACTTGAGGCTGCTGCAGCCAGCCAGCAGCAGGGCGATCAACAGTGGCAGAATCCGTATCAAGACGCGTCCTCCACGAGCGCGGGCTCGGGCTGCAATTGCTCAAGCTTGATGCGCAGCAGGGCAACCAACAGACCATTGCCACCGCCACCCGCGGCAGCCACGGCGATCTGGTAGGCCTCTCGGGCCGCGTCCAGATCGCCGCGCAGATAGTGGATGTCACCGCGCGCCTCGGCAAACTCGGCCGCCAGTTGCGCCGGCGCCTCCGGCGTCGCCTGCGCCAGGGCCTCGTCGTACTGCTCCTGGGCCGACAGCACCCGGACGAGGCGTAACCTGGCGAGCAACGCCAGTTCCGGGTCGTCGTCGCGCTCCGCCACCGCGCGCAACAGCCCAGCCGCGTCGTCGAAATCCCCGCGTGCAACGGCCAGCCGCGCCAGCATCAGTCCCGCCAGCGCGCCATACTGGGTATCCGCGTAGTCCGTCCTGAGCTCCTCCGCCCGGTCGAGTACGGTCCGCAGAGCGTCCTCCGCCAGTTCCTCCACCGGTGCTCCGGCCACCGCTGACATCATCTCCTCGTAGACCAGCGAAGCGGCCTGGGCGCGGCTTTCCCGCGCCTGCTGCCATTGCTGCCAGCCGAACCAGCCGCCTACGCCAAGCACCAGGGCCAACGCCAACGAGGCCCCGTACTGCTTCCACCAGCGTCGCAACGCCTCGAGCTGTTCCTGATCGTCAAGATGATCTGCCATCGCAAGACCTGTGTTGGGTGATTAGTTATACACAGCGGCGGGCGGCCGCGCACTCGCGGCCCAGCACCGCCGCCGCCTCTTCCAGCGCCAAGCGCTGCTGCGGGCGATCCTCGCGCAGATACTTCAGGGTCAGACTTCCGGAACCCGCCTCCTCTTCTCCCAGGATAAGGGCGAACGCGGCGCCGCTGCGGTCGGCCCGCTTGAGCTGGCTCTTGAGGCTGCCGCCGCCACAGTGGCACTGCAGGCGCAGGTCGGGCACGGCGTCCCTCAGCCGCTCGGCCACCGGCAGCGCCGTCGCCGCCACTGCGTCGGCGGCCACCAGATAGGCGTCGGGCAGGCCTCGATCAACGGATTCCGCGCCACCGGTCGCCTGCAGCAGCAACAGCAGCCGTTCGAGACCGATGCCGAAACCGATCGCCGGCGTCGGGCGGTCGCCGAGCTGCTCGATCAGGCCGTCGAACCGCCCCCCGGCGCAGGCCGTGGCCTGCGCGCCCAGACGATCGCTGGTCCACTCGAAAACCGTCTTGCCATAGTAGTCCAGCCCACGCACCAGGCGCGGATTGATCCGATAGCGTACGCCGGCGGTATCCAGGCGCTCCCGCAAACCCGCGAAGTGGCGCCTGGACTCGTCGTCGTAGTGGTCGGCAAGGGCGGGAGCATCGGCGAGCAGGACCTGGGTGCGTTCCGCCTTGCTGTCGAGGATCCGCAGCGGGTTGGTGTCCAGGCGCCGCTGGCTGTCCTCGTCGAGTTCGGCACGGTACTCGGAGAGATACGCTACCAGCGCCGCCCGGTAAGCGGCCCGCGACTCCGGCGTGCCCAGCGAGTTCAGCTCCAGTTCGAGGGCATCGTGGATGCCCAGCCGGCGCCAGAGCCGATCGGTCATGGCGAGCATCTCCGCATCGATATCCGGGCCCGGCAGGCCGAACACCTCGGCACCGAACTGGTGGAACTGGCGCAAGCGCCCCTTCTGGGGCCGCTCATGGCGGAACATGGGCCCACGGTACCAGAGCCGCTGTACCGACTCGCGCAGCAGTCCATGCTGTGCGGCGGCACGGACGCAGCCGGCGGTCCCCTCGGGACGCAAGGTGACGCTGTCGCCATTGCGGTCGGCGAAGGTGTACATTTCCTTCTCGACGATATCCGTGACCTCGCCGATAGAGCGCCGAAACAGCTCGGTGCTCTCCAGCAGCGGCAGACGGATCTCCCGGTAGCCGTACTCGGTCAGCAGGTCGGCAAGCGTCGCCTCGAGAAACCGCCACGCAGGGGTTTCCTCGGGCAATATGTCGTTCATTCCCCGCAGGGACCGGATCGAAAGCAATGGTCAAACCCCGGATTCAACCGCGCGCAATAATCGAGGCCTCGGCCTCGGCGCGCGCGCGGATTGTAGCGCGAATGTGCCGTTCCAGCTGATCGACCAGATCCGCCTTGTCGAGCTTGTCCTGCACCTTGCCGTCCCGGTACAGGAGGTGCCGCGGGGTGCCACCGGTAAGCCCCAGATCCGCGACCCGAGCCTCGCCGGGACCATTGACGATGCAACCGATCACCGCCACGTCGAGGGATTCGGTGATATCGTCCAGGCGCGCTTCCAGGGCATTGACGGTGCCGATCACGTCAAAACCCTGCCGCGAACAGCTCGGACAGGCGATCAGATTGACGCCCCGCGACCGCAGCCGCAGGCTCTTGAGCAGATCCCAGCCGACGCGCACTTCCTCGACTGGATCCGCGGCCAGCGAGATACGCAGGGTGTCGCCGATACCGTCGAGCAGCAATGCGCCCAGGCCCACCGCGGACTTGACGGTGCCCGAGCGCAGACCACCGGCCTCGGTGATGCCCAGGTGCAGCGGATGGTCGATCTGCGTGGCAATTTGCCGATAGGCGGCCATCGCCAGGAATACGTTCGAGGCCTTGAGACTGACCTTGAAATTCTGGAAATCGAGGTGGTCGAGAATATCAATATGACGCAGTACAGACTCCACCAGCGCCTCCGCCGTCGGCTCGCCGTACTTGAGCTGCAGGTCTTTTTCCAGGGAGCCGGCATTGACCCCGATGCGGATCGGCACCCCCAGATCGCGGGCCTTCTCGACCACCGTCCGAACCCGCTCCACGCGCCCGATGTTACCCGGATTGATACGCAGACAGTCCACGCCCAGTTCCAGCACCCGCAGGGCAATCCGGTAATCGAAGTGGATATCGGCCACCAGGGGCACCTGCACCTGACGGCGAATGACCCCGAAGGCTTCGGCGGCGTCGAGCGAGGGCACCGAGACGCGAACGATGTCCGCACCGGCACCCTGGATGGCCTCGATCTGGGCCACGGTAGCAGCGACATCCGTGGTCTCGGTATTGGTCATGCTCTGTACCGAGATGGGGGCATCGCCACCCACCGCAACCTTGCCCACCATGATCCGGCGCGAACGCCGGCGCCGGATTCCGCCGTCGTGCTGCATTGCCGTCACCCCGGCCATAGAAGAATGGTCAATACGATCGCGATCACCGCACCCAGCGCCGCGCCACCCGCCAGCACAACCCGCGACCGCCGGGCATCGCGGACCGGATCCTCGTGCTCGCCGGCACCGGTGTACTCCTGGTATTGAAGCTCGAAATTCTCCAGCAGGCTCTCGCAGTCGATGCCCAGCAACGCCCCGCAACGGCGCAGGTACCCGCGCACATAGACCGCTTCCGGCAGGCGACCGTAGTCATCCGCCTCCAGCGCCACCAGGGAGCGCTGCGGGATGCAGGTGCGGGCGGCCACCTCTTCAAGGCTCAACCCCCGTTCGGCCCGCGCCTTGCGCAACGTCATTCCGGGCAGACCCAATGACACGCCGCCGTTATCTGGACTCGCCACCATGCTCCAGCCACTGCTGATATTCCAGGGTTTCCTCAGCGTAGGGGAACAGCTTGCGCAGGGCCAGCCCCTTGCTGGCAACGCCGTTGGCATTACCGAACGCCGCCTCCACGCGAACCGCCAGCCACAGGCTGCGTGCGGACGGCTTCGCCAGCCGCTCATAGGCCGCCAGATGTCGCTTCGCCTGCGGATAATCCTGCGCTGCCAAATGGTATTCGGCAAGCTCCAGGTGGGCGGCACTCAGGTCCGGCCGCAACACGATCGCCCGCTCCCAGGCTTCGCGCGCCTCCTCTTCCTTGCCCAGGCGCTGAGCTATCAGACCAAGGCTGAGAAACACCTGCGGCCGCAGTGCATAATTGGCATCGGCGGCTGCAATCCGAAATTGCTCATAGGCTTCCTGGTAGCGCTCCTGGGAGGCCAGAAACACACCGTAATTGTTGCGCGCCTGGGTGAAATCCCGATCATTGCGCAGCGCCGTCCGGAAGTGATCTTCGGCAGGCTCCGGGTCGCGCTCCATCTGGTAGAGCAGCGCCATGCCATTGTGCGCCGCCGCCGATCTGCCGTCGATTTCCAGGGCGCGCAACAGACTGCGGCGCGCCAGATCTCTATCGCCCCTGCCGATATAACCCAGCCCCAACTGCACATAATTGTCCAGTGCCTCCTGACTGCGCTCGCGTTCGGATTTTTCGCTGGGGCCGGAGGTGGTCATGGTGCGGCTACCGGTGGTGGTCGTGGTCGTGGTCGTGCAACCCGCCACCCACAGCAGCGCAATCAACGCCAGCACAGTGCCACGGCATCCGGCCGCAGACGCTCGGGACGCCGGGCCGCCGCCCGGGCCTGGTGTTCGCGCTGCAGCCGCGGGGAAACCGCAGCCGACCCGCCCTCGCTGGCTAGCCACCGATCATCTTCACTGGCTGTTCCCCCTCCCCGGCGCGTTGCCGGTAGCGTTCACTACGCCGGGTGCGGTCGTTGACCGCGCCGGCGAGCTGACCGCAGGCCGCGGCGATGTCGTCACCGCGGGTGGTACGTACAGTCACAGTGTAACCCTGGCGCGCCAGGATGTCCCTGAACCTGTTGAGCGCCGCCGGGGCGACCGGTCGATAGGAGGCGCCGGAAAAGGAATTGAAGGGGATGAGGTTGATCTTGCAGGGGGTGTCGCGCAGCAGCTCGCCCAGCTCCCGGGCATGCTCGGCACCGTCATTGACACGATCGATCAGCGTGTATTCGATGGTGATGCGGCGCCTGGTGTCCGGCAGCTTGCGCAGATAGGCGCGCGCCGAAGCCAGCAGACTGGCGATCGGGTACTTGCGATTGAGGGGTACCAGCTGATCGCGCAGGGCGTCGTTGGGCGCGTGCAGCGAAATGGCCAGGGATACATCGATGACATCGCCCAGCCGGTCGAGCATGGGCACCACCCCGGCGGTACTCAGGGTAACCCGACGCTTGGACAGGCCGTAGGCGTTGTCGTCCATCATCAGCCTGAGCGCCGCCACCACATTGTCGAAGTTGAGCAGGGGCTCCCCCATGCCCATCATCACCGTGTTGGTGATGCGCTGCTCGCTGTCATCCGCAAAACCGCCCAGGGCGCGCCGCGCGATCCACAGCTGGCCGATGATCTCCGCCGCGCTGAGGTCGCGATTGAAACCCTGCTTGCCGGTGGCGCAGAAGCTGCAATCCAGGGCGCAACCGATCTGCGACGAGATGCACAGCGTGCCACGGCCGCGTTCCGGGATGTATACGGTTTCGACGCAGCTGCCCCCCACCACCCGCACCAGCCATTTGCAGGTGCCATCTTCGGAGCGTTGCTCACTGACCACTTCCGGGGGGCGGATCTCGGCGCTCGCGGCGAGCTTGTCCCGCAGCCCACGCCCCAGATCGCTCATTGCCTGGAAATCGAGCTCGCCGCGCTGGTGGATCCACTTCAGCACCTGAGTGGCACGAAACCGCCGTTCGCCGGCAGCCTCGAAGAAGTCACCCAACTGCGCCGCGGTCAAGCCCAGCAAGTTGACCCTGCTCATGCCATCACCGCGCGGGGGGCGGGCGCAATGCCGCCCGCCCTCAGTACCGCCGGGCAATGCGGGTTGGCGCTGGCTCGCGGCGCGCTTTCCATCCGGCCATCCTCGCGACTGCGGTCGCGGCGGTCAACGGGAGCAAAGTTCCCCGCCATTGAAGAAGTAGGTGATCTCGCGGGCCGCCGAAGCGGTGGAGTCCGAACCGTGGACGGCGTTGGCATCAATGGACTCGGCAAAGTCGGCGCGAATGGTACCGGGCGCCGCCTCGCGCGGGTTGGTGGCCCCCATGAGCTCCCGGTTGAGGGCGATGGCATTTTCGCCCTGCAGCACCTGCACGACCACCGGCCCCGAGGTCATGAAGGTGACCAGATCCCCGAAAAAGGGCCGCTCCCGGTGCTCGGCGTAAAATCCCTCGGCCTGCTCCCGCGACAGGCAGAGCATGCGGCTGGCGACCACCTGCAGGCCAGCCCCCTCGAAACGCGCGGTGATTTCACCGATCAGGTTGCGGGCCACCGCATCGGGTTTGATGATGGACAGGGTTCGCTCAATGGACATGGAATCGGACTCCGATCTTCGTGGCGCGTCCATTTGCGGCCGCCCACCTCACTGGAAAGGGCGGCGATTCTACTCTCGGCAGGCTATCCGAAACAAGGAAGGGCCTCTTGCAATGACACCTGGACCGACACCTGGACCTGAACGGGGGCCGTGATTCCAACTTGAGGCGCGCCTGAGGGCGGTGGAAATTGGAGTTATTGGAGAATGATCGTCGCGCTCAACAGCCAGCTGGCCAAGCTCGCCACCGGCGAGCGGCCAAGCCCTGCCCCGAGGGCCGCCCCGGCTTCGTGCGCGGCGACTCGGCCCGCTTATCCGCTGGCCTACCCCCGGCATACTCGAACCAGTCGGTAGCCCATTCAATCCACTGAAATGGAGACCTTCCGCGGCGTGCTCTGCTCGGCCTTGGGCAGCTCGACGCGCAACACGCCGTTGCGGTAGACCGCCCTGGCCTGCTCGGCCAGCACCTGGGTGGGCAGGGGCACCACGCGGCGGAAGCTACCATAGGCGCACTGCAACAAGCGATAGCGCCCCTCCGTGCTCTCGCTCTCGAAACGCTTTTCGCCGGAGACGATGAGCACATCGTCCTGTACCTCGATCGTGAAGTGATCCTTGTCCATTCCGGGAATCTCCAAGCGCACGACCAGGCGCCGCTCGTCTTCGAACAGATCGCCACCCAGCAAAGACCAGCTCTGCGACGGCCAGTAGAAACCGTCGTCGACAGCACTTTTTTCCGGCAGCCCGCTCTGCTCCCCGGGCCGGAACCGCGTCAGGGCGCCGACCGTGCCGTCGCGCAGCCGGTGCCAGCCCTCGGACATGGAATCCCACACATTGCTGAATCCGTGCCTGACGTCGTCTAGCTTCATGGTTGACTCCTTCGCTTGGCCATGTGGTGAGGTATCCGGGCTCCTGCGGCGGGAGCCCGGCTGTTCAGCCTCGAACTTCTATCTTCCGCGGTTGCGCGTGCTCGGCCTTGGGAATCCGCAGTTTGAGCACACCCTGATGAAGCTCCGCGGTGACATTTTCGACATCGAGCTCCCGGGACAGGGTGAACACGCGCCGGTACCGCGGCACCGTGATCTCCGCGTGCTTGGCCTCCAGGCTTTCGGGCAGCTCGACCGCGGCGACGCCTTCGATGGTCAGGGTGTCGGCGTCGACCTGCAGATCGAGCCCATCACGGGAAACCCCGGGCAGATCCGCATACAGGGTGATCCCCGCACTGTCCTCGATCACATCCACCGGCGGCAACAGGGCGGTCTCTTCGGCACGCCCCGCGCTGTCGCCACTGTGGGTCGCTACGCTGGTGTTGTCACTCATGACGATATCCTCCTTTCGAACGGATTGCGAAGGTTCATTGCACGCTGATACGACGCGGCAAAGCTTCGGCGCGGCGCTTGACCGACACGTGCAATACGCCGTTGCGGTAATCGGCGCTGACGCCATCCGGGTCGATATCCTCGGGCAGACTGACCGCCCGGCGGAAGCGGCCGGCGAACCTCTGGTTGATATGCACTACACTCTTTTCGCCGTTCTGCGGCAGCGAAGAGGCACGTTCGCCGGCGATACTGAGGGTGCCGCGCTCCAGATCGACCTGGATGCTGTCGGGCTCGAGCCCGGGCACATAGGCATAGAGCTCGATCGACTGGGGCGTGCTGCCGACATTGACCGCGGGAAAGCCGCCCGGGGCGGCGCCGCGGATACTGGGCCCGCCCTCGAACGCCTGTTGCAGTTCACGGTGCAGGCGCTCCAGGTCAGAGAACATATCGCGGGACAGAAAGGAAAAGGCCATTTTTGGATCCTCCGTTTTCACGATGTGTTGCAATCAGGTGGCGCCTACAGGGGCGCTCCTGCCAATGAATATTGTGTAGCCCGGAAAAATTTCAAGCTCTTGACTTCACGCAAACCGACCGCATTCGTTTAGAGTCCCAAGACCGGCGCAGGCCGGCGGTACCACGGCCACAGCAGAGGTCCGCAACGGTGGAATTCAAGGACTACTACCAGATTCTGGGGGTCACCCGGAATGCCGGCGCTGACGAGATCAAAAAGGCGTTCCGCAAACTGGCGCGCAAGTACCACCCGGACGTCTCCAAGGAGACAGACGCCGAGCTGCGCATGAAGGAGGTCAACGAAGCCTACGCGGTGCTCTCCGATCCCGAGAAACGCGCCGCCTACGACCAGCTGGGCCGCGACTACCGGGAGGGACAGGAATTCCGCCCGCCGCCGGACTGGGACGCGGGCTTCGAGTTCAGCGGCAGCGGGTTCTCCACCGCGGAGGCGGCGGACTTCAGCGATTTCTTTGCCGAACTCTTCGGCCACATGGGCGGCGCGCGGGGCCGCGGCGCCCACCCAGGCGGCGGATTCCGGGCGCGTGGCGACGACCATCATGCCAAGATCCTGCTCGACCTGGAGGCCGCCTACCGCGGCGACACCCGCACCATCACCCTGCGCGCGCCGCGCCAGGATGCCAGCGGCCGCGTGGTGCTGGCCGAGCACGACCTGAGCGTACGCATTCCCAAGGGCGTGCGCGAGGGCCAGGTGATCCGCCTCGCCGGCCAGGGCGCGCCCGGCCTCGGCGGCGGGCCGCCCGGCGATCTCTACCTCGAAGTACACTTCGAACCCCATCCCCGTTATCGGGTCGAGGGCCGCGACATCTACGCCACCCTGCCGGTCGCGCCTTGGGAAGCCGCGCTCGGCGCCACCGTCAAGACCCGGACACCGGACGGCAACGTCGAGGTGCGCATACCGCCGGACTCCAGCGGCGGTCGCAGACTGCGCCTGCGCGGTCGCGGCATCCCGGGTGATCCGCCCGGAGACCTGTACCTGGAACTGGAGATCCGGTTGCCACCGGCCGACAGCCCCCGCGCCCGCGAGCTTTACGAAGCCATGGCCCGCGAGCTGGCTTTCGATCCGCGCAACAATTCTGGAGGCTGACCCATGACCGAGAAACTCGCCGCCCAGCTCCTCGAAGAGGCCGCACTCACCCTGGAAGAGGTGGCCGCCGGCTGTCGGGTCGAAGTAGATTGGGTGATCGCTCGGGTGCACGATCAGGTGCTTGCCGGTCCACCGGACCCGGATCCCGCGCACTGGGCATTCAGCGGTGCCGATCTCCTGCGGCTGCGGCGCATCCAGTCGCTGGAGCGGGACTTCGATGCCGACCCCATGCTGGCGGCAATGGTGGTGGACCTGCTCGAGGAGCTGGCGCGCCTCCGCGCCCGCCTGCGGAGCGCCGGCCTCGACCCCGACTGAGCGGGGCAGGCGCATGGCCAACGACAACACCACACGACCTACCCTGTGGGCGGCGATGCTGATTGCCGTACTGCTGCTGGGGGCGGGTTTTCTGGGCGATCCGCCACCGGGCCGGAGTGCGCTGCCCGAACCTCGGCCGGTGACTCCGCGCGGGGCCTTCTCGACGGAAGAGGCGGCAACCATCGCCCTGTTCGAAGCGGCGCGCTACTCGGTCGCCTTCATCACCACCCGGCAGCGGGTACGGGATTTCTGGTCCCGCGACATCTTCTCGGTGCCGCGCGGCACCGGCTCCGGGTTTCTCTGGGACGAGACCGGCCATGTGGTGACCAATTACCATGTCATCAGCGGGGCTTCGGAAGCCTGGGTCCGCCTCGCCGACGGCAGCGACCACCGCGCCGCCCTGACGGGCGCCAGTCCGTCCCATGACATCGCCGTGCTGCGCATCGAATTCAGCGGCCGGCCGCCGCCACCACTGCCGATCGGCACCAGTGCGGATCTCCGCGTCGGCCAGAAGGTGTTCGCGATCGGCAATCCCTTCGGCCTGGACTGGACCCTGACCACCGGCGTGGTGTCGGCCCTGGACCGCTCCCTGCCCACCCAGGGCGACCGCCTGATGCAGCATCTGATCCAGACCGACGCGTCGATCAATCCCGGCAATTCCGGCGGCCCGCTGCTCGATTCGTCCGGGCGCCTGATCGGCATGAACACCGCCATCTACAGCCCCAGCGGCGGCAGCGCCGGCATCGGCTTCGCGGTGCCGGTCGACACCCTCAACCGGGTGGTACCCCAGTTGATCGCCTTCGGCAGCTACCAGCGGCCCTCCCTGGGCATCGAGGTCGACGAGGACTGGAACCGACGTCTGCAGCACGCTTTCGGCGTGCAGGGCGTGGTGGTGCTGTCGGTGCAGCCGGGCAGCGGCGCCGACCGCGCCGGCCTGCGGGGCGTGCAGGTGGCACGCGATGGCAGCATCGCGCCCGGCGACATCATCGTCGCGGTCGCAAACCAGCCGGTGACCGAGGTGGCGGAACTGCTCGGCCGCCTCGACGATCTCGAGGTCGGCGCGCGCGTGACCCTGACCCTGATCCGCGACGGCGAGCGCGTCGAACTTCCGGTCGCCCTGCAGGCCGGCAGCAACTGAGGCATCGGACATGGAACCACGGACGCGCTGGCACACGAGCTATTGGCTGCTGGCCATACTGGCGCTGCTGCTGGTGCAGAGCTGGTGGCAGCAGAGCCGGCAGCTGGAGCTGGTCCCCTACAACGAATTCGAGCGGGCCCTGGAGGACGGCCGCATCGCCGAAGTGACCATCTCCAACTCCAGCCTGACCGGGCGGCTGGTGACCCCGGGCGCCGACGGCAAGACCGCGCTGGTCACCAATCGCGTCGAACCCGATCTGGCGGCACAGCTCGCCAGCTACGATGTGCGCTATTCCCGGGTGATCGAGAGCACCTTCCTCGCCAACCTGCTGTCCTGGATCGTGCCGATGCTGATCATCCTGGGGATCTGGATGTTCGTGTTCCGCCGCCTCGCCGAGCGTCAGCAAGGCATGGGCGGCTTCATGAACGTGGGCAAGAGCCGCGCCAAGATCTATGTGGAAACCGATACCGGGGTGAGCTTCGACGATGTCGCCGGGGTCGATGAAGCCAAACAGGAACTGGTGGAAGTCGTCGGCTTTCTCAAGAACCCGGGCGACTACGGCCGGCTGGGCGCGCGCATTCCCAAGGG
>CAJXRS010000033.1 GCA_913060555.1 uncultured Gammaproteobacteria bacterium | reverse complement strand
CACGAATCAAGCTGAAACGCCTCTATCCGCAACTATCTGATTGAGAGACTACTAGAGCCTAACGATCGAAAAACAAAGCCATCGCCGGTGTGGACGAATCGCCACCACGCCCCCGCTTCCGCACCAGGTGCGACAATTTGCCACATCGACGAGCCGCGGCCGCTCGCCTAGGGTGCGGGGTTTTGCACCCCGAGAGGAAAGCGCCGTGTTCCGTTTCCGCCTACACACCCTGCCCGCCTGTTGTGCCGCGCTCGCGGCGCTCGCCGCCCTGCCCGCGGCGGCCGACCACGCCGCCCTGAACCTGGGCGGCGGCGCCGGCAGCCCGATCAACACCGAGTCGGCGCTGACCCTGCCGGCCGGGCGCTGGAGCCTGGGCTGGCGCAGCGAGTACGTGAACCAGGGGCGGCTGTCCGATGCCCGGCTGGCGGACAGCGAGCTGCACAGCACGGACGGCCTGTGGGTGAATGCGCTGGTGGCGGCCTACGGCATCAGCGACGACTTCACCATTGCGCTGCGTGTGCCTTACGTCGAGCGCTTCAACGCCCGCGAGGCTGATCACCATGTCTTCGACCACGGCCACGGCGCACATACGCACACCGATCGCATCCTGGATCTCGGCGATCCCGATGGCCTGGGCGACGCCACCCTGTTCGGGCAGTACCGGTTGTTGCGCGCGGCCGACGACCGCACCCATCTGGCGCTGCTCGCCGGCATCAAGGCGCCCACCGGGGAGACCGGCCGCCACGGCGGCGGCGAGCGGCTGGAGACCGAGTTCCAGCCGGGTTCCGGTTCCTGGGACAGCCTGCTGGGGGTGGCCGCCACCCATATCCGGGGTGCGCTATCCTGGGACGTGAGCCTGCTCTATTCGTTCGTCAACAGCGGCGCCCAGAGCACCAATCTGGGCGATGTGTTCGGCTACAATCTGGCCGCCTCGTACCGGCTGGGCGGCGCCCGGGCGCCGAGCCCCTACGACCTGGAGCGGGACCACAACTGGGATCTGGTGATGGAACTCAACGGCGAGTGGCGCGACCGCGAACAGATCCACGGCGCGCAGCAGGCCGATACCGGCGGCAACCTGGTCTACCTCTCGCCCGGCCTGCGCTATCTGCACCGCGCCGGCTGGAGCCTGGCGCTGTCGCTGGGCGTGCCGGTGGTCCAGGATCTGAACGGCACCCAGGTGGAGCCCGACTACCGGGTGGTCAGTGCCCTGAATGTGGCTTTCTAATCGACCGCGCCGCTGGCTGGCCAACCGACCGCGCCGCTGGCTGGCGGCGCTGGCGCTGGTCGCGATCGCCGCCCGGGGCGAGAACCTGGCGGTGACCGCGGCCTTCGACCCCGAGGGGCGCCTGTGGCGCCTGCAAGTCGACGGCGGACGCCTCCAGCTCGACCGCTCGGAGGATCTGGGCGCGAGCTTCGGCCCGCCGGTGGCAGTGAGTGCCCCGGAACAGCGGCTGGCGATCAGCGTCGAGGAGCGGCCCGCCATCGCCTTTGCCGGCGGGCAGGTGCAGGTCGGCTATCCGGTGGCGGCCGGGGCGCACGGCTCGCGGCTGTTCCTCGCCCGCTCGGCGAACGGCGGGGAGTCCTTCGCCGCGCCGCAACCCCTGTCCGAAGTTCCCGGGCGGCTGCACCGCTTGGCGCTGGATGCCGCGGGCCGGCCGTACCATCTCGGGTACCGGGACGCCGGTACCCGGGGTGCCGCCGATCTCTACCTGGCCGCGGCCGGGCAGCCGCCGCGCCGGCTCGCCGGAGACCTGTGCGACTGCTGCCGGCCGGCCTTGGCGTTGACCCGGGACGACCGCCCGGTGATCGCGGCGCGCTATGTGTTCCCGGGCGACATCCGCGACCATGTGCTGCTGCAACCCACCGCGGCCGGCACGGTGACCCCCAGGCGGGTCACCTTCGACGACTGGCAGGTGCACGTCTGCCCCACCCAGGGCCCGGCGCTGGCGATCGGCGCCGACGGCCGCTATCACCTGGCCTGGTTCACCCTGGGCAAGCAGCGCGGGCTGTTCCATGCGCACTCCGACGACGGTGGCAAGTCCTTCTCGGCAGCCGTGCCCTTTGGCGATCCCAACGCCCATGCCATGAACCCCCGGGTGGCGGTATCCGGGACCACCGTGACGCTCACCTGGCAGGAATTCCGCGACCGCCGCATCCGCATCCTGGCCCGCCGCTCCGAAGACGGCGGCGACACCTGGGGAGCGGCACGTGAGCTGGCCAGCACCGCCGGCGCCGCCGATCGCGCCGAGCTGATCACCGGACCGGAAGGCAGCTTTGTCTCCTGGAACACCAGGGCCGAGGGCTATCGACTGATCCCCGTCACCGCGGACTGAGCGGCGCCGGCTATACTCATGGTTCCATGATCATGGGCACGGCGCGCGGAGAAACTCTTATGGATCTGGGACTGCAAGGCAAGGTCGCGCTGGTTACCGGCAGCCATCGGGGTACGGGTGCGGTGATCGCCGAGCGCCTCGCCGCCGAGGGCGCTACCGTTGTCGGCCACGGCTTCGAGCCGGGCAGCGCAGATGCCCTGCTGGCGCAGGGCGTCGCCCAGCTGGTGAGCGGCGATCTGTGCACCGATGCCGGCTGCGAACAGGTCGCCCGGGCCGCACTCGACGGCGCCGGGCGCGTCGACATCCTGGTCAACAACTACGGCACCGCCGACACCTACCGCTGGGACGAGGCCGACACCGACGCCTGGCTGGACATGTACCAGAAGAACCTGCTCTCGGCGGTGCGCCTGATCCGGCTGCTGACGCCGCAGATGCGCGAGCTCGGCTGGGGCCGGATCATCCAGCTCGGCACCATCGGCTCCACCCAGCCCAATGCACTACGCCCGGCCTACTATGCCGCCAAGAGTGCCCTGGCCAGTGTGGCGGTGACGCTCTCCCAGGAACTCGCCGGCACCGGCATCACGGTGAACACTGTGTCGCCGGGGCTGATCCGCACCCCGGAGGTGGAGGCGGCATTCCGCGCCAAGGCCCGCCGCGAGGGCTGGGCGGAGGACGACTGGGCGTCGATCGAGTCCCGCATCGTCGCGGCGCGTTTTCCCAACCCGCTCAACCGCATCGCCAGCCGCACGGAGGTCGCCGACCTGGTGTGCTTCCTCGCCAGCGACCGCGCCGGCTTCATCAACGGCCAGAACCTGCGCATCGACGGTGGCGCTCTGGGCATCGTGCAATAGCGCCTCCTGCCGGAGACCCCTGCCCCGGGCTACAATGCCGGCCCATTCCAGCCTGTGATTTCCCCACGCAATGGCCCAATACGTCTATACCATGAACCGGGTGGGCAAGATCGTCCCGCCCAAGCGCGAAATCCTCAAGGATATTTCCCTGTCGTTTTTCCCCGGCGCCAAGATCGGCGTGCTGGGGCTCAACGGCTCCGGGAAATCCACCCTGCTGCGCATCATGGCGGGCCTGGACACCGACATCGTCGGCGAGGCGCGGCCGATGCCCGGCATCAAGATCGGTTATCTGCCCCAGGAGCCGCAGTTGGATCCCGACAAGGATGTACGCGGCAATGTCGAGGACGGTGTCCGCGAGGCGGTCGATGCCCTGCGCGCGCTGGACGGGGTGTTCGCCGCCTACGCCGAAGTGGACGCGGACTTCGATGCCCTGGCCAAGCGCCAGAGCGAGCTGGAAGACATCATTCAGGCCTGGGATGCGCACAATCTCGACCACACCCTGGACGTGGCCGCGGACGCCCTGCGCCTGCCGCCCTGGGATGCGGATGTCGGCAGATTATCCGGGGGCGAAAAGCGCCGGGTAGCGCTGTGCAAGCTGCTGCTGTCACGGCCCGACATGCTGCTGCTGGACGAGCCCACCAACCACCTGGATGCCGAATCCGTGTTCTGGCTGGAGCAGTTTCTGCACAACTTCTCCGGCACCGTGGTGGCGGTCACCCACGATCGCTACTTCCTCGACAATGTCGCCGGCTGGATCCTGGAGCTCGATCGCGGCCGCGGCATCCCCTACGAGGGCAACTACAGTGCCTGGCTGGAGACCAAGGAAAAGCGCCTCGCCCAGGAGCAGCGCGCCGAGGAGAGCCACCGCAAGGCGATGCACGAAGAGCTGGAATGGGTGCGCAAGAGTCCCAAGGCGCGGCAGGCCAAGAACAAGGCGCGCCTGCAGCGCTTCGAGGAGCTGAGCAGCCAGGAATTCCAGGTGCGCAACGAGACCAACGAAATCTACATCCCGCCGGGACCGCGGCTGGGCGACAAGGTCATCGAACTCGACGACGTGAGCAAGAGCTTCGGCGATCACCTGCTGATCGATTCCCTCAGCCTGAGCGTCCCCAAGGGCGCGGTGGTCGGGGTGATCGGCGGCAATGGCGCCGGCAAGTCGACCCTGTTCCGCATGATCGCCGGCAGCGAACAGCCGGACGCGGGCACCGTAACCCTGGGCGAGACCGTCGAGCTCGCCTTCGTCGAACAGAGCCGGGCGGCACTGGACGACGGCAAGACCGTCTGGGAGGCCATCTCCAATGGCCAGGACGTGCTGCGCATCGGCAATTACGAGGTGAACTCCCGTTCCTATGTGGGACGCTTCAACTTCAAGGGCAGTGACCAGCAGAAGCGGGTCGGCGACCTCTCCGGCGGTGAACGCGGTCGACTGCACCTGGCGAACACCCTCAAGCAGGGCGCCAATGTGCTGCTCCTCGACGAGCCCTCCAACGATCTCGACGTGGAAACCCTGCGCGCCCTCGAAGAAGCCATTCTCGCCTTCCCGGGCTGCGTGCTGGTGATCTCCCACGATCGCTGGTTCCTCGACCGCATCGCCACCCACATACTCGCCTTCGAAGGCAACAGCGAGGTGGTGTTCCAAGAGGGCAACTACAGCGACTATCACGAGGATCTGCGGGCCCGCAAGGGCGCCGATGCCCAGCCCCAGCGCATGCGCTACAAACCGCTAAAAACCTGAACCAGCCGACACCTGGCACATTGCCCGGCGGCGTCAAAACACTCATGCTCGCCCGGACCAGAGGAGAGGCCGACATGGAAATCGATACCACCTTCCTGACCCTGGGCGCGCTGATGCTGCTGGCCGGCTATGCCGTGACCATTTACAACAGCCTGGTGCGCCTCAAGCACCAGGTGGCGCGGTCCTGGGCCGATATCGATGTGCTGCTCAAGCAGCGTCACGATGAGCTGCCCAAGCTGGTCGATGCCTGCCGCCAGTACATGGAGTACGAGCGCGAGACCCTGGAGCGGGTCATCGCGGCGCGCTCCCGGGTCGCCGACGCCCGCGAGCATCAGAACATGGGCGAGCTCGGCGCCGCGGAAACCGAGCTGCGCGCCGGACTCGGCCGGTTGTTCGCCCTCGCCGAGAATTACCCGGAGCTCAAGGCCAGCGAATCCTTCCAGCATCTGCAGGGCAGGATCTCGGACCTCGAGAACGGTATCGCCGACCGCCGCGAGTTCTACAACGCCAGCGTCAATCTTTACAACGTGCGCATCGAGCAGTTCCCGGACCTGCTGGTGGCGCGGCCGCTGGGTTATGGGCCGTTGCAGCTGCTGGAATTCGATGCCCGGGACCTCGAGGACGTCAACGTCGGCGCCCTGTTCAGGTCATGATCCTTTCGATGGACCTGGCGGAGCTCTTCTGCCGGGACTGTATCGCGCAACAACCCGCCCTGAAGTTCGCGTTCTGGGGCGGCCTGTCCCTCGCCGGGACCCTGTTCAGCCTGTGGCGCACCCGCACCGCGTTCATCCATGCGCGTCTGATCGCCGATCTGCCCACCTCCAGGGTACGCTCGGCGAGCCAGGGTCTGGCGGAGCTCGCGGGCCTCGCCCGGGCGGCGGACGCCCCCCTGAGCGCCCCCCTGAGCGGCCGGCCCTGCCTGTGGTGGCGGTACCGGATCGAGCGCTATCGCTCGGGTCGCCGTGGCAACTCCTGGGTCACCGTGGAGAAAGGCGCCAGCGAAGCGCCCCTGGCGCTGGACGACGGCAGCGGCCACTGCCTGATCCTGCCGGAGGGTGGCGAGGTGCACAGCCACCGCGTCAAACGCTGGACCGGCCAGCAACGCCGTCCGTCGACAGCTGATGCAACCACCGGCAGCAGTCTGCTCGGCACCCTGCTCGGCCAGCGCTACCGCTACACCGAGGAACTCATCGCCGACGGCGATCCCCTCTATGTGCTGGGCCATTTCGAGACCGATGACGGCGGCCGGCTGGCCGATGTGCGCAGCCTGCAGGGCGATATCCTGCGCGCCTGGAAACAACAGTATCCCGCCCTGGTCGCGGACCACGATCAGGATGGGGACGGGGCCCTCGACGCCGCCGAATGGGAGGCCGTGCGCGCGGCCGCCCGACGCGAAGCCCGCGCCGAACAGCGCCGCCGGGGCCGGCAGCCGGCGGAACACCGGCTGCGCAAACCCGATGACCTGCCGCTATTGATCAGCACACTGCCGGAGAGCCGGCTGGGCCGCAGCCTGCGTTGGCGGGCGCTGGGTTTCGCCGTCGCTTTTCTGGTGCTGGGCTCGCTGACCGCTTGGCTGTTCGGCAGTCGCTTCGGCACCTGAACCCGGGCGCCACTTCGCGAGGGACTCTCCCTTGCGACCGCGGGCATTGTAAGATGGGCGATCGCATCGCCCCCTCAGTGCCCGGAATCCGCCATGCCCGCGCTGCCCCTGCTGGTTTTCGCCGTCCTCCTCTGCGGAGTCTTGCTGCCGGAACCCGCGGCCGCGCGCACCTTTGTCCTGGCGCCCAACAGTGGTGACCTGGTGGGCGAGCTCCGCCACATCAGCGCCCGCCACGAGGACACCCTGGTCGATCTGGCCCGGGCACTGGACCTGGGCTACAACGAGATCCGCGGCGCCAATCCCGGTGTCGATGCCTGGCTGCCCGGCGAGGGCACCCGAATCACCATTCCGTCGTTCTATGTGCTGCCGCAGGCGCCCCGCGAAGGCATCATCGTCAATCTCGCCGAGATGCGACTCTACTACTACCCCAAACCCGGTCTCGGCGTGCCGCCCTCCGTGGTCACCCACCCGGTGGGCATCGGCCGCGACGACTGGCCCTCTCCGACCGGGGCCACCAGCATCGTCCAGAAAGTCGCCCAGCCCGCCTGGTATCCGCCGGAATCGATCCGCCGCGAACACGCCGCCCAGGGACGGCCCCTGCCCCGCATCGTGCCCCCCGGCCCGGAAAATCCGCTCGGCGAGCATGCCCTGCGCCTGGGTATAGAAGGCTATCTGCTGCATGGCACCAACAAGGCCTATGGCATCGGGATGCAGGTCTCTCATGGCTGCATTCGCCTCTACCCCTCGGCAATAGAGTCACTGTTCTCCCAGGTTGCCACGGGTACCCGGGTGGAGCTGATCAACCAACCGTACAAGGCCGGCGTCCACAACGGGCAGTTCTACGTCGAGGTGCACCCGCCGCTGGGCGAAAACGGTACCGAAGCCGGCGATTTCATCGCGCTGCTGGACGTGGTCGAAGCTGCGCTCGCCGAGCGGGGCCATCTGCTCGAGCAGCCTCCGGATCTGCAATTGCTGCCCAGGATCTTCGCCGCGGCGAGCGGCGTGCCGACCCCTCTCCACAGCGCGGAGCGGCTGGCCGGCAACTGACGCCCGGCGGAACCGGAACTCCGGCACAGGATGCGGCCGGCAGCAAACATCGGGCACAAAACGGGCACAAAAAAAGCCGACCGGTCAGCCCGATCGGCTCAAGCGCCGGGCAGCCACAGGGCCGCCGGCAGCGGAATCACTTGCGCTGGGAACGCTCGAACACGCGGTCCAGCTTGCCTTGCACTTCGTTGCAGCACGCCTGTGCCGCATCCGCCTTGGCGGAAGCCGCATCCGCAGAGGCCTTGGCAGCCTGAGCGGTGGACTGGGCGGAGCTGGCGGCCTGCTGAGCGGACTGAGCGGTGCGCAGCGCTTCGTCAGCGGTGGCCTGGGCCTGCTTGACACTGGAGTTGGAGGCACAACCCGCCGCCAACACCACGACTGCGGCAAGCGCCAGCACCTTGGTTCCCTTGTTGAACTTGACCATCTGAGTACCCCTTTGATCGATAGAACAAAACGATTGAATCGGCACAATAGTGGCGTCATGTCACCCTGGCCACCTCGACGCATGCACGTCAAGCGCCGTGGCACCAACCCACAGCGGCCACGTTAGCAAATTCCATCCAAAAAGACAGCGGGCGGAAGCCGTTTCAAGAAAAGATTTTTCCCGGAAATCCGCCGCTTGCGGCCCTCGGGCATCCGGTCGGAACGCGCACTTCGCGACGTGATTCCCATGGCGTCGGCTAGTGGGCCACTAGCGGGCGGGGCGCACCCAGAAATCCAGTTCACGGCCGGCGGCGACCCGCCGCCAGGCAGCGGTGGCCTCGCGCACAGTGGCAAAATGACCGAAGGTCAAGACGCTGTACTCGCGCCCCTGGCTTGCTCTGTGTTCCAGCACCACCTCCAGATCATCCAGCCGGTGCTGTTCGAGGTAGGCACTAGCGTCGGCATCGGAGCGAAAGGCGCCGATCTGCACAGTGTAGGGGCCCTGACGGGGCGTGGCCCTAGGGCCGATATCCGCGCCTGGCGACTCGGCGACAGCCACTGACTTGCCCCCTCCCGGGGCCGCGGAGTCCATTGAGGATGCCGCACGCCCTGCCCGGGGCGGCGGGGTACGAACCTCTGGTGACACTGTCGGCGCCTGTGGCTTCGAAGCTCCGACCGCGGTCGTCGCCGGGGAGCTCGCGGCGGCTTCCTCCCCCACCGAACGCTCGACGTCGGCGCCTTCCCAGCGTGCCAGTGCAGGCTCGGGCTCGGGCGGCGGCCCCGTCCGAGAACCAACGGCCAATTCCGGCACTACCGACAGGCTCTCTAGCTGCGGCTGTGACTCCTGCAGGCCGGGCAGGCGCCGGCTCCAGGACGTTTTCGGTGTCGGTTCGGGGGCCGGCACGGCCTGCGCCGCCGGCGCGGATTCCCCGAGCCCGGAACCCGTGGCCTTCGCATCTCCCGCGCCAGTATCTGCAGCCACCGTGTCCGGGGTTTCGGTTCCGGGCTCGGCCGTCGCCACGGCTCCTGCGGCGACACCGTCTCCCGGACGCCGCTGGACACAGCTCCAGCTCCTGCCGTCGGGGGTACGCTCACACTGCCAGTTGGCCTGCTCTTCGACCGCAGGTCCGGCGCAGCCGGACAAACCCGGCAAAGCGGCCAGCAGCACCAGGATGGCGCGGCGAACCCGGCTGGCAATCCCGCGGGCGGGCATGGCTCGAACCGTCCGCCGGAGTCAGATACCGAGATCGGACAGCGCCTTCACCAGCCGGCGCAAGGCGCCGGCCAGCCGCGGATGTCCGGCTTCGAACACCAGCGCCTGCTCTTCCAGGCGCTCACGGAGTGTCTCCTGCTCCTTGGCGATTTCCTCGTCGGTGAGGGTGGTGACGTCATGGACAACCCGGCTCAGAATCTCGAACAGGTCAGGGTCCGCGGAACTGGCATTGCGCAGCTCCGCATTCACGGCGTCGAGTTCTTCGGAAAGCGTGCTTGGCATGGCATCTCGCCCCATGGATTCCGCGAACGGGTTGCCCGACATTCGCGAGGATTGATTCGCGAAGATTGTACGCACTCGGCGGCGAGAGGGTCCACCTGTGAACGGGTCCGCAACAGGGCGGCATATGCGCCGGCACCACAAGAGCAAGCGACTGCACCACATTGGCACATCAATTGCTTTAACCCAGCTTCAATACCAAAAATCATGCCTTTTCAGCACTCAAAAAGTGCACAAATACCAAGAAATCCGCCAGGGAGCACCATAATGAATCATTTTGATACGGGCGTTTCGGTCATTCCGCACACCCGTTGGGTATGTCGGGCGGTTGCGGGAGCACTGATCCCGGTTCTCGCGCTGCCGTTGCCCGCCGATGCGGCAAGCCTGGACGGCGCCAGTACTGCCTGGATGCTTACGGCCACGGTATTGGTGCTGTTCATGACCATTCCAGGGCTTTCGCTGTTCTATGGCGGCCTGGTACGCACCAAGAATGTGCTCTCTGTGCTGATGCAATGCTTCGCGATCACCTGCGGTGCATCCCTGCTGTGGTTCATCCTCGGCTACAGCCTCGCGTTCAGCGATGGCGGCGCCCACAACTCCTGGCTCGGCGGCCTCGATCGGGTGCTGCTGGCCGGCGTGACACGGGACACGCTCAGTGGGGAGATCCCCGAATCCCTGTTCGCGCTGTTCCAGATGACCTTCGCCATCATCACCCCCGCCCTGGTGGTGGGCGGATTCGCCGAACGCATGAAGTTCTCCGCCATGCTGCTGTTCAGCATGCTCTGGCTGCTGGTGGTTTACGTGCCCGTGACGCACTGGGTCTGGGGCGGCGGCTGGCTGATGCAGCTGGGCCTGCTCGACTTCGCCGGCGGCGTCGTGGTGCACATCACCGCCGGGGTCGCGGCCCTGGTGGCAGCCCTGGTGCTGGGACCGCGGCGCGGGTTCGGCACCCAGGCATTGCCGCCCCACAATCTGACCCTGACCGTGGCCGGCGCGGGCATGCTCTGGGTCGGCTGGTTCGGATTCAATGGCGGCTCCGCGCTGGTCGCCAACGGCGATGCCGCCATGGCCATGCTGGTGACCCACCTCTCTGCAGCGGCCGGCTCACTCGCCTGGATGACGATGGAATGGCTGCGCCACGGCAAACCCTCGGTACTGGGCATCGTCACCGGCATGGTCGCCGGCCTGGGCACCATTACCCCGGCATCCGGCTTCGTGGGCCCCGGCGGAGCCCTGGTGATCGGACTGGCGGCAGGCACGATCTGCTATTTCGCCACCCAATGGCTGAAACAGCGCCTGCACATCGACGACTCGCTGGACGTGTTCCCGGTCCATGGAGTCGGCGGCATGTTGGGCACCCTGCTCGCCGGCGTGTTCGCCAGTGGCGGGCTCGGCCTGCTGAGCGGCGACGGCTACGCCCAGGGCATGACCATGGGCCGTCAGGTAACGGTACAGCTGACCGGCATCCTGGCCGCCGTTGCTTTTACCGCGCTGGCTACCTGGATTCTGCTGCGCATCGTCGACGCCCTGCTCGGACTGCGCGTCACCGCCGAACAGGAGACCCAGGGCCTGGATCTGAGCCAGCACGACGAGCGCGGCTACGATCTCTGATCACCAGGGTTGGGCGCGGCTCAAGCGGGACGGGCCGCGCCGGGACGGCGCGCGGAAAGCCAGCGCTCGCCGCCGAACAGCAGCGCGCCCCACAGCAGCGTGGCCAGCAGTGTGTTATGGAAAAAGGGCACCGCCGCCAGGTAGCAGGCGGCCAGCCCCGCTGCGGTGGGCGGGTACAGATCCTGCGTGAGCCAGACCCCGGCGTTGCTGACGAGGAAGAACAGGCCCGAACCCAGCAGGCCGGCACCCAGCAAGAGCGCCGGCCGGCGCCGGCTCCCCAGCCCGCGACCGACCGCGACCGCCAGGACCATGCCCAGGTACACGAACGCCAGGGTGGCGTGGAAGCCCAGCCAGAGGTCGGCGACCAGCATGGCGGACAGCGGAGCCAGCAGTGCCAGCCGCCAGTCGCGGCAGATGGCACCGCTGAACAGCGCCGCCGCCACCAGCGGCGAGAAGTTGGACGGATGGGGCACCAGCCGGCTCAGGGCCAGCATGGCGACGGCGAAGACCAGCAGTCGGGCAGCGGGGGAGATCGACATCAGGGCGTGGTTCCTCATAGATCGCGGATCAGGGTGAGTTGGAAATTGCGCTCCGGCGCCGGGTACAGGGCCCGGGTGCCGAAGAAGGTTGCGAACTCGCTGTACTCCTTGTTCGCAATATTGTTGACCCGCGCCTGCAATGTCCAGTCGCCGCGGGACCAGCTGGCAGAGAGGTTGGCGACCGTGTAGCCGCCCAGGGCCGCCGCGTTGGCCTGGTCGAGCATTTGATCACCTGTGTAGACCACTTCCCCAAACAACTGCCACCCGGGGGTCAGCCGGTAACCGGCGTGCACTTTGGCCAGTTGCCGGGCCACGTCCGGCACCCGGTTGCCATCATAGGGCCCATCCACGAAACGGGCGTCGGTATAGGTATAGAGGCCGCCCACCTCCAGCCGCTCGTCGATCCGGTAGCGCAGCTCGGCGGTGCCGCCGCGTCGCCGGGTATCGTCGAAGTTCACGTTGGCGCCGAAGGCGCCGCTGGCCGGATCGAAGCCGATCTCGTCGCGCAGCCGGTGCTCGAACAGCGCCACCTGTAGCTCCAGCCCGGCCCAGCGCCACTCCCCGCCCAGTTCCCAGGCCACGCCGCGCTGTACGTCCAGGGGCGCGAAGGTGCCCAGAAAATCGACATTCTCGTCAGCCAGCGCAAAGCGGAAGGTCTCGTCGCGGCTGAGATAGTAGCGCCCGCGATCAGTCCGCCAGTTGACCCCCAGGCTGTGCACAGTGGCACTCTGGTCGTAGTCGATCCCATGGGGATCCACCTCTGCATCCAGCCTCGCGTGGCGCACCCCAGCCTGCAGATCCAACCGCGGCAGCGGGCTGACCACCAGATGCAGATAGGGGCTGCGCTTGCGCTGGCGCTGCTCGGTGCCACTGGGGCCGAACCCGAAATCCAGCGCGAAGTCGTAGTCCACGCGCTCGACGTCCACCCCCAGGGTGGCACGCAGCCGATCGGTGGCGAACACCAGCCGCGGATCCAGAGTCCGCACCCGGCGGTCCTGGTCGGTTACCGCGGCGCCGAAACCCGACATCGAGTCGATCCTCACCTGCTCATCGCGATCGCCATAGCTGGCCAGCAGCTGGAGTTGCTCGCCCAGTTGCTGCTCGATGCCCACGCGGAACAGGCGATTGTCCGCGGCAAAGTCGTTGAAGCTGGCACCCGCCTGGCGGCGATCGGCGGCGACCTCGGCCGCGCTCAAGGCGCCGGCGAGCTGAAACTCATCGTCGCTGCGGCGCGCTTCCAGGAAAACCTCGCCGCCGGCGTGGCGCCAGCCGGTGCGCGCGCTGTAGTTTTCGTAATTCACCCCGCTGCCGGCGCGGTAGGCGTCGCCGCGCTCGAGCTCGGCGCCGAGCCGATAGTAGAGGCCGGAGTCGAAGCGGTCGCGGTACCAGGCACCATAGGACTCGGTGTCATAGCTGCCGCGCCCGGTGCGCAGTTCGCCGCCGCGCGGGCCGGCGCCGCGGGTGATGATATTGATCACCCCGCCCACCGCCTGATCGCCGTACAGCACCCCGGCGCCGCCTTCGAGAATCTCGACGCGCTCGATATCCGCGAAGGCGACCGAGGTCAGATCGGGGCCGGCGAGATCGCTGTTGTTGAGCTTGCGGCCGTCGACCAGTACCAACACATTCTGGGCACTGGCGAAACCGCGCAGGCCGAGGCGACTGTCGCGGCCCAGCCCCGAGCTGTCGCGCACCTGGACCGGACCCAGGTTGCGCAGCAACTCCGACAGGTTGCGCGCGCCGCTGGCGCGGATCTGTTCGGCATCGATCACCCGCACCGTGGTCGCCACCCGGTCCAGGCTGAACGGAGAGCGGGTGGCGGTGACCACCAGCTCATCGGCAAGCACGGCCGCGGTGGCCGGAGCGGCAACCGCCGCCAACAGGAGCGCGCCCGCCACCGGGCGCAGCATCGAGGATGCAAAGGAAAAATTCGACACGCAGGAGTCTCCCCGGGGCCAGATCAGCGAAATACGGCTGTGCCGGCAAGACTCCGATGGAGATCGCCGCAGCAACCGCGCAACCTGTTGCGTTGCACGGTGCGCCAAGACGTGACGCTCGCCCGGTACCCCGCCGGGCGATTCGCAACGCGGTTGTGGCAGGTCTCCTGGCTTCCGGGTCCTGGCTCCGCCCGCCTTCCCGACCGCAGTCAGTGGCATCCGGGCGGCGCTCGCCGGGTACAGTTGCGGGGACAGCTTCGATTGCGCGGCTCAGCACCGCGCGCCGAATTCCCTCAAGGCCCTCGCGGGCACCACAACGGCGGGGATTCTACCAGCGCGCGCCCTGATGCGCCGGTGGCTCGATCAGGACTCCGGCGAACAGAAGGCCACGCCCTCGCCGATCCAGCCGTTGGCCATCATGTGCCGATAGGTATCCGGGCTCGCCACGAAACGGTGATTGCTGTCGGCCTGGGCGAAGCGGTCGTTGTACAGCCGCCACACCGGGGTGGTGCCGGGGTAACAGGAACCCTTGGCCGGCACCAGGGCGCGGAAGGCGATGCCCTCGTAGGTCCAGCCCGAACCCGGCTGCTTGAGCAGCTCGCACTCGTTGGGGCCGGCGGTGTAGAAGTGCGAGTTCACCGCCGCCGAATAGAACCGGCACACGGGTTTGGCGGCCGCGGGCGCCGGGCCGGCCGCCGGCCAGGCGTTGAAGCCTTCGTCGACAATCCCCCAGCCACCGCCGCCACCACCGCTCAGCAGTGAATCCTGCTCGGCAGTGCCGGCGGTGATGAAATAGTGGCCGATAGCGTCGTTGTAGAACGCAAAGACGGGTTGGGTGGGGGGTGCGGGGGCGACAGTTATGTCCCCGTAAACCTGATCGATAACACCATCGGGGTCGTTTTTTCGTCTGACGCTGTACACACCGCCAGGAAGCCCCATGATGTTCACGAGCTTTTCATCAGGTGGGCAAGTGAAATCTGCGCCGGCCGCCACGACTGTTATGGAAGCCAACGACGTATCGACATCTATTGTCGCCGGGTCCAGCGAGTCACCCCCACAAAGAACTATAAGTGTGAGGTTAAAGGGCTGATAAGCCTCCGGCGTGGCCGGAGTTACCGTCAACTGCTGGGCCTGCCCGGGAATCGCCAGTCCCAGCAGGCAGCTGGCGATCCCTAACCGTAGAAAACCGCGCATGGGGCGCTGAATGATATTCATGGAAAATTTCCTCCAAGCAGCCGATGACTCGGGCTCGATCACGACCCCGGCGAACAGAAGGCCACGCCCTCGCCGATCCAGCCGTTGGCCATCATGTGGCGATAGGTATCCGGGCTGGCGACGAAACGGTGGTTGCTGTCGGCCTGAGCGAAGCGGTCGTTGTACAGCCGCCACACCGGGGTGGTGCCGGGGTGGCAGGAACCCTGGGCCGGCACCAGGGCGCGGAAGGCGATGCCCTCGTAGGTCCAGTCCGAACCGGACTGCTTGAGCAGCTCGCACTCGTTGGGGCCCGCCGTGTAGAAGTGCGAGTTGACCGCCGCCGAATAGAACCGGCACACGGGTTTGGCCGCATCCGGTGCCGGACCGGCCGCCGGCCAGGCGTTGAAACCCTCGTCGACAATCTGCCAGCCTCCGCCGCCACCACCGCCCAGCAGTGAATCCCGTTCGGCAGTGCCGGCGGTGATGAAATAGTGGCCGATAGCGTCGTTGTAGAACGCAAAGACCGATTGGGTTGGGGGTGCCGGCGCGATAACGACCTCTCCGCCAGTTACCTCCTCAAGTGGGCCGGCATCCGGCCCGTTCCAGTCCCGATATCTGAATATGAGTGGGTAAGTGCCTCCGGGAAGACCATTCACGGCTGCTGTCTTGTCCGTCACGGGGCACACAAAACCCGGATCCAGCCGTCGGGTCTCCACCACGATCCCGTCCGAGCGTACATAAACGTCGCTGTCCGACTCTTCCAAGCTCAGTGGGCAAGAAATCTGGGCCCTGATCGTAAACGGCTGATAGGCCTCGGGCACTGCGGGCGTTACCGTCACGCCCTGCGCCTGACCGAACATCGGCAACCCCAACGGTCCACAGCCAAGCACCAGCCATAGCGATGGCCGCAAGCAATGGCGGATGAATTTCATGAGCGGTCTCCTGACCCATTGCACAAACGGGGCTGGCGGAACACCGCCGGCGCGGTGGGCAACCAGAGGCAAAGACCACTGCGGACAGCTGTCGCGACCGCGGGGAAGTGGCGTGAACCTGGGGAATGATTTTCGGGGCACGGCATCCTGCCAGTCCTTTGCCGCAGAGATTTGCACAATCTAGCCGGCGTCCATGACCACAGCAAGTAGCCGCGGCGGCGCTACCCGTCGAGCGCCGCCAGCGCCTCGGCGAGGTGGCGCACGCCGATCACATCCATGCCCGCCGGCGCCTGCTTGGGCGCATTGCCGGCCGGCACGATGGCGCGGGTGAAGCCATGCTTGGCGGCCTCGCGCAGGCGCTCCTGGCCACCGGGCACCGGGCGGATCTCGCCGGTCAGGCCGACCTCGCCGAAGGCCACCAGTTGCCGTGCCAGGGGCCGGTCGCGAAAGCTCGACACCACGGCGAGCAGCACCGGCAGGTCGGCGCCGGTCTCGGCCACGCGCACGCCACCGACGACATTGGCGAACACGTCCTGGTCGCCGAGCATCAGGCCGCCGTGGCGGTGGAGCACGGCGAGCAGCATGGCCAGCCGGTTGCCCTCCAGGCCCACCGCGACCCGGCGCGGATTGCCCAGCGGACTGGCATCGACCAGCGCCTGCACCTCGACCAGCAGCGGCCGGGTGCCCTCCCAGACCACCATCACCAGGCTGCCGGCGGCGGTGTCCTCGCCGCGCTGCAGGAAGATCGCCGAGGGGTTGGCGACCTCGCGCAGACCGCGGTCGGTCATGGCGAACACGCCCAGTTCGTTGACCGCGCCGAAGCGGTTCTTGTGGCTGCGCAGGGTGCGGAAGCGGTTGTCGTGGGAGGCCTCGAGCATCAGCGAGCAGTCGATCATGTGCTCGAGCACCTTGGGGCCGGCGAGCGCGCCCTCCTTGGTGACATGGCCGACCAGCAACAGCGCGGTGCCGGTCTGTTTGGCCAGCCGCACCAGGCGCGCGGCGCTCTCGCGCACTTGGGACACGGTGCCCGGGGCGGCGCCGATGTCGTCGCAATGGAGCACCTGCACCGAGTCGACCACCAGCACCCGGGGCACGCGGCGCAGGGCGGTGGCGCAGATGGTCTCGGTCGAGGTCTCGGCCATGATCTCCAGCCCGCCCAGGGGCAGTTCGAGGCGGCGGGCGCGCAGCGCGACCTGCTGGGGGGACTCCTCGCCGGTGACGTAGAGCACCGGGACGCTGGCGCCGAGCCGGCACAGCACTTGCAGCAGCAGGGTGCTCTTGCCGGCCCCGGGCTCGCCGCCGATGAGCACGCAGGAGCCAGTCACCAGGCCGCCGCCGAGCACCAGGTCGAGCTCGCCGAAGCCGGTGGCCAGGCGCGGCTCGGCGGCGACCTCGACCTCGGCGAGGCGGGTCACCCGGCCGTCGGCGGCGCCGGCAAAGCCGCGCGGGGCGCCCCCCGCCGGAGCGGCCGGGAGGCGAAATTCGCTGAGTGTGTTCCAGGCCCCGCAGTCGCTGCACTGGCCCTGCCACTTGCCATGCTCGGCGCCGCAGTCGCCGCATACATAGGCGCTCGCTGTTTTCCTGGCCACCTCGTCCTCCCGTCGTTACTGGGCGCATCCTATCAATCCACCGGCCATCTTTGCGGGAAATCATGGCAGTGGGGTGCGCCGACCGCACGGCGACAGGGAGCGCGTTTCCGGCCGCGTTGGGCGCCGGAACCCGGGCGACGATCTGCTACAGTGACCGCCATGTCGCTGATCCCCGAGAAGCCCCTGCTGTTCTTCCCCCATGTAGCGGTCGCCCTGGGCCTGCACGAGGCCATCCTGCTCCAGTCGCTCAAGGAGGTCGCCGCCCACCGGCCGGGGGAGGAGCGCAACGGCTTCGTCTGGCACGAGGTCACCGGCGCCGAGGTGCTGGAGCTGCTGCCGTTCTGGAGCGAGGCGGACCTGCGTACCCTGGCCGGCAAGCTGCGCGATCAGGGGGTGCTGCTGATCGGCAGCGGGCCGCTGAGCGCCAGCAGCCGCTGGCGCTTCGCCTTCAACGAGCGGCGGCCAGCGGCGGCGCGGGCGGCGCCGGCTCCCGGCGTGCAGCCGATGCGCCCGGACTGGCAACCCGAGCGGGATCTGCTCGCCCAGCTCGCCCAGTACGGCATCCCCGCAGCGTTCGCCCTGGACCAGGTGCCCGAATTCGTCACCTACTGGAGCGAACGCGGCGAACCCCGCCACAGCTGGGGAGCGAAGTTCCTCAAGCAGGTGCTGCGCTGCTGGCGCGAGCAGGAGGCGCGCCAGGCGCGCGGCGAGCAGCAGCCGATAGCGTCCGACTGGCAGCCCAGTGCCGACGCGGTGGAGATCCTCGCCCGATCCGGTATCAATCGGCATTTCATCGCTGATGCGGTGCCCGAGTTCATCCTCTACTGGCGCGACCGGGGCACCCTGTCGAACACTTGGAACTCCCAGTTCGTCCAGCACGTGCGCCGCCAGTGGGCGCGCTACACTGCGACCCTGACCAAGGATACCAACCCGCGCCCGATAGCGTCGGACTGGAGACCCGATCCAGAGGTCTACGATGTCCTGACGCTGGCTGGCATCAGCCGGGCGTTCGCGGAACCCCTGGTTGCGGAATTCGTACTCTATTGGCAGGAGAACGGCGCCGTCCTCAACACCTGGAACACGAAGTTCCTGCAATTCATCAAACGCCAGTGGGCCTACTCGAACCAAGAAACGGATACCCAGCATGAAAACCGGCGAACACCTGGCCACAAAGGCAGTACGAGATCTCGCGACCTCCTCGAAGAACTCGGCGACCGCAGCTGGGCCGGCTGAACGACAACTCCCGGCACCCGAGCTGATCGACGCGGTCAACCAGATCTTCGCCCTGTTCCGGATCAACTACCACAATCAGTTCTACAGTGCCTTTACCGATACCGGGCTGCTCGACCAGGCCAAGCGACTGTGGCTGGAAAGTCTGCGCCATCTCGAGCCCGAGGTACTGCTGATGGCAGCGCGGGAACTGATCGAATCCGAGCCCTACCTGCCCACCCTGAGCCGAATGCTCTCCGCCTGTGACGACCGGCTGGCGATGCTGGGCCTGCCCCACCCCCGCGACGCCTACCGGGAAGCCTGCAACGCGCCCAGCCCCAAGGAGGCGCAACGCTGGTCGCATCCGGCTGTCTACCACGCCGGGCGCACGCTGGGCTGGTACCGGCTACGCACCTCGACCGAGCGCGATACCTGGCCCGAATTCCAGCGGGTCTACCGCGCATGCTGTCGCCGCGCGCTGGCCGGAGAGATTCCGGCGCTGCCCGATCCGCCGCAGCACGCGGAGCCCCCCGCAGCGGATCGCGAGCAGGGCCGGCGTCGGCTGCGGGAATTGCGTGAGGAGCTGAAGACTTGATCCAGACCGCGGCCGCACCTACCACGCTGCACAACAGCAGCAGCACGGCACGGCGCATGGCCAAGACCATCTACAACGGCTTCCACAGCTACTTCGCCGATTTCCAGAACCTCACCCTGGGCGCCAAGGCGCGCTTCGAGAAGGCGCACTGGCAAGCGGTGCAGACGGCCAACCAGGACCGCATCGAGCTGTACAAGAGCAAGGTCAAGATGACCGCCGACCTGCTGGGGGCGGTCACCAACCGGGACATCACCGACCTCAACCTCTGGCGCCAGGCCAAGGGCGTCTACACCCAGCTGGTGGCCGGGGCGCCCAACTTCGAGATCGCCGAGACCTTCTTCAACTCGGTCTTCGGCCTGATCAACGATCACGACAAGATCGACGATGAGTTGATCTATGTATTCTCCTCACAGCACCCGCCGGCCGGCGGCGAATACAGCATCTACACCCGCTACGAGAACCAGGCGTCGCCCGTCGACCTGTTTCGCCGGATTCTGCTCGACGCCGAGTTCTCGGTGCCCTGGGAAGACCTGGAACGCGATACCCGACGCATCGCCGCCGCCTTCGCCGAGGAGGCCGAGCCCGAAATCAGCAGCCGCTTCCACGAGCTGAAGCTCGACCTGCTGGAAGCCGTGTTCTACCGCGGCAAGGCGGCCTATCTGGTGGGCCGCATCCTCGACGGCTACCGCTCGCTGCCGCTGGCGCTGGCGGTGCTGAACAATGAAGCCGGCGGTCTGGTGATCGACACCGCGCTCTTCAACAGCGCGGAGTTGAGCGTGATCTTCAGTTTCACCCGCGCCCACTTCATGGTCGACGCCGCGGTGCCTCACCAGTACCTCCAGTTTCTCAAGCAGCTGCTGCCCCACAAGGGCGACTATGAGATCTACACCAGCCTGGGATTGACCAAGCACGCCAAGACCGAGTTCTACCGGGAACTGGTCCAGCACCTGCATCAATCCCAGGACAGGTTCATCACCGCGCCCGGCATCAAGGGGATGGTGATGACGGTGTTCACTCTGCCGTCCTACGACATCGTGTTCAAGGTGATCCGCGATCGCTTCGATTATCCCAAGGAGGTGACGCGGGAGATCGTGCGCGAAAAGTATCGCCTGGTGTCTCGGCACGACCGCATCGGCCGCATGGCCGACACCCAGGAATTCCACAATCTGATTTTCCCACTGCACAGGTTCTCGCCGGAGCTGCTCCAGGAACTACGCGAGATGGTGCCCTCGCAGCTGCGCATCGACGGCGACCGCCTGATCATCCGCCACCTCTACACCGAACGGCGCATGACGCCGCTCAACCTCTACCTCAAGCGCGCCAGCCCGGAGGAGATGCGCAGTGCCATGGACGAATACGGCAATGCCATCCGCCAGCTAGCGGCGGCCAATATCTTTCCCGGCGACATGCTGCTCAAGAACTTCGGTGTCACCCGGCATGGCCGGGTGGTGTTCTATGACTACGACGAACTCTGCTATCTGACCGACTGCCATTTCCGCCGCCTACCCGAACCCCACACCGAGGAGCAGGCGATGGCCGCCGCTCCCTGGTACACGGTGGGGCCCAACGACGTCTTTCCGGAAGAGTTCCGGCTGTTCTTCTCGGGCAATCCGCAAGCCCGCCGGGTCTTCGAGGAACTGCACGGTGAGATCTATGCCCCCCAATACTGGTGGGGCATTCAGGAAGAGATCCGCGCCGGCAAGATCGTCGATGTCTTTCCCTACCGGCGGGTGCGACGCTTTTCGGAACGCTTCGGCGGGAGTGGCTAGGCGGCGCTGCCCGCGGCGCCAGCTTGGCGCAGATGCACATCCCGCTGCGGATAGGGAATGGTGATGCCCTCGGCATCGAAGCGCTTCTTGATGTTCTCCGTGAGAGCGCAGTAGAGCGCCCAATAGTCCGCCGACTTGGCCCAGGGCCGCACCACGAAGTTGACGCTGCTGTCGCCCAGCGCGCTCACCGCCACAAAGGGTGCGGGATCCGCCAGCACCCGATCGTCGGCGTCCAGCACGGCGCGGATGGCATCGCGCGCCCGATCGATATCGTCGTCGTAGCTGATGCCGATCACCAGATCCAAGCGCCGGGTGGGGTTGGCCGAATAGTTGACGATGGTGCCCGCGGTGACTGCCGAGTTGGGAACGATGACTTTCTTGTTGTCCAGGGATGTGAGCTCCGTGGTAAAGATGAGAATTTTTTCCACGGTGCCGGCAGTGCCAGCGAGTTCGACGTAGTCGCCGATCCGGAAAGGCCGAAACACCAGCAACAGGAAGCCGGCGGCGAAGTTCGACAGAGAACCCTGCATGGCCAGACCGATGGCCAAGCCCGCCGCCGCGATCACCGCCGCCAGCGAGGTAGTCTGAATGCCCAATTGGCCGAGCGCCGAGATCACCACCAGCACCAGCAGGCCGTAGTAGACCAGGCTCGACGAAAAGTGGCGCAGCGCCGGATCCAGATCGCGCTTTTCCATCGCCCCCTGCAAGAGTTGGCTCAATTTTCGTGCGAGCCATTTCCCCAACAGAAAAATAATCAGCGCGGAAAGGATCTTGGCGCCGTAGGTCATCGCCAGGATAGCAAGCTGATCGACCAGGTCACTCATTCCGAAATCTCCTTGGGAAATGAAAGGTCAGTGCATCATGGAAAAGGGGGCCAGCGGCCCCCCCTGCAGGTCATCTTCTGCCCACGAATCGGGCGCGGATCGAGTCAAGCCACCTCGAAAAGTCCGGCGGCACCCATGCCGCCGCCGACACACATGGTGACGACCACGTATTTCTCGCCGCGACGCTTACCCTCACGCAGGGCATGCCCCACCATGCGCGCGCCGCTCATCCCGTAGGGATGGCCGATGGAGATGGCGCCGCCATTGACGTTGAGGCGTTCGTCAGGGATGCCCAGCTTGTCGCGACAGTAGATCACCTGTACCGCAAAGGCCTCGTTCAGCTCCCAGACGCCGATATCGTCCACCTTCAGGCCGTGCGCCTTGAGCAACTTGGGAATGGCAAACACCGGCCCGATACCCATTTCATCGGGTTCGCAGCCGGCCACCGCGATGCCACGGTAGATGCCCAGGGGCTCAAGGCCGCGCTGCTCGGCAAGCTTGCGCTCCATGAGCACACAGGCCGCGGCACCGTCGGATAGCTGGCTGGCGTTGCCCGCGGTAATCACCCCGCCCTCGAACACCGGCTTCAGGGAGGCGAGGCCTTCCGCAGTGGTCTCCGGCCGGTTGCCCTCGTCGAGCGCCAGGGTACGGGTCTCGATCGCCTCCTTGCCGGTCGCCTTGTCCACCAGGCGCACATGGGCGGTCACCTCGACGATTTCGTCGGCGAAGATCCCGGCCCGCTGTGCCGCCGCGGTGCGCTGTTGCGACTGCAGGCCATAGGCGTCCTGCGCTTCGCGGCCGATGCCGTAGCGCTTGGCGACCACCTCGGCTGTCTCCAGCATGGGCATGTAGACGTCCTTGTGCATGGCGAGCAGATCCGGATCCTGGGCCCGGTAGCGGTTCTGATGCTCGTTCTGGACCAGGCTGATCGACTCGATGCCCGCGCCGACCGCGACGGTCATGCCGTCGTGGACGATCTGCTTGGCAGCGGTGGCGATCGACATCAGTCCGGACGAACACTGGCGATCCATGGTCATGCCGCTGACGGTCACCGGCAGCCCGCCGGCCAGGGCGCTGAGACGGCCGATGTTGTAGCCCGTGGTGCCCTGGCTGAGCGCACAGCCCATGATGACGTCGTCCACCTCGGCCGGATTCACCTGGGCGCGGGCCACGGCCTCACGAATGGCGATACCACCCAGGGTCGGGCCGGGGGTATCGTTGAACAGGCCGCGATAGGCCTTGCCGATCGGGGTGCGCGCGGACGAAACTATGACGGCTTCTCTCATGACATTCTCCTCCTGGCGGTCGGAATCAGGATTGGGATTTCTTGGCAGCCAACGCGTAACCGATGAATTTTTCGGTCTGCTTGAGCGCACCCGACAGCCGCTCCTCGCCGGCCGGATCGTCGATCCGCGCCCAGTTTTCCTGCACGGCCTCCGGGGTCTGCTGGTCCACGGGCAGATAGATGCCGCGGGTTTCATACAGATGCGTGCTGGCATAGCCGCCGGCGCCGGCACAGAGGATGAACTTGTTGGGCGCGTCCTCGGAACACAGCACCAGCACCCCGGCGCTGACCGGTTCCGGCTGCATGACTTCGGCGGCGCGCGGGTCCGGGATGATGTCTTCGGTCATGCGCGTCAGCGCCGCCGGGGCCAGGGAATTGACCCGCACATTGTATTTTTCACCCTCCTGGGCGAGGGTGTTCATCAGGCCGACCACCGCGAGCTTGGCGGCGCTGTAGTTGGACTGGCCGAAATTGCCGTACAGCCCACTCGATGAAGAGGTCATCACGATACGGCCGTAGTTCTGCTCCTTCATGATCTCCCAGACCGCCTTCGCGCAATAGGCCGAGCCCATCAGGTGCACGTCCATCACCAGCCGGAAATCCGCCACATCCATTTTGGAAAAGGATTTGTCGCGCAGGATGCCGGCGTTGTTGATGAGGATATCGACCCGGCCCCAGGTATCCACGGTCTCCTCGACCATCGCCTGCACCTGCTCGAAATCCGCCACATTGGCACCATTGGCCATGGCCTCGCCACCGGCCGCCTTGATTTCCTCGACCACCTTGAGTGCCGCTTCGCTCGACGCCCCGGTGCCGTCGCGAGCCCCGCCCAGGTCGTTGACCACCACCTTGGCGCCGCGCGCCGCCAGTGCCAGGGCATGGGAGCGGCCGAGGCCATTACCTGCTCCGGTGACGATCGCCACCCGGTCATCAAATCGGATTGTCATGTGCAACTCCTCAATTGCGGATGAATGAAAGGGGCCTGTCAGCCGGCAAACACCATGCTAAGCCACTCGGCTCTCAGCGCGGGCTTGTCCTCGCCCTCGATCTCCACGGTGATGTCGAGCTTGAACAGATACTGCCCCGGATTCTTTTCGGTGGCTTCGAGCACCTTGGCGCTGGCGCGAATGCGGCTGCCCACCTTCACCGGCTGCAGAAAGCGCACCTTGTCGAAGCCGTAGTTGACGCCCATGGTGCGGTTGGGCACGTCGACGCCCACCCCATTCTGCAGGAAGTAGGCGAGCATCGACAGCGTCAGAAAGCCGTGGGCGATGGTGGAGCCGAACGGCGTCTCCTTGGCGCGCTCCGGATCGACGTGGATGAACTGGTGGTCCAGAGTGACGTCGGCGAAATCGTTGATGCGCTGCTGGTCGATGGCGAACCAGTCCGAAGTGCCGGCATCCTGCCCGATGCAGGCGGCGAGGTTGGCGGTGTCGATGCGTATGGTCATATTGGATCCTCGAGTGGGATTGGGCGACGTCGATCAGTAGCCGCAAAGGGCGGCATAGCGTTGCAAATGATAGCGGTGGTCGCCGTAGAGCTGCTCCGCGACCCGCGCTCGTTTCAGAAAAAAGCCGATATCCAGCTCGTCGGTCATGCCCACCCCACCGTGCATCTGCACGGCCTCGTTGGTGGCCAGGGTCGCGATCTCACCGGCCTTGGCCTTGGCCAGGCTCGCCAGTCGGGGGGTCTCTGCGGCATCGGTATCCAGCGCCTGCAGGGCCTTGAGTACCAGGGATTTGAGCAGCTCGAGCTCGCTGTAGAGATGGGCAGCGCGGTGCTGCAACCCCTGGTAGGAACCGATCAATACCCCGAACTGCTTGCGCGTGTTGAGGTATTCGACGGTCTGTTCGAACATCTCCAGCGACAGCCCCAGCAGCTCGGCGGCGAGGTGGACATTGCCGATCTCGAACAGCCGCAGCAGCGTGTCTGCGGCATCCTCCACCCCGCTCAGCAGATCGCCGGCGGCCAACTGCACACTCTGGAAGTGGATCTCGGCGCTGTTGCGGCTGTCGGCCATCACGACCCGTTGCACTTCCACCCCCGGCGCGCTGCGCTCGACCAGCGCCAACGCGATGCGACCGGTCTCGCCGAGCCGCGCCGACACCAGCAGGCGGTCGGCGCTGTGGCCGTCGGGCACGAAGCGCTTGACGCCGTCGAGCACGAAGCCGTCGCCCTGCGGGCGCAGGTGGGTGGCAACCGCCTGTGGATCGTGCCGCGGACTTTCGTCGAACGCCGGTGCCAGGGTCAGCTCGCCGGCGACGATGGCCGGTAGCAGGGCACTGCGCTGGGCCTCGCTGCCCGCCAATACCAGCGCCGAGACGCCCAGCACCGCGGTGGCGAACAGCGGTGACGCGGTCAGGGTACGCCCGCCTTCCTCGAGGATCTGGCCCATGCCCACATGGCCGAAGGCGAGGCCGCCCTCGGCCTCGGGCACCAGAATTCCAGTCCAACCCAGCTCGACCATTGCCCGCCAGGTCTCCGGGCAGTAGCCGAGCGGATCGCGCTGGTCGCGGAGTTTGCGCAACTGGGTCAAGGGCGCGTGCCCGGACAGGAATTCCCGCGCCGCGTCCTTGAGCATGCGTTGTTCTTCGTTGAGTAGCAGCGCCATGGTTCGCCCCGTCATGCCCTGCCCAAGCCCAGGATGCGCTTGGCGATGATGTTCAGTTGGATCTCCGAGGTGCCACCCTCGATGGAGTTGCCCTTGGTGCGCAGCCACTGACTGGCAATGATGCCGTGGTCATAGGCATCGCCCTCCCAGGCCAAACCGCGCTGCCCGTGGATGGCGACCAGCAGTTCGTGGCGGCGCTTGTTGATCTCGGTCCCCGCGTACTTGAGCGTCGAGGAAGCGGCGCCCACACCCTGTCCGGCGGTGGCCTCGTCCGTGATGCGCTCGGCGGTGAGCTCGAAGGCGCGCTGGTCCATCTCCCAGCGGGCGATATCGGTGCGCAGGGCGCTGTCGGCGAGTTGCCCCCGATCGAGTCCGAGCTGCTCGATGGCATGGGGATGCAGCCGGGCGTCGACATTGCTCTGACCGATGCTGCCGATCATCTCGCGCTCGTGGGTGAGCAGGTAGGTGGCCAACTCCCAGCCGCGGTTGAGCTCGCCGACCAGCTGATCCTTCTCGACCCGCACATTGTCGAGGAAGGTTTCGCAGAACGGCGACTTGCCGGAGATCAGCCGGATCGGCTTCACCGTCACCCCGGGGGTATTCATATCGAACAGCACCAGGCTGATGCCGGCGTGTTTGGGGGCCTCCGGATCCGTGCGCACCAGGCAGAACATCCAGTCGGCACGGTCGGCGTAGGAGGTCCAGACCTTCTGGCCGTTGACGATGAAGTGATCGCCGCGATCCTCGCAGCGGGTCTGCAACCCCGCGAGGTCCGAACCATAGTTGGGCTCGCTGTAGCCCTGGCACCACCAGATCCTGCCCTGCACGATATTCGGAATGTGCTGGCGCTTGAGCGCCTCGGAACCGTACTTGAGCAGCGCCGGCCCGATCATCGACAGCCCCATGCTGAACAAGGGCACCCGCGCATTGATGCGCTGCATCTCCTCGCGGAGAACGCGGGTTTCCTCCTTGCTCAGCCCGCCGCCGCCATACTCCGCCGGCCAGTCGGGCGCCGTCCAGCCGCGTTCGGCCATCACCTCGAGCCAGCGCTTCTGATCGTCGCTCACGAACTGCCACTTGGTGCCGCCCCAGCAGCGATCCTCGAACTCGACCACTGGCTCGCGCATCGATCGAGGACAATTGGCTTCGAGCCAGGCCCGGGTCTCCCGCCTGAACTGCTCCAGATCCGCCATGATGCAATTACCTTTTGGTTATTGGCTCTGTGGTTATGGACTCTGCACCGCTGTGTGTCGCGCCCCCGGGGCGCGAGCAGTCGGCGACGCCAGAAAAATCAAGGCAGAGCACTATAGAGGATGGCTCCGGGGCGGTAAACCGGACGGTAACCCGGCTTTACGGCCCCCTGGTCACCCCGGCCCGCTGGCGCTCAGGCGGCGCCGGCCATCCGCATCACCCAGCGCTTGAGGGGCTCGGCCCGATCGAAAGCGGCCATCCCGGCAGCGCGCAGCAGTGCCACCGGCAGCCGGGTCTCGGCAAACAGGGTCTTGAAGCCGCGCATCGCGGCCAGCATGGCCAGGTTCTCCGGCCGGCGGCGGCGCTGATATCGCTTCAGCGGCTCGGGGTCGTCCAGATCCAGGCCAGCGGCCAGCGCACTGGCGAGCTCCCCGGCCAGCACCTCGGCGTCGGCCAGGCCCAGATTCACCCCTTGCCCGGCCAGCGGGTGTACCACGTGCGCGGCATCGCCCAGCAATGCCAGGCCGCGCAGCCAGTAGCAACCGGCATGATGCTGGCGCAGGGGGATCAGCCGGTGCTCACCGGCCAGGGAGACGCCACCGAGTGCGCCCTCGCTGGCGATCTCCAGTTCCCGCGCCAGCGCGTCGGACGCCAGCGCACCCAGCCGGTCGGCCCGTTCGCGGTCCTGGGACCAGACGATGGCGACCTGGTGACCGTCTCCCGCCAGGGGCAGAAAGGCCAGCGGGCCGCTGGGCGCGAACCACTGGCGGGCACAGTGACCGTGACCGAGTTCGGTCTCCAGCACCGCGACCAGCGCCTGTTGATCGGGGTCCCAGCGATCGGTGGGGATCTCGAAATGGGTGCGCACCCGGGAATCCGGGCCGTCGGCGGCGATCAGCAGCCGGGTCTCGATCCGCCGCCCGCCGAGTTCGACGCCGAAGCCGCCCCCGGGCAGCCGCGCGATGGCGGTCACCGCCGCCGGGCACAGCAGCTCGACCGCCGGCTGGGCGCGCAGCGCCTCGATCAGCGCCGCGACCAGCGCCGGCTGACCGACGATGTCCCCCAGCCGCGGCTGGTGAATCTCGGCGCAGTCGAAGCGCACATGACCACTGCTGCGCCGGTCCCAGACTTCCATGGAGTGATAGGGACAGGCGCGCCGGGCCAGGGCTTCGGGCCAGGCGCCGAGCCCCGCCAGGAAACGGCGGTTGCGGGAACTGACAGCCAGTGCGCGCGGCTCCAGCACCCGGGTGTCGGCCAAGGTCGGGGGCTCCGCGGTCTCCACCAGGCCGATGCGCAATCCGGCGGCGGCCGGCGCCTGAGCGAGCGCCAACGCAAAGGCCGCGCCGACCGGCCCCGCGCCGACCACCAGCACGTCAAAGGCAGGCATCGTCCACCACCACCCTGGCTGCTGTCTCTTATACACATCTCCGAGCCCACGAGACTAGGCATGATCTCG
>CAJXRS010000032.1 GCA_913060555.1 uncultured Gammaproteobacteria bacterium | reverse complement strand
CGATAATCAGGCGGCGGACCAGCTACAAAAGGCCCGCCAGAAACTCTTTAACACCATCCACGGACGAGACCTACGCACCGGCTGAAAAGAGCGACTCCCCAGACTCATTTAAGGATTGGAATATACTGGCCGCGCCCCTCAGGAGGCCTTGCGCAGCCAGCGCCCCGGGTCCAGGGTCTTGCCGCCCCGGCGGATCTCGAAATAGAGGGCGCTCTGGTTCAGGCCGCCGCTACTGCCGACGCGGGCGATGGTTTCCCCGCCGTCGATGCGGTTGCCCGTCGCCTTGAGCAGTAGCTGATTGTGGGCGTACAGGGTCAGATAGCCGTCACCGTGGTCGACGATGATCAGCTGCCCGTGACCGCGGAGATAATCCGCGAATACCACGGTACCGGCGTGTACCGCGCGCACCGGATCACCCTCCGCAGCGGCGATCATCCAGCCGCTCCAGCGCAGGGTGCTGGCCCGGCTCTCACCATAGCGATGGAGCAGGCGGCCCGCCACCGGCCAGGGCAACTGCCCCGCCTGAGCGGCGAAGGGCCCGGCATTCGCAACGGCGCTCCTGCGGGCGAGATCTTCCAGCACGCGTTCCAGCCGGCGCGCTTCGGCACGCAGCTTCCGTACCTGCAGTCGTTCGTCGGCCAGCTGGGTGGACAGGGCGGCCAGCAGTTCGCCGCGTTTGTCGAGAACGGCCTCCTGTCGTTGCCGCTGCCGCGCCAGGTCTTCCCGGTTGGCCTGCAGGCCGGCATGTTCGCTATCCGCTTGTTCCGCCAGCCCCGCCAGTTCCACGCCGGTGCGTTGATATTCCGCCAGCTGCCGGGCGCGGGCTTCGGTCAGATAACCGTAATAGCGCATCATGCGCTGTGCAGTCTGTGGGTTTTCCAGGTTCAACAGGATCTTGAAGGGTTCGCTCCGCCCCAGGCGGTAGGCGATGGCGATATCGTCGGCGAGCTTCCGCAGCTGCTGTTGCCGCGTCGCCTCCAGTTCTGCGCGGCGCGCCGCCAGGGTGCGTAACCGGCGCTCGGCGGCTTCTACCTGCGCGCCGAGCCGCTCGCCACGCCGCTTCAATTCGGCGAGTTCGGTCTCGGCTTTTTGCAGCTCGCGCTCCAACGATTGGCTTTGCGCCTCGGCCTCTTCGACCCGGCGTTCGCCGGCGTCGATTTCGCGCTGCAAGTCGCGCAGTCGTGCGGCGTCGTCGGCGACCACCGTGAGCGCCAGGCCGAGCAGGCAGCAGGCGGCGGCTGCGCGGATCACTGCGTCGCTCGCAGCCCCCCGGGCCGGATTTCGAGGGGTTCGATCAGCGAATGCCCGGTCATTTCCGGGGGCTGCGGCAGATCCATCAGGGTGAGCACCGTGGGCGCCACATCCGCCAGAGTGCCGCCGTCGCCGAATGTCGGCTGCTGCGGGCCGGCGTAGACCAGGGGCACCGGCAGGCGGGTATGGGAAGTCGACGGCCCGCCGTCGGTTTCGGCCATGCATTCGAGGTTGCCGTGATCGGCAGTGATGAGGCACTGCCCGTCGGTTTCTTCGAGCGCGGCGAGGATTCGTCCCAGACAGGCGTCGATGGCTTCCACCGCGCTCACCGCGGCCTCGAACACGCCGGTATGGCCGACCATGTCGCCGTTGGCGAAGTTGCAGACGATGAGATCAAAGCGCCGGCTGCCGATGGCGTCGACGATCTGTCGGGTGACTTCGTGGACGCTCATCTCCGGCTGCAGGTCGTAGGTGGCGACCTGCGGCGAGGGCACCAGGATGCGCTCCTCGCCCGGGTAGGGAGTTTCCCTGCCGCCGCTGAAAAAGAAGGTCACATGGGCATACTTCTCGGTCTCCGCGATGCGGAGCTGGGTCTTGTCTAGGCCGGCGAGATATTCGCCCAGGGAGTTGGCGACCGGGGTGGGCGGAAATGCGCAACTGACCTGCAGGTCAGTTGCGTACTGGGTGGTAGTGACGAAATCTGCGAGTTCGGGGATCTGCCGCCGTGAGAACCCGGAGAACTCGGTAGCCACGAAAGCCCGGGTGAGCTGGCGCGCGCGGTCGGGGCGAAAGTTCATGAAGATCACGGCGTCGCCGTCGGCGATCACCGCGGCCGGCTCGCCGGGTGCCTGGATCAGCGTCGGCTGCACGAATTCGTCGCCCTCATCCCGGGCGTAGGCAGCGTGCAGTGCGGCGACTGGCTCCGCCTCCCGATAGGGGGCTTCGCCTTCGGTGAGCAGCTCATAGGCGCGTCGGACGCGATCCCAGCGCTGGTCTCGGTCCATGGCGTAATAACGGCCGCAGATCGACGCAATACGGCCGCAGTCGAGTTCCGCGAAGCGTGTCTGCGCGCGCCGCAGGGAGGCTTCGGCGCTGCGCGGCGGGGTGTCGCGGCCGTCGAGAAAGGCGTGTAGATATACCCGGGCACCGCGGCGCGCCGCGAGGGCGATGGCCGCCAGGATATGGTCCTCATGGCTGTGTACGCCGCCTGGAGACAGCAAGCCCAACAGATGTACGGCGCCGCCGCTCTCCAGAGCGCGGTCGATGGCGCCGCGGTAGGCGGGATTGGTCTCGAACTCCCCGTCGGCGAGGGCGGCATTGATGCGCGTGAGGGTCTGGTGGAACACCCGGCCGGCGCCGATGGTCATGTGGCCGACCTCGGAGTTGCCCATCTGACCGGCGGGCAATCCCACGGCCTCACCGGAGCCAGAGATCAGGGTGTGCGGGTGCTCGGCCCAGAGCTGGTTCCAGACCGGTGCCCGGGCGGCGCGAATGGCGTTGTGCTCGGCCCGGTCGCTGTGGCCCCAGCCGTCGAGAATCAGCAGGAGGGTGGTTTGTCGGCCGTTTTGCATTCGCAGGGATGTCTCCGGTGCGGGGCTGCGCAGGGAGGGCGCAATGGTACTGGTTCCTGGAGAAAAAGACCATTTTGCCGCCTCTTCTTCCAATGACACATGAGCCTGCACGGGGGCGTGATGCCAAGGTGAAGTGAGCCTGAAGGCGGTTTGGGGCTTGGGATCATTGGAGGATGATCATGACCCTCAAGACGCAAGGGCTCCAAACGCTGGAGCAGCTACGCACCTTGCTCGACGGCGCCCAGGTCCTCGGTTTCGAGGCCCGTCCGCGAGAGCGCTTGGGACTGGATCGCCGCCGAGCTACGCCGCTTTCGCTACCCCCCGGCTGGCCAAGGTCGACCAGGGCTTGGTGCGGCGCTATCTGGAAAGGAGAGCGCGCTGCGCGGAACTTGTGGCCGACGTTGCGATCCAATCCGCCGATGCTAGAATAACCACCCCCTGAATTCGCGAGGCAGCCATGGGCGAAGTAGTCATGAACAAGAGCCTGCATGTTGCGAATCCCCTGATTCCAGGGGGCAATCTTGCCGCCTACATTCATGCCGTGGGGGCCTTTCCGGTACTGCTTCCCGAACGCGAGCGCGCACTCGCCGAACGACTTCAGGACCATCAGGACCTGGACGCGGCACGCACGCTGGTGCTATCCCATTTGCGCTTCGTGGTCCATATCGCCCGGTCCTACGCGGGCTATGGGCTACCGCTCGCCGATATCATCCAGGAGGGTAACGTCGGCCTCATGAAGGCGGTCAAGAGATTCGATCCCACCAAGGGCGTGCGCCTGATCTCCTTCGCGGTGCACTGGATCAAGGCCGAAATTCATGAATATGTGCTGCGCAACTGGCGCATCGTCAAGGTGGCCACCACCAAGGCGCAGCGCAAGTTGTTCTTCAATCTGCGCAGCAGCAAGAAGCGTCTCGGCTGGCTGAACAACGAAGAAGCCGCCGCGGTGGCCTCGGATCTCGGCGTCGAGGTGCGCGAGGTGCGCGAGATGGAACAGCGCTTGGCCGCCTGCGACGCCGCTTTCGACCTGAGCGTGGAAGATGACGACGACGCGCCCCACATGGCTCCGGTGCAGTACCTGCAGGACAAGAGCGCAGACCCGGCGACCATCGTCGAAGAAGCGGACTGGGAAGCGCGCAGCCAGCAGCAGCTAAGCACGGCAGTGTCCGCTCTGGACCCCCGTAGTCGGGATATCCTGGAGCAGCGCTGGCTGTGTGATGCCAAAGTCACCCTGCACGATCTGGCGGCCAAATATGAGGTGTCGGCGGAACGCATCCGGCAGCTCGAGCAGAGCGCGATCAAGAAGGTGCGCGGGATGATCGAACTGGAAGCCTGACCTTGCTTTCACCAGGCACTAAAAAGGCCGCGCCGGGCGCGGCCTTTTTAGTGCCTGGTGCCCAGTGCCGCGTGAGGCCAGCGGGATGAGACCCGGTCTGTTGCTGGCCGCCGCCCTGGGCGGGCTCAGCGGCGTTGCGCTGGGCGCTTTCGGTGCCCACGGGCTGCGCGGCGACTTGGCGCCTGGACTGCTGGCCGTATGGGAAACCGGAGTACGCTACCAGCTGTTCCACTCCCTGGCGCTGCTGGCGCTGGCGCTGGCGCCTGCCACGGGCCAGTACCCGGCCATGCGCGCCGCGGGGTGGGCCTGGGCGGCGGGCATGCTGGTATTTTCCGGCAGTCTCTATGTGCTGGCGCTGACCGGTGTCGGCTGGCTGGGTGCTGTCGCGCCCCTCGGCGGATTGTCGCTGATGGCGGGTTGGGGCCTGCTGGCAGTCTTCGCCTGGCGCCGCTGGCGGGAGCACACCGATGACCGATGACCCAGGCACCCGGTCGCTGCCGGAGCGACATCGGCGCGCGGTGCGCAGCTATGTGGTGCGCGCCGGCCGCATGACGCCCGCCCAGCAGCGCGGCCTTGACGAAGACTGGCCCGCCTATCGCCTGCGCCTCGCCGACGGCTTGGTCTCCTGGCCCCAGGTGTTCGGGCGCCGTGCGCCGGTGGTGCTGGAGATCGGCTTCGGGATGGGCGATTCCCTGCTGGAGATGGCGGCCGCCGAGCCGGGCACCGATTTCGTCGGTATCGAGGTTCACCCGCCGGGGGCCGGGCGCCTGGCGCGCGGCGCCGCGGCGCTGGGTCTGACCAACCTGCGCATCTATCTCGCCGACGCCCTGGATGTATTGGACGATTGCATTCCGGATGCCAGCCTGGCCCGGGTGCAGATCTATTTCCCCGACCCCTGGCCGAAGAAAAAGCACCACAAGCGCCGTCTGGTGCAGCGGCCGTTGATCGAGCGCTTGCGCGCCAAGCTGGTACCTGGGGGATTGCTGCACCTGGCCACCGACTGGGAAGCCTATGCCGAGTGGATGTTGACCATCCTGGCCGCGGATCCGGAGTTCCACAATCTGGGCGATCCCTTTGTCGAGCGCCCGCCCTTCCGGCCGCTGACCCGCTTCGAGCGCCGCGGTGAACGGCTCGGCCACCGGGTCTGCGATCTGATGTTCCGCCGCGCGGCCTGAAAGCGGAAAAAGTGGTAACCGCCCCTGGGGACGGTGCCCGGGTTGCGCTACCATGCCCCCTTTGCCGACAAGGGAGTACTCATGAACCGATGGTTGATTCCGCTGGCCGCGGGGCTGGCGCTTGCCGCCTGCGGGCCGAAACCCGCCGAAGAGGCGGCTCCCGACCAGGCGCTGGACAGTGAGGCGGAAAAGGTCAGCTACATCATGGGGGTCAATATCGGCTCGCAGATGAAGGTCGATGCCTTCGAACTGGACTCGGCGGCTTTTCTGAGCGGCGTGGAAGACGTGATGGCGGGTAACGAGCCGCGGCTCAGTGACGAAGAGGCCAATGCCGTGGTCCAGGCCTACCAGGAGAAGCGCCAGGCGGCGGCGGACGCCGAGCGCCAGCAGCTGGCCGAGGCCAATCTGGCCGCGAGTGAGAAATACCTGACCGAGAACGCCGAGCGCGAGGGCGTCGAAACGCTCGACAGCGGTCTCCAGTACCGGGTGCTGGCCGAAGGCTCGGGCAAAAGCCCGCAACCGGGGGACACCGTGGAAGTCCACTACCGCGGCACCTTGCCCGACGGCACCGAATTCGACAGTTCCTACTCCCGCAATAAGCCCGAGACTTTCGGCGTCAGCCAGGTCATCCCCGGCTGGGTGGAAGCCCTGCAACTGATGCAGGAAGGTGACAAGTGGGAACTGGCCATCCCCCCGGACCTGGCCTATGGCTCGGGCGGGTCCGGTGGCGCCATCGGGCCCAACCAGGTGCTGCTGTTCGAGGTCGAACTGCTCAAGGTGATCGACGCCGGAGCAGGCGAGGCCGGCGCCGGGGAGGAGTGAGGGTCGCCGCTCAGACGGTTGGGGCGCGCTGGCCGGGCTGCCGTGCGGCGCGCCCCAACTGCCAGAGATAGATTGCCGACAAGGCCACAAAGGCCATCAGCGTCCAGCCCGGGATGCTGATGCCGAACAGTGTCCACTGCACCTCGGCGCAGTTGCCGTCGCCACGCAGCAGCATGCCCAGCGCATCTGCCAGCGGTAGCGCATCGAACAAATACTCCGCCGGCGGTCCGCACGCCGGGACCTGATCCGCGGGCAGGCTCTGCAGCCAGAGCTGGCGGATGGCGAAACCTGCGCCGCCCAGCGCCGTCAGTGCGCCCAGGCCGCTGTAAATGCGCCGCCCCACGACGCCCGGGTTGTGTAGCCCGGCGAGCAGCGCCAGCACACCCGTGACGATCACGAAGACCCGCTGGACGATGCACAGGTAACAGGGATTCAGCTCCATGACCTCCTGCATGTACAGCGCCACGGCGAGCAAGCCGGCGCACGAGGCGGCGATGAGGAAAAACGTGAGGCGCTGCGAGGGCATGGATGTATTCCGATGAACGGCCGGCGCCGATGCTTTCAGAGCCGTCCGCCGGCGTCAAGGTGAAGCCCGCAGTGCAGGGTGGCCGCCGCCATGGTATGGCGGAACGCGCCGGTCACCGCCTGGCTGCGCTCGGCGAGCATCTCCCACAGTTGTTCCAGCGCCACCGGCCTGCGCAGGCGGCGGCCGATGCGTGCCAGCACCAGGCGCATGTGCTCGGCTTCGCCGTAGCGCTCCAGTAACTGCTGGCGCGGCGCGTGGTCGCAAAACAGCCGCGCCCGCTCCGGCAGCAGGGCGCGATGACTGGCCAGGGCGCGGTAGAACGACTGGCAGAACTCGGGCAGCGGCTGCGAGTGATAGTGGGTCCAGTCCCGGGCCAGGCGATGGTCGAAAGCGACATCGATGGCGATCGCCGCGTAGCGTCGCCAGGGCGGGTCGAAACTGGCAATCAGTGTCCGGATCGGGGCCAGTTCGTCGCACAGGGCGTCGATTTCCCGATGTCGCCGGATGCCGGCCTCGATGCCGGCGGGAAAACGGCCGCGCAGCGGGCCCTTGACGAAATCGCCCAGCAAGCCGCCGATCTGGAGTTCGGGATCGGTACCGGAAAAATACAGGTGGCCCAGGTAGTTCACTGTGTGGGTGCGACTCAGGAACGGATCTCTGCGCCGAGCCCGTACTGGGCGTAATAGGCGGCCAGGAAGTCTTCGAAGGACTGTCCGTCGTCGGCTTCGATAGCGGCCTGGTGGCGCAGTGACCGCTGCGCCTGGTGCCGGAAGTCGGCCTCCAGGGTAGTCTCCAGCGGGGCGCGCAGGAAGTGCTTGCGGTGGTCTCTGGCGTGGCCCAGTGCGGTCTGGAAATAGGTATCCCCGGAGGCGCGCATTTCGGCCAGGATGCGCGCTGCGGGCGTTTCCTCGGCGGCCTCGATCCTGGGCGCCAGTGCTTGCAGCGCACGCTGGTGGGCGTCGGTCGACTGGGCTTCGTCGAGCAGCGCGGCGACCGGCGTCATGACCGCAAACAGCTCCCGCGCCCAGTCGCGCAGCGAGCGCCGGCGCCCGAGGAGCTCCAGTTTCAGTTCGGGGTCTCTGCCGCGGTAGACCATCTGTGCCTGGTTGTGGCGCAGCAGCCGATACTCGGCATCGCTGGCCGGGGGGCTGTCGGCGAGCAGGCAGAACAGCAGAAAGACATCGAGAAAGTGGATCTGCTGGGCATCGATGCCCAGTGGATCATAGGGATTGAGGTCGAGGCAGCGCACCTCGACGTATTGCACGCCACGCTCCTGCAGCGCGTGCAGCGGTGCCTCACCACTGGCAGCCGGACGTTTTGGGCGGATGGTGCTGTAAAACTCGTTTTCGAGCTGCAGCAACGCGGTGCTGAGCTGGCGGTAGCCGCCGCCGGCGTCGCGCAGCCCGATGGCCTCGTAGGGTGCGTAGGGTGCGGTGAGCCCGCGGCGCAGCCGCTCCAGATAGGTGTCGAGGCTGTTGTAGCAGATGTTGAGCTGTTGCTGCGCCTTGCTCTGATAACCCAGGTCCCCCATGCGCAGCGATGTGGCGTAGGGCGAACACAGGCTGTGGTTATCCTCGCCGAAGGGCGCCAAGCGGTGCGCTCGGCCGCGCACGAACGACCGGCACACCGCCGGCGCGGCGCCGAACAGATACAGCAGAATCCAGAAATAGCGCCGGAAGTTGCGGATCAGGTCAAAGTAGCGAACGGTCTTGTAGTCGCGCAGCGCCGGCGGATTCGGTTCGGCGCCGCGAAGGATTTCCCAGCCGTCATCCGGCAGCGACCAGTTGTAGTGGATGCCGGCGATGGTCTGCATGAGGCGGCCGTAGCGGTGCCCGAGCCCGATCCGGTAGATGGTCTTCATGCGGCCGATGTTGGAGTTGCCGTAGCGAGCCACCGGGATATCCTTATCCTCGCCGAGCATGCAGGGCATGCTGTTCACCCAGAGCAGTTCGTCGCCCAGCATGGCGTGGGTGAACCTGTGAATCTGGTCCAGTACGGCCAGGGTATCCGCGACCGACGTGCTCGGCGGGGTGATGAACTCGAGCAGGGCTTCCGAGTAATCCGTGGTGATGCTCGGGTGGGTCAGTGCCGAGCCCAGGGCCGCCGGATGGGGGCGTTGCGAGAGCTGGCCGTTGGCATCGACCCGCAGATTCTCTTTCTCGATACCGCGCAGGATGCCCTTCAGCGTATGGATTGCCGCAGGTTGCGCCAGCAGCCGCAGCCGCCCGTCCAACATAGACATGAGTCAGCAGCCGGCAGTGAAACGAGCCGCGCCAACCGCTGGGCGCCAAGCCAGTGGAATCATACCGAAGTCCCGGGAACCGAGGCCGCAGTGTAACCCAAGGAGACTGGCCGGCACGACCGCAGGCCCGGCGGAGGCGCAATACTGCGGTCACAGAAAGGCGTGAAACTCAGCGCGAAAATCCCGCGGGAGAGCGCCATGAAGATCACTGTGATGGGCAGCGGCTACGTCGGGCTGGTGACCGCCACCTGCCTGGCCAACGCCGGCCACCAAGTCGTCTGCTTCGACATCGATGCGGAGCGCATCGCAAGGCTGCGCCAGGGCATCTGCCCAGTGTTCGAGCCCGGCCTCGAGGATTGCATCGCACAGGCCCAGCGCGCCGGGGTGCTGGAGTTCGAGTGTGATCCCCAGGCCGCCTTCCGCCAGGCGCAGGTGATCTTCATCGCCGTGGGCACCCCGCCCGGGGAGGACGGTTCCGCGGACATCTGCCACGTGCTCAGCGCGGCGACCATGGTCGGCCGTCAGTTGCAGCAGCGTACGCTGGTGGTTACCAAGTCCACGGTGCCGGTCGGCACCGCCGAGCAGGTCCATGAACGCATCGCCGGGGTGCTCGCCGAACGGCGCGCGGGTGTGGAATTCGAAGTGGCCTCGAATCCGGAGTTCCTCAAGGAGGGATCGGCGGTCGACGATTTCATGAAGCCGGATCGGATCGTGATAGGTACCCGCTCGGCCTGGGCCGAGAAGTTGCTGCGCACTCTGTATGCGCCCTTCAACCGCAACCGGGAGCGGATCATGGTGATGGACGTGCGCTCGGCGGAACTCACCAAGTACGCCGCCAATGCCATGCTTGCCGCCAAGATCAGCTTCATCAACGAGATCGCCAACATCGCCGAGATCCTGGGCGCCGACATCGAGCAGGTGCGCCAGGGAATCGGTGCCGATCCCCGCATCGGTTATCACTTCATCTACCCCGGCTGCGGGTACGGCGGCTCCTGTTTTCCCAAGGACATGCGCGCGCTGGAGGCCTCGGCGCTGCACTCAGGCTACCGTCCCCAGCTACTGCGCGCCGTGCGCGAGGTCAACGAGCGCCAGAAGCAGCGCTTGGCCGACAAGATGCTGGCCTACTACGGCGGGGAATTGCGCGGCCGTACCTTTGCGGTCTGGGGGCTGTCGTTCAAGCCGCGTACCGACGACATGCGCGAGGCGCCCAGCCGGGTGCTGCTCGAAACCCTGTGGCAGGCGGGCGCCCGGGTGCGGGCCTTCGATCCCCGTGCCATGGATCAGTGCCAGGCACTGTACGGTGAGCGCGACGACCTGCTGTTGTTGGGGACCAAGGAGACGGCCGCCAAGGATGCGGACGCCCTGATCATCTGCACCGAATGGAAGGGCTTCTGGGCGCCGGATTTCGAGGCCTTGCGCGCTGCGCTCAGGGCGCCGGTGATCTTCGACGGTCGCAATCTCTACGATCCGGACCAGCTCGCCGAGTTGGGTTTCGAGTACATGGGCATCGGTCGCGGCCTGGATCCCGCCGCTGCCGGCGTCCGGGCCCGCTGCGGCCGGCCGGTGCGCGCCGCCTGAGGGGCGGAGCGACGACGGGCCCTGTTGCGGGTTGTCGTGGGGGTCAGCGCAACGCCAGGCCGCGGTGCGCGCGTCGCGCGGACAATCGCGGCAGCTGCAACAGCTGAAAGGATTCGCCGCCGGCCGCGCTGTGCTCGCATTTGAGCCGCTGGCGGAGGTCGCCCCAGTGGATCAGTTCCAGGCGGCCGTCGCGATGCTCGACCAGCGCCGTGCAGCTCTCCACCCAATCGCCATCGTTGCAGTAGAGGGTGTCATCGATGACGCGCAGCTCCGGCTGGTGGATATGGCCGCAGATGACGCCGTCGAAACCGCGCCGGCGCGCTTCGTGGACCGCGGCCTGCTCGAAGGCCTCGATCGCGACGCGGGCGTTACGCACGCGGTTCTTGACGTAATAGGCCAGCGACCAGTAAGGCAGCCGCACCCAGCGGCGCGCGGCGTTGGCGAGCTGGTTGATCCACAGCAGCAGACTATAACCGGCGTTGCCGACCCAGCGGTTGAGGCGTGAGCACAGCACTGCGGAATCGAACTGGTCGCCGTGGAGCATCAGCAGGCGGCGGCCGTCGGCGGTGGTATGGATGCCTTCCGCGCGCACCTCGATATCCAGCAGCCGGTGGCGGTCTAGTTCCCGAGCCAGGTGGTCGTGATTGCCGGGCACATAGGTTACCCGGGTGCCGGAAGCGGCCTTGGCGATGATCGCGCGCAACACTTCCTGGTGGCTTTGCGGCCAGTAGAAGCTGCGCCGCAGCGCCCATAGATCGACGATATCGCCGAGCAGATAGAGCCGGCTGCAACTGGTGTTGCGCAGGAAGTCGAGCAGGAATGCAGCGCGGCAGCCACGGCTGCCCAAGTGCAGGTCGGAGAGCCAAATGGCGTTGAAGCGATTTTCCCCCGGGAGCGGATCCGGGGCCTGTTCGTCGCGCCAGGCCGCGGGCAGTTCAGGGTTTGCCGACATAGGGGCTGGCCTCCTCGACCCCGGATTGGGGCAGTGGCGGAAAGCGGGTTGCGCGCCACAGGGCTGCGGACAGAGGCTGGATGTCAGGATTGGCGCCTGCGGCGATCCAGCATGCGACCGCGGCAGCGACGTTTGGATAACGGACGCGTGCCCCCTGGCCGTTGCGCAGCCAGGCGCCCACCCGGACGGCATCCAGCTCGGTCATCGCCGGCGCCAGTCCCAGCTGTTCCAGGGCCATGGCGTTGGCGTGCTGTTCGGATTGGCCGCGTACCGGTTTGACCAGCAGCTTGACGCCGAGCTGCAGCGACTCGCTGGGGAGTTCGAAGCCAGCGTTGCAGATGACCCCGCCGCAGCGGATCAGCTCGGCCTGGAAGCCGTCCCGGTTGGGGAGATGCCAGCGGATATGGGCGGGCGCGGGCGGCACTGACTGGGCGTCCGGGTGATAGACGGTGAACTGGAAATCGCTGAAATCGGCGAGCAGGGTGTGGATCGCCTGCGGCGCCTCGAACGGCAGATAGACGAGGATCAGCCGCGCGTCGCGGTCCGGCGCGGGCTCGGCCACAGGTGCGATGGGCGGCAGCAGGGGTGCGTCGAAATGATGCCAGTGCAGGCCCAGGGCGAGGTTGGCCGGCGCCATCCAGCGCATCAGCAGGCGCTGGTGGTAGTTGCCGGCCGGTCGCGGCACCGGGTAGAGAAAGGCGTACTGATGGCCGATGCCGATACTCGGCTTGCGGCGCAAGCGCGCCGCCCAGGCGGTGACCGGCTCGAAGTCCGTGAGCACCAGGTCGTAGGGCTCCAGATCCAGCTCCCTGATTTCGCGCAGAAACCGGCGGGGCGCGATGCGGCGCAGGGTGCCCAGGGTGTTGAGGCGACCGTTCTCGATCGCCAGCGTGAACCCTCGACACAGGCGGTAGGAGCCGAACGCCTCCATGTCGAAGAACTGATCCGCCTCGCGCCCGGAGAACAGGTAGTCGACGTTCAGGCCCTGGTCCGCCAACGCCCTGGCCATGGCGCGGGCGCGGGTGATGTGGCCGTTACCCGTGCTCTGCACCCCGTAGAGAATGCGCATCAGCCGAGCAGTTCCAGCGCTGCCACTCCCAGGCTGGTGCCCATCAATGCCCCAGCGGCAATGTCGGACGGAAAATGCACGCCCAGAAATACCCGAGACATCCCCACCAGCGCCGCCCACAGGTACAGCGGCAGCGCCAGGGCGGGCAGCAGGCCGCTGCTCGCTGTGGCGACCAGGAAGGCACCGCTGGTGTGTCCCGAGGGGAAGCTGAACTGGTCGGCCGGGACTACAAAGCTTTCGAAGCCGGGCAGGGCCTGGGCGGGGCGGTTGCGCTTCAGGCCCCGCTTGAGCAGTGCGTACAGCGGCCTTTCGACGGCGAAGGCCGCGGCCAACACCAGCACCAGATGTTTGGCGAGTACCGGGTCCGTCGGCCACAGAGCCAGCGGCAGCAGCACATACCAGGGGCCATCCGCAGTCTTTGAGACCAGCCGCCCGGCGCTGGTGAACAGTTGCCGCCGCTTGCGGCGCATGCACCAGTTGAAGGTCGAGACATCGCCCTGCTGGATGTAGGCGAGCACGCTGGGGAACGGAAATCGACTTCGGTCCATGGTCCGGAGCCTAAGCGCGCCATGTGTCAGCCCGGTAACGTTGCCATGACGGTGGCGTGACAGAATTCCTCGGAAATGTCTGCTAACCCCTTGTTTGCGTGGCTCCGTCCGGAGTCGTTCCGCCGGTGTCGAGAGTCAATGGCTGCGCGCCAGCATCTTGTCGACCAGCTGGCGGTGGGCGGCGAATACGCCAGCGAAGGGCTCGCTTGCCAGATGGTTGCCGAGATAGCGCGCCAGCTGCGGCCAGCGCTCGACGGCCGGGAACTCGCCGCCAAAGGCCGCGTTCATGAACTGGCTGACCACGGCGATATCCGCGAGGCTGAGCCGGTCGCCGATCAGAAAGGCGCGGCCGTCGAGCTGTTCCTCCAGGTATCCATACAGCGGTGGCGCGCGCTCGGCCAGGGCGGTGGTGATTGCGGGTTCGTCATAGGGGGTGCCCATGGATTTGAGAACCACCCGGTGCCGGAATGCGGTGGCGGTGATCGCCGGTGCAAGCTCGTAGTCGGCGAACTTTTCCAGCCAGCCGGTGCGAGCCTTGAGCCAGGGGTCGGCGGGAATCAGTTCGGGCTCGGGGTAGAGATCCTCGAGAAAGTGACAGATCACCGCGGAATCGGCCAGATAGCGGCCATCCACCCCCAGGGCGGGGATTCGCTTCAGGGGGTTGATGTGTTCGTATCCCTCGGGAAGCGCGAACGGTGTCACCGGGTTGCGCGCGCACTCGATGCCTTTGAGCCGCAGGCACAGCTCTACCTTGCGCACGAAGGGGGACAGTGGGGCACCGTACAGGGTCATCGCCATGCGGCCGCTTCCGGCAGTGGGTTCCGCAGCGATCCTAGCAGCGGGCCGAGACCGGGACAATTCACAGCACGCGCCTGGCATCGCCGTTATCATCGGCCGTGGTGAGAACTGGGAAAGAGGAGCAGTGCCATGGGTAAGCTGTTGGGTATCGCCTATCGGGACGCCTCGCGCCGACCGATGCACGAGATCAGCGCCGCCTACGTCAGCAGGGCGGGCGGCGTCGAGGGCGACTTCCGCGGCAAAAAGGGGCGCCGGCAGGTGACCGTGCTGTCCGTGGAAAAATGGCGCGACGCCTGCGCCGAGTTGGACGTGGAGCTGCCCTGGACCACCAGGCGTGCCAATCTCTTGATCAGCGGCCTGGCGATCGGTCCCGAAGACGTCGGCCGCAGCCTCCAGGTGGGCGAAGCGCTGTTGCGCATCACCATCGAAACCGATCCCTGCCCGCGCATGGACGAGCAGCATCAGGGCCTCAAGCGCGCGCTGGTGCCGGACTGGCGCGGCGGCGCCTGTTGTGAAGTGATCGGCGATGGCGAGATCAGTGTCGGCGATGAAGTACGGTTGATCGACTGATCCGGGGTCGTAGCCGCAGCCTTTGCCCGGCACTTGTGTAATCGGCGGGCGGTCGTCCGGGAGCGGCCGTCCCTCGGGGATCTGGCATATATCAAATATAATAAGTAACATATACTTAAATCCCGATCCCGCCGCCCGCCGCCGGCGGGCGCCCCCCGGAGTCATCCATGAACACCGAAACCCCTGTCAATTCGGCCCGGCCCGGCCGCCGTCGCCTGGTTCTGCTGGTACTGGTTCCGCTGGTGGCGCTGGTGGCCGGCGCCCTGTTCTGGCTGTACGGCGGCCGTTACGTGGAGACGGAGAACGCTTACCTGAAGGCGACCAAGACCCCGCTGAGTGCCGAGATCTCGGGGCCGGTCGCAGAGGTTCTGGTACGGGAAAACGCTGCCGTGGCCGCCGGCCAGCTGTTGTTGCGCCTGGATCCGGCGCCGTTTCGGGTGGCGGTGGACCGGGCCCGGGCAGAGCGTGATGCCGTGGCCACCGAGCTGGCGGCCCTGCAGGCCCAATATCGGGAAATCCAGGCCCGCATCGAGCTGGCCCGCGCCGATCTCGACTACGCGCTGCGCCAGCGCAGGCGCTTGCTCGACCTGGCCGGCAAGCACTTCGCCTCCGAGGCGCAGCTCGACGAGGTGAAGCACGGGGTGACCACCGCCAGGCAACGGATCGCGGCGTTTGGCCAGGAGCTCGAACGGGTTACCGCGGCACTCGGCGGCGATACTTCCCGGCCCATCGACCAGCACCCCCGCTTGCGCGCGGCCCGGGCGGCCATCGCGCGCGCCGAACTGGACCTGCAGCACACGCGGATCCTTGCGCCCTTCGCCGGCCGGGTCAGCAAGGTTCCGGACCCCGGCGAATATTTGAAGGCCGGTAACGTCGCTCTGCTGCTGGTGGCGGACCGCGACCTCTGGGTGGAGGCGAACTTCATCGAGAGTGACCTGACCCATGTGCGCGCCGGTCAGCCGGCGCTGGTGCGCGTCGACACTTTCCCCGGGGTGGAGTGGCCGGCGGTGGTGGAAAGCCTGAGTCCAGCCAGCGGCGCAGAGTTCGCCATCCTGCCGCCCCAGAATGCCACCGGCAACTGGGTCAAGATCGTGCAGCGGGTACCGGTACGGGTGCGGCTGCTGGAGGCGGAACAGGAGCTGCCGCTGCGCGCCGGGCTGAGCGCCTGGGTGGAAATCGATACCGGGCATCGCCGCGAGCTGCTCGGATTGCGCTGGCCGGCAGCGACGGGCGATCCTGTGGTGGCCGGGCATAGCGGCGGATGACGGCCGGCGCCGCCCATCCTGCGGGGGAAGTCGAGGCCGTAGAGCCGCACCGCGGCTGGATCACCCTGGCGGTGATGCTGGCCACCATCATGCAGGGCGTCGACACCACCATCGCCAATGTCGCCCTGCCGCATATGCAGGGGAGCCTGTCGGCCACCCAGGACCAGATCTCCTGGGTACTGACTTCCTATATCGTCGCCGCGGCGATCTTCATGCCGCTGACCGGTTTTGTTACCGCGCGCTTCGGCCGCAAGCGGGTCTTTCTGATCGGCGTGGCCGGCTTTACCGTCGCCTCGCTGCTTTGCGGTGCCGCCCAGAGCCTGGAGCAGATCGTGCTGTTCAGGCTCCTCCAGGGAGTCTTCGGCGCCAGTCTGGTGCCCTTGTCCCAAGCGGTGCTGCTCGACACCTATCCGGTGGAGAAACACGCCGGGGCGATGGCGATCTGGGGCGTGGGCGTCATGGTGGGGCCCGTCCTCGGGCCCAGTCTGGGCGGCTATCTCACCGAGTACTACAACTGGCGCTGGGTGTTCTACATCAATCTGCCGGTCGGCCTGCTGGCCTGGTTCGGACTCGCCGTGTACGGTCGGGAGACGCCCATCGATCGCGAACGCCGCTTTGATGGCCTGGGCTTCGGCCTGCTCGCGGTGGGCATCGGCGCCTTGCAACTGATGTTGGATCGGGGCGAACTCCTGGGCTGGTTCGCCAGCCCCGAAGTGCTCGTCGAAGCCGTGGTAGCCGGCGCCTGCCTGTATCTGTTCCTCGCCCACATGTTTACCGCCGAACGCCCCTTCTTCGAGGCCAGCCTGTTCCGTGACCGCAACTTTGTCGTCGGCTCGGCGTTCATTTTCGTATTCGGGGCACAGCTCTACTCCACCCTGGCGCTGTTGCCCCCCTTCCTGCACAACCTGCTCGGCTATCCCATCGTCGACGTGGGTTTGATCCTGGCGCCCCGCGGGCTCGGGTCGATGGTGGCCATGATCCTGGTGGGGCGCCTGGCGCGGCGCTTCGACATCCGCCATTTCGTGCTCCTGGGGCTGGGTCTGACCAGTCTGGCGCTGTGGGAAATGAGCCTGTTCACCCAGGACGTCAGCGTCGGCCAGGTGGTCCGCACCGGCCTGGTTCAGGGGCTGGGACTGGGCTTTTCTTTCGTGCCCCTGTCGACCATCGCGTTTTCGACCCTGCCGGCCCGCTACCGGGACGAGGGCTCCGGGCTGTTCAGCCTGGTGCGCAACCTGGGCGGCAGTATCGGTATCTCGGTGGTGATCAGCCGCCTGAGCGAAAACCTGCAGGCCAATCACGCCGGCCTGGCCACCTTCGTCCACCCTTTCAACCTCGCGCTGCGCGAGGCGACCGAACGCGGACCCCTGTCGCTCACCGAACCGGGCGGGCTCGCCCTGCTCGAGGCCGAAGTGACCAACCAGGCGGCGATGCTGTCCTACCTGCAGGATTTTCGCTTTCTGATGTGGATCTCGCTGATCATTTCGCCGCTCATTCTGCTGCTGCGCTCACCGCGCCATCTGGGCGGGCGCTGACGCGACCGCCGGTTCCGAAAACGTCCATTCGCTGGCTCGGCCGCGGTTAGACTGCGGCGATGAGCGCAATCTCGCCAATGCCACTGGATCCGGAGCTGTGCCGCCGCGCCTGCGCGGCGCGGGATTCGCGCTTCGATGGCCTGTTCTTCACGGCGGTGAAAACCACCGGGATCTTCTGCCGGCCGATCTGTCCGGCGCGGCCGCCCAAGGCGGGCAATGCCCGGTATTTCCGGACCGCCCTGGCCGCGGCCCGCGCCGGCTTCCGGCCCTGCCGCCGCTGTCGCCCCGAGGCGGCGCCGGGCTCGCCCGCCTGGTACGGGGTTCAGACCACCCTGTCGCGGGCGCTGCGGCTGATCGACGCCGGCGAGTGGCGCGGCCAGTCGGCGGCCGAGTTCGCCGCTCGCCTGGGGGTCGGAGATCGCTACCTGCGTGCGTTGTTTCGCCGTCATCTGGGCATCTCGCCGCTCGCCTACGCCAATTTTCGCCGCGCGCTGCTGGCCTATCGACTGCTGCGTGAAACGACCTTGCCGGTGCCCGAAGTCGCACTGCTGGCCGGCTTCGGTAGCGCCCGCCGCTGTGCGGAGGTTTGCAGCCGGGCGCTGGGTGCCAGCCCGCGGCAGCTGCGCAGCGGCAGCGGCGTGGCGGCCGAGGGCCTGCAGCTGCTGTTGCACTATCGGCCGCCCTACGATTGGCCCGGGGTGCGGGATTTTCTCGCCGTGCGGGCGGTCGCGGGGCTGGAATCGGTCACCGCAACCAGCTACGGAAGAACTTTCCGCATGGCGGAGGTGCGGGGCGCGTTCGTTGCCGAGCACTGCGCCCGGCGGCACGGGTTTTGGGTGCGCCTGTGGCTGGAACGGCCGGCGCCGATCAACGCGGCAGTGGCCCGCATCCGCGCGATCCTGGATCTGGATGCAGATCCAGGCACGGTCGCCGAGCGGCTCGGACACCACCCGCTGCTGGCCGGGATCGCCGTTCCGGGGCTGCGTCTGCCCGGGATATGGGATCCATTCGAGGCAGGCGCGCGTGCCGTGCTCGGCCAGCAGGTGTCGGTGGCCGCCGCCCGGGGGCTGGCCGAGGAGCTGGTCGCCCGCTGCGGTACGACCTGGCGCCCGCAGGGAGCGCCCCGGGAACTGGCGATGGTCTTCCCCGAGCCCGCCGCGGCGGCGAGCGCCGACCTGGACTTTCTGCGCGTGCCCGACCGGCGCCGCGCGGCGCTGCGCGGGCTGGCACGGTATCTCGCCGCCGGCGGCAGCGCCGATCCGCAGCACTGGCAGGGCATCCCCGGCATCGGGCCCTGGACCCGCGACTATGCCGGGATGCGCCTCGGTCACCCCGATGTGCTGCTGGCGTCCGATCTGGGCGCCCGCCGGGCCCTGCAGTCCCTGCGCCGGCGCTTTCCGCAGGCGCCGCCGCTCAGCGCCGGAGATTGCCGGCCCTGGGGCAGCTATGCCACCTTCCAGTTATGGCATTGGGCCGCGTCGACCGAGGAGAAGAACTGATGTTTTGCGATCTACTGCCGAGCCCGCTCGGCGAGCTGACCATCTGCGCCGACGACCTGGGCGTCACTGTGGTGGCCTTTCCCGGAGAGGTCGAAGCTGCGCTAGCGCCAAACCCCAATGCCCTGGTGCGCGAAGCAGCGGCGCAGCTCGCGGCCTATTTCGCGGGGCGGCGCACGCGCTTCGACCTACCCTTGAATGCGGCCGGCACCCCGTTTCAGCGGCGGGTCTGGCAGGCACTGTGCGCGGTGCCCTATGGCGAGACGGCAAGCTACGGCGAAATTGCCGGGGCAGTAGGCAATCCGCGGGCCTCGCGGGCGGTGGGTCTGGCCAACGGCCGCAACCCGATCGCGATCCTGGTGCCCTGCCACCGCATCATCGGCGGCGACGGTTCGCTGACCGGTTATGGCGGCGGGCTGGAGCGCAAGCGCTGGCTGCTCGATCACGAGCGGTCCCGCAACACCCGGGACTTCAGTCTTCGCTGAAACGCTCGCCGCAGCGGCGACAGTAGCGCGCATCGCCGAGATGGCCCAGCAGACCGCAGCGCCGGCACTCGCGGTGGTCGATGGAAGCGCGCAGGGTATTCATCAGTTCGGCGGTGTAGATCCCGGTGGGCACCGCGATGACGCCATAGCCGATCAGCACCAGCACGGAGGTGACCAGGCGCCCGACGGGTGTGACCGGGGCGATATCTCCGAAGCCCACCGTGGCTACGGTGACGATCGCCCAGTACATGCTCATGGGAATGCTGGTAAAGCCGTTGTCCGGGCCCTCGATCAGGTACATCAGGGCGCCGAACACGGTCACCAGGGTGAGCATGAAGATCACGAACACCAGGATCTTGCGGCGGCTGCGCAACAGGGCATCGATCATCAGCCCGGATTCGTCGACATAGCGGGTCAGCTTGAGCAGGCGGAACACCCGCAGGATGCGCAGCAGCCGGGTGACCAGCAGGTACTGGGTACCGGCGATCAGCAGCGAGAGGTAGGTGGGCAGGACCGCGAGCAGGTCGATCACGCCATAGGCGCTGCGCGCGTAACGCCCCGGCTTCTCGACGATCAGCAGGCGCAGCAGGTATTCGGCGGTGAACATCAGTGTGAAGAACCATTCCAGGGCGTAGAGAAGTTCGGCGTGGCGCCGGTGAATCGCCTCCACGCTGTCGATCAGGGTGATGGCGACGCTGGACAGGATGGCGGCGATCAGCCAGAGATCGAAGTACAGCCCGGCACGGGTTTCGTGGCCGAAGATCACCCCATAGGCGGCGCGCCGCCAGCCCGGCTTTGGCCAGGGTGCGGGATCCTGGAAGAACTGTTGCATACGCGTTAGCGCTCCATCCGGAGGGCAGGACGCATGGTCTCAGAGTCCGAGTTCAGGCCAGAGGGCGTCTACCCGCGCCTTGACCGCGGCGTCCATGGCGATCGGGCGGCCCCACTCCCGCGTGGTCTCGCCCGGCCACTTGCTGGTGGCGTCGAAACCTACCTTGGAGCCCAGCCCGGACACCGGCGAGGCAAAATCCAGATAGTCGATCGGTGTCTGCTCGACCATTACCAGATCCCGCGCCGGGTCCATGCGCGTGGTCATGGCCCAGATCACGTCGCGCCAGTCGCGGGCGTCGATGTCGTCGTCAGTGACCAGCACGAACTTGGTGTACATGAACTGGCGCAGGAACGACCAGACCCCGAACATCACCCGCTTGGCGTGTCCCGGGTACTGCTTTTTCATGGTGACTACCGCGAACCGGTAGGAGCAGCCCTCGGGCGGTAGATAGAAGTCGACGATCTCGGGAAACTGCTTTTTCAGCAGCGGGACCACCACTTCGTTGAGTGCCATGCCGAGCATCGCTGGTTCATCGGGTGGACGGCCGGTGTAGGTGCTGTGGTAGATGGGATCGGCGCGGTGCGTAATGCGCTCGACGGTGAACACCGGGAAGCGCTCGACCTCGTTGTAATAGCCGGTGTGGTCGCCGAAGGGGCCTTCATCGGCCTCGTCGCCGGGCTGGATGTGACCCTCGAGAATGATCTCGGCGCGCGCCGGTACCTGCAGGTCGCTGCCCAGGGCCGCGGCCACCTCGGTACGCTCGCCGCGCAGCAGGCCTGCAAAGGCATACTCCGACAGGCTGTCCGGTACCGGGGTGACGGCACCCAGGATGGTGGCGGGGTCGGCGCCCAGGGCGACGGCCACCGGGAAGGGTTCGCCCGGTCGCGCGCGACACCAGTCGCGGTAGTCCAGCGCGCCGCCGCGCTGGGCGAGCCAGCGCATGATGGCGCGGTTGCGGCCGAGCACCTGCATTCGGTAGATGCCCAGGTTCTGGCGGGATTTTTCGGGACCTCGGGTGATTACCAGCGGCCAGGTGATCAGTGGCCCGGCGTCGTCCGGCCAGCAGGTCTGGATCGGCCAGGCGGTGAGGTCCACGGAGTCGCCCTCCAGTATCACTTCCCGGCAAGGAGGGCGGCCGACGGTGCGCACCGGCATCTTCAGTACCGGTCGAAAGCGCTCGCGCTGACCCCAGAGATCGCGCAGCCCCTTGGGTGGTTCGGGCTCCTTGAGAAAGGCCAGCAGCTCGCCGACTTCGCGCAGGTGTGCCAGGCCTTCGCCGCCCATCGCCAGCGCCACCCGCTCGGTGGTGCCGAACAGGTTGCCGAGTACGGGTACCGAGAATCCCCTGGGGTTTTCGAACAGCAGCGCCGGGCCTCCGGCCTTCAGGGTGCGATCGCAGATCTCGGTGATTTCCAGGGCCGGGTCGACGGTCGCGGCAATGCGCTTGAGTTCGCCGCGCCTTTCCAGAAATCCAATGAAATCTCGCAGATCGCGATAGGCCATGGTGCGTGGGACCGGGTGGGGGGAGGCAGTGTTGCGGCATCACCCAGCGAATGCAAGATCGGGCAGGGGGCGCTGGGCGCCCGGGTCAGGCGGGTTCGCCGCTGCTGGCGGCCACCGCTCGGGCGGCCTCCGCACTCAGGCCGGTGCCGCCGGTATCGAGATGCCGGCGCAGCTTGGCAGTCATCGCCGGGGTCCAGAACTTCTTCATGTGCGCCGTCGCAGCCTCGATTCTGGCCTCGGCGCTGAGCGCGGGGACATTGGCGGCAATCTGGTTGGCCATCTTGATCAAGTGGTGAATCGAGGATTCCGACACCTTTGCTACCTCGTGATGCGTTGGGGATGGGTGTAGACCATGTGCCGACCGGGCCGGGCAAAACCGATCAGGGTCAGGTTGGCGGCTGTGGCCAACTCGATGGCCAGTGCGGTCGGTGCCGACACCGCGGCCAGAATGGCAATCCCCTGGCTGGCCGCCTTGACCACCATTTCATAGCTGGCGCGGCTGGAAATCAGGGCGAAGCCCGCCTGCCAGGGATCAGTCTGCCGGCAGCCTTTGCCGATCAGCTTGTCCAGGGCGTTGTGACGGCCGACGTCCTCGCAGAGGTCGAGAATCCGGCCTTCGACATCGCACCAGGCGGCGCCATGGGCGGCGCCGGTCACGGCCTGCAAGGGCTGATGTTCGGTGAGTGAGCGTGCCGCGCGGTCGATGGCGTCGTGGGTAATCGTGCCGCCATCGCGCACCGGCACAGGTGCGCGGATCGCCTGCTGCAGGGATTCGGCCCCGCACAGGCCGCAGCCAGTGCGGCCAGTCATATTGCGCCGTGCCTGCTTGAGCGCGAGGAAGCGCTCGCTGGCGATGGTCATGGCTACTTCGAGCCCCTCGGGTTGGGTCACGATCTCCAGGTCGTAGAGTTCGCGCGGGCTTTGCAGGATGCCCTCGCTGAGGCTGAAGCCGAGCACGAAGGCTTCCAGTTCGGTCGGCGTGGCCATCATCACTACATGGGAGAGGCCGTTGTAGACCAGGGCCACCGGCAGCTCGCGGACGACGCTGTCGTCGACCCCGCAGACGGCGCCGCGACGCCAATCGCGGGCGCCGACGACGGTCTCGACGGCGGTTGGCGCCGGCCGTTCCCCGGCCTCAGCCGGGGGTGTGGCTCGGCGCTTCATCCTGCTGTCTGGCACGGCGCAGCAGTTCTCGCTGTTCGGTATCGAAGGCGCGCTGGCGGCTTTGCCAGTTCGAGGGCGCGGTGACCTTGCTCACCTGCACCGCGGTCACCTTGTACTCCGGGCAGTTGGTCGCCCAGTCCGAGTTGTCGGTGGTAACCACATTGGCGCCGGTGAAGGGGTGGTGGAAGGTGGTGTAGATCACGCCCGGCTGTACCCCTTTGGTGATACGGGCGCGCAGCACGGTGTCCCCGACCCGGCTCTGGACTCCGACCCAGTCGCCTTCGACGATGCCGCGCTCCTCGGCGTCGTGGGGGTGGATCTCCAGCACGTCCTCGGGGTGCCAGGCGCCGTTGGCGGTGCGCCGGGTCTGGGCGCCGACGTTGTACTGGCTGAGGATGCGCCCGGTAGTGAGCAGCAGCGGGAACCTGCGGTTGGCACGCTCTTCGGTAGGCACGTATTCGGTCATCACGAACAGGCCCTTGCCGCGCACGAATTCGTCCTCGTGCATGGTGGGGGTGCCATCCGGGGCCGCTTCATTGCAGGGCCACTGGATACTGCCCAGGCGGTCGAGCTTGTCGTAGCTGACGCCGGTGAAGGTGGGTGTGAGGCTCGCGATCTCGTCCATGATCTCGCCGGGATCCCGGTAGTCCATGGCCATGCCCAATGCCCGGGCCAACCCCTGGGTCACCTCCCAGTCCGCCAGGCCGGCCAGCGGCGGCAGCGCCCGGCGGATCCGCGAGATGCGGCGCTCGGCGTTGGTGAAGGTACCGTCCTTTTCCAGGAAGGATGCGCCGGGCAAAAATACGTGGGCGAACTTGGCGGTTTCGTTGAGGAACAAATCCTGCACGATCAGGCATTCCAGCGCTGTCAGCGCCGCCTCGACATGGTGGGTATTGGGATCGGACTGGGCGATGTCCTCACCCTGGCAGTAGAGTCCCTTGAAGTCGCCGTCGATGGCGGCATCGAACATGTTGGGGATGCGCAGGCCGGGTTCACTGTCCAGGGCAACGCTCCACCGAGTCTCGAAACTGGCGCGGGTGGCGGCGTTGGAAATATGCCGGTAACCGGGCAGTTCGTGGGGGAAGGAGCCCATATCGCAGGAGCCCTGCACATTGTTCTGGCCGCGCAGTGGGTTCACGCCCACGCCTTCGCGGCCGAGGTTGCCGGTGGCCATGGCGAGGTTGGCGATGCCCATCACCGTGGTCGAGCCCTGGCTGTGTTCGGTGACTCCCAGTCCGTAGTAGATCGCGGCATTGGTGGCGCCGGCGTAGAGTCTGGCAGCGGCGCGCAGCTCGGCAGCGGGGATTCCGGTTTCCGCCTCGGTGGCCTCCGGGGCGTGGCGCGGATCGCTGATAAAGGCGCGCCAGGCCTGGTAGCCCGCGGTATCGCAGCGTGCGGCGATGAAGTCGCGCTCCTCGAGGCCCTCGGTGACCACCACATGGGCCATGGCGTTGATGAAGGCGACATTGGTGCCCGGTCGCACCTGCAGGTGATGAGCGGCCTCGACGTGGGGGCCGCTGACCAGCTCGATGCGGCGCGGGTCGACCACGATCAGTTGGGCGCCTTCGCGCAGGCGGCGCTTCAGCCGGGAGGCGAACACCGGGTGGGCATCCGTGGGATTGGCGCCCATGACCATGATGACATCGGCCTGGGCCACCGAGGCGAAGCTCTGGGTACCGGCGGATTCGCCCAGGGTGGTCTTGAGACCATAGCCGGTGGGCGAGTGGCAGACCCGGGCACAGGTATCGATATTGTTGTTGGCGAAGCCGGCGCGGACCAGCTTTTGCACCAGATAGACCTCTTCGTTGGTACAGCGCGAGGAGCTGATGGCGCCGATGCTGTTGCGGCCGTGTTGGCTCTGGATGGCGCGCAGCTTGTCGGCGGCGAACTGAAAGGCCTCGTCCCAGGAGACCTCCCGCCAGGGCTGGTCGATGCGTTCACGCACCATGGGGGTGGTGATGCGATCGGCATGGGTGGCGTAGCCGAAGGCGAAGCGGCCCTTGACGCAGGCGTGGCCCTCGTTGGCCTTGCCGTCCTTCCAGGGTCTCATGTTGACCACGGTGGTGCCGCGCATTTCGGCCTTGAAGCCGCAGCCGACGCCACAGTAGGCGCAGGTGGTTAGGACGCTGTGTTCGGGCTGACCGAGCTCGATCACCCGGTTTTCGATCAGGGTGGCGGTGGGGCAGACGTTGACGCAGGCGCCACAGGATACGCACTCGGAATCCAGGAACGGCTGGTCCTGGCTGGCACTGACCTTGGAGGCGAAGCCGCGGCCGTCGATGGTCAGCGCGAAGGTGCCCTGGGTCTCCTCGCAGGCGCGCACGCAGCGCGAGCAGACGATGCACTTCGCGGGGTCGAAGGTGAAATAGGGGTTGGAGGTGTCCTTTTCCGCATCCAGGTGGTTGGCGCCGGCATAGCCGTAGCGCACCGCGCGCAGCCCGACTTCCCCGGCGGTGTCCTGCAGCTCGCAGTTGCCGTTGGCGGCGCAGGTCAGGCAGTCGAGCGGGTGATCGGAGATATAGAGCTCCATCACATTGCGGCGCAGGCGGGCGACCTCGTCGGTCTGGGTCTGTACCGCCATGCCCTGCTCGACGGGCGTGGTGCAGGACGCCGGATAGCCCTTGCGACCTTCGATGGCGACCATGCACATGCGGCAGGAGCCGAACGCCTCCAGGGAATCCGTGGCACACAGCTTGGGGATGCGGATGCCCAGCTCGGCGGCGGCGCGCAGCACCGAGGTGCCGGCCGGGACGGAGACTTCGCGGCCGTCGATCAGCAGCGTGACCGGCGTTGCGCTCGGGCTGGGCGGCGTGCCGTAGTCCCGCTCGGGTTGGTCGTGCCGGGGATCGTAGTACTGGGGTTCGCAGCCGTTCGTTTGATGGTGCTGGAGCATATTCGCCTCCCGGGGTCAGGCCCCGAAATCCTGCGGAAATTTTTCCACGGCGCTGCGTACCGGCATCGGCGTGAGTCCGCCCATGGCACACAGTGAACCGTATTCCATGGTATCGCACAGTTCTTTCAGCAGCAGCAGGTTGTCGTCACGATCGGTGTCGGCGCGGATGCGATCGATGACCTCGACGCCGCGCACCGAGCCGATGCGGCAAGGCGTGCACTTGCCGCAGGACTCGACGACGCAGAATTCCATCGCAAAGCGTGCCTGCTCCGCCATGTCCACGCTGTCGTCGAACACCACCACGCCGCCGTGGCCGAGCATGGCGCCGCGGGCGGCGAAGGCCTCGTAATCGAGCGGGGTATCGAGTTCGTCCGCCGACAGATAAGCGCCCAGGGGACCGCCCACCTGTACGGCGCGCAGCGGGCGTCCGGAGGCGGTGCCGCCACCGAAATCCTCGATCAGCTCGCGCAGACTGTGACCGAAGGGCAGCTCGATCAGACCGCCGCGCTTGACGTTGCCGGCCAGCTGCATTGGCAGGGTGCCGAGCGAGCGGCCGCAGCCGAGACTCGCGTACCAGGCGCCGCCGCGGGCGAAGATCTCCGCGACGCTCGCCAGGGTGAGGACGTTGTTGATCACCGTGGGCTTGCCGAACAGCCCCTCGATGGCCGGCAGTGGCGGTTTGGCGCGCACCAGGCCGCGGCGGCCTTCCAGGCTCTCGAGCAGGGAGGTCTCCTCGCCGCAGATATAGGCGCCGGCGCCGAGCCGGGCCTCGAGTTCGAAGGCGCGGCCACTGCCGCACACGTCTGGGCCCAGGAAGCCGGCCTCGCGGGCCAGGGCGATGGCGGCGCGCAGCACGGCGAAGGCGCGCGGGTACTCGGAACGCACATAGATATAACCCTGGGTGGCGCCCACCGCCAGCCCGGCGATGGTCATGCCCTCGATCAGCTGCAGGGGATCCGCTTCCATCAGCAGGCGGTCGGCGAAGGTGCCGGAGTCGCCCTCGTCGGCGTTGCAGACGACATATTTCTGGGTCGCCTGGGTATCGAGCACCGTCTGCCATTTGATGCCGGTGGGAAAGGCCGCGCCGCCGCGCCCGCGCAGCCCGGAGGTTTTAACCTCGTCGACCGCGGCCTGTCCGCTCAGGGCCAGTGCCCGGCGCAGGCCCGCGAAACCGCCGTGGCGCTGGTAGTCGGTCAGGCTCAGGGGGTCGATCAGGCCGGCGCGGGCGAAATTGACCCGGGTTTGGGCGCGCAGGTAGGGAATCTCCTCGGTCGGGCCCAGCGCCAGGGGGTGTTCGCCGCCGGTCAGAAAATCACTGGCGAACAGGCCGGGCACATCTTCGGGCGCCACCGGGCCATAGCCGAACCGCTTGCCCTCGACCTCGACCTCCACCAGGGGTTCGAGCCAGAACAGGCCGCGCGAGCCGTTGCGGATCAGCTGTAGATCCTGGCCGCGGGTACGGGCCTGGTCGGCGATGGCGGCGGCGACCGCGTCGGCCCCCAGGGCGCAGGCGGTGGCGTCACTCGGGACATAGACTCGCTGGGTCACCGGCTCTCCTCCAGCCCTGCCAGCAGGGCATCGAAGCGCTGCGGGGTGACCCGGGCGTGCAGGTGCTCATCGATCTGCAGCGAGGGCCCGCAGGCGCAATTGCCCAGGCAATACACGGGCTCAAGTGTGATCCTGCCGTCTTCGCTGGTGGCGTCGTAGTCGATGCCCAGGCGTGCCTTGACGTGGGCTTCGAGCTCGCGGCTGCCGACCGCCTGACAGGCCTCGGCGCGGCACAGTTGGATCAGGTGCGCGCCGGCCGGCTCGGTGCGGAAGTGCGAGTAGAAGCTGATCACGCCGTGGACCTCGGCGCGCGACAGGTTGAGTGCACGGGCGATCGCCGGCACGGCAGTCGGGGGGATATGACCGATCTCGTGCTGGATCTCGTGCAGTACCGGCAGCAGTGCGCCGGGCAGATCGCCGAGCCGGTCGAGTACCGCGGTGATCCGGGAATCGGTTTCAGCGCCCATTTTCTCCTCGTGTGTCATTACAATACGATGAAAAGCCCGGATGCTCTTGCCATTGCAGCGGCCGCTTGGCGCGCTCTTGGCGGCCACCTCGCATCATAAACCATCCGTTTTCCCGAAATCTTGCGCGCCCGCTTCCGGTTGCGGCTTTCCGTCACCGGGCGCGTCCGAGCGGTCACGCTCCGTTGACCGGCCGGGGCGTACGCGCTGCCCTCACCGGGTTATGCTCACCCGAACCGGCGCGCCTGCGTGCCGCCCAAAGGGTTTCCGCCACATAACAATCCGTATAACAAGCTACAAGAGCAGCGCCATGTCCAACAAACCCAAAGTCTGGGTCGAGGTGGCCCTCAATGGGGCCTGGCCCCGCACCCTGCAACCCAACATCCCGGTCACCGCGGCGGAAATCATCGCCGAAGGCGTCGCCTGCGTGGAGGCGGGCGCGGCCATTGTGCACGCTCATACCCTCGACCCCCACAGCGGTCGGCAGAACACGGATCCCGACAACTGTCAGGCTTTCATCGAGGGTATCCGCGAGCGCGTGGACGCCATCGTCTACCCCACGGCAGTGGCCTTGCCGATGCCGGAGGATGCCGAGTTGCGCTGCGCGACCAGCAATGAACCTGTCTCTTATACACATCTCCGAGCCCACGAGACTAGGCATGATCT
>CAJXRS010000031.1 GCA_913060555.1 uncultured Gammaproteobacteria bacterium | reverse complement strand
ATCCGCGACAGGGCCTCGATATCGTCATCGGCGGGCGCCGCCTCGCCGATGCGGGCCAGCAACTCGACATAGCGGTCGGCCTTTTGCTGACGCGGCGCTTTCTCTTGCTCCAGGCGGCGGATGTCGGCGGCCAATTGCTCGAGGCGATCGCCGCCGTTGTCGCGCAAGGCCCGCTCCAGGTTGGCCACTTCGGCCCGCTGTGCATCGCGCTGCGCGTCCAGACGCTCGAGCTGGGCATCGAGTCGGGCGGCCTCCTGCGCCAGGAGATCGAGGCGGCGGTCCAGCAGTTCCGCCTTCAGCCGGGCGAAGTAGGGCCGCAGCGCGTCGCGCCCGTCGCGCCAGGACTCGATCTCGGCCATCAGCGCCTGATGGCGGTGGCCGTCCTCGACCAGGGGCGTCAGCAAGCCCACCTGCCGCTTGGCCTTGAGCACGGCCTGATGCGCCCGGTCCAGGTCATCGAAGTGGCGGATCAGGGCCTCGATGCGGCTGCCCACGTCGAAGGGCTCCAGCATGTGGCTGCGCACGAAGTCGGTGAGGTTGCCTACCGATTTCATCGACACCGTCTGATGAAACAGCTCCAGAGCCTGCTCGTGCTCGATGCCGAAGCGCCGGCGAAACCAGGCCCCATAGGGCGGAAAACTGTCGAACAGCTCGCAGCCGGCGCCGCGCAGCTTCTTGCGCAGGGCCGTGATGTCGCTGCCGAAGCCGCTGAAGTCATCGGCGATGGCGAGTGCCCGCTCGGCTGTCACGAACAGGCGCGCGGGCTGGCCCTGGGAGTCCTTCAACCAGAACACCTGGGCCAGCGTCACCGCCTGGTCGTAGCCCTCGTTGCGGAAGACGCCGAGGATCACCGAGTAGCTCGCTGCGTCGCGCAGCGCCACCGGCCGCGCGCTGCCGGTGACCTCGCTGCGCTCGCTCTTGTAGTGGCCCAGCACGTAGGAGCGCAAGGAACGTTCGCGGGCATCCGCCCCGGCGGCCTTGTTGTAAGCCACGCGCTGCGCCGGCACCAGCAAGGTGGTGATGGCATCGACCAACGTGGACTTGCCGGACCCGATGTCGCCGGTGAGCAGGCCGTTGCGGCCGCCGAGCTCGTAGCGCCACACGCGCTTGTCGAAGGTGCCCCAGTTCAGCACCTCCAGTCGCTGCAGGCGAAAGCCCACCCGGGCATCGTCACCCACGAAGTCCAGGGCCAGTGTCGGCGACTCAAGCATCGGCCGCCCCTTCGTTCGACGGATCGGCAGGTGCGCCGGACAGCGCCGTGCGGTAGACCTCCAGCCGTGCATCGAACTCGGCCAGCCACTGCGCGTCGACGAAAGCCTTCAGGATGCGCCGCACCTCGTAGTGGCCTCGGTCCCGAGCAGTGCCGACAGCGGGCTTGAGCCGGCGCAGAAAGCCCAGCTCGACCACCTTGGTGATGGTCGCATCCACCTGGTCTATCAGCCGCGCCTCGTTGGTGCCATCGGGCAGGAACACTCGCATCAGCTCGGCGATCTCGTCGCGCGAGAGCACCAGCCGGGTGTCGCCACCGCCAGCGTCGAACTCGGCCATGCGCTTGCGCAGCAGCGCCAGCATCAGGCTCACCGGGTAAGAAAGTGGCCGGCGTGCGACGAGTCGCGGCAGGCGCGGCGCACCTTCGGATTCGTCCGGATCCGGGCGGCTTTTCAGGAAGGCGTGGCCCTCGGCCTCGTCCAGCACCAGATCGAGCAGCAGCACGGCGGCCTGTTCCCGCACCCGCGCCTGCAGGTGCAAGAGGCTCGCCCACAGGCGCTCGTCGTCGTCGCGGTAGAGCACGCCCTTGAGCAGGCGCACCATCAGCTGCGACAGCTCGTATGCCGCCGGCGGCGCGCCGGGCTGGCTCTGCACCGGATCGTTCTCGTACAGCGTGTCGTCCATATTCAGATCTCTGGAGCCGCTGGCGGTCGCCAGCGCGTGAAGATCACGCGCGGCAGGCGCGCCTCGCGCGTCACGGCTTCGCCCGCTGCGTTGCTGGCCTGCCAGCGGATCGGCTCGATCACGGCTTCGTCGACCAGGGCGCGCAGGCCGTCCGAGGCATCGCCGCCATCCCCGGCATGCGCCAGTTCGAGATAGGCTACCAGCTCGGCCAGGCCCTGATGCAGTCGCTCCGTATCCAGCAGTTCGCGCAGCGTGACCTGCGGCTGGCGGCGCAGCGCACGCTGGACAGCCGAGCGCAGGCGCGCCTTGTCCACCACGATCTGGTCGAACAGGCGCGCGGTGTCAATGTCGTCCTCACCGGCCACGAGCGCCAGATCGGCCAGGCGCGGTTTCACGCTCGGCGTGAACAGCGGCCGCTCCAGCGGCAGTTCGATGTCTGCCGCCATCGCGGCGATATGCATCACCGTGCCGGAGGGTCCAGCCTCGCGCAAGGCCAGTGCCTTGCTCTCGATGCCGCGCAGCAGGTCCAGGATGCGGCGGTTCTCCACAAAGGCCCGGTCGTCCAGGAAACGGCGCAGTTGCTGGGATAACTGCGCAACCGTGCGCTGTGCGTGCTCGCCGGCCTCCAGCCAGTCGTGATGCACGCGGCGGGTGCGCGGCTCGGGCTTCAATGCCGCGACCGCAGGCAGCGCCAGCACCTGGTCCAGCCGTTCGGAAAGCTCCTCCTGGCGTCGGCTGGACATGAGGAAGTCCCAGAAAGCGCGGAAGCTGCGGCCTTGGTCGGAGTCGCCGATGGCATCGCGCTCGCCCATGATTTCATCCAGCAGCGCACCCTTGGCGCCTTCCCACAGCGCGATCTTCTCGCGCACCTTGCGGTCGAGCAGGCGGAAGTTGTGCTCCACCTCGCGGAAATCGGCCAGCAGCTCGCGCGCCAGCTGCTGGAACTGCTGGAAACGGTCCTTGACCGCCGTGTCGTCCAGCAGCGGCACGTCGCCCGCCAGCACGCGGGCGATCTCGGCATCCAGCTCGTCGCGCTTCCTGCGCAGCTCATCCACGCGCTTGACGGGGTCCGCCTCGGTGCCGGCGCTGATCTGCTCGAGCAGGCCAAACAGCGTCAGCAGGCGGGATTCGGTGCCGACGAACGGCCGCTCGGTCAGGGAAACCACCCAGGCGATGGCCTTCTCGGTGGCCGGCGTCAGGTCGAACTGCGCCTCATCCGTGCCCACCTTGTAGAACTTGCGCAGCCAGCCCTTGTCGGGTGCGCACCAGTCGTTCAGGTACTCCTGCGCCCCCTTGGGATAGGCATCCGGCCCCAACTGCTCGCGCAGGGCGAACAACTCATCCTCCAGCGCCTCCGCAAGATCGGCCTCAATCATCACGCGCACATTCGGCGCCACGAACACCCGGTGCAAAAAGCTCGCCACCAGCGGCGCGTGCGGCGAGGCCAGCAGTCGCCAGGCGGGGTGGCGGTCGCGCAGGGCGGCGAGGGTGGCGTGGTCAAGAGACATGGGGGATTGATCCGGACGCCTACGAGACGCAATTGATGAAGCCACGAATGATCCGGCACCCGGGTTCGTGGCACTCTGAGGCTTGACGCGTGGGAGAAAGTCCGCCGTGCAAGAGATGGCAACGCATCCAGCACACGGCCTCGATCACTGCCGCAAACAACTCCTCTCGACCGCAATAGAACGTGCAGGAACCACACTTTATCGAGGTGCTTCGAGTATTTTTACTCAATGCATTGAACGCCAGCAAGCGCAGCTGCCGCCGTCACCCTGCGCTGGCTGGTGCGGTGGGTTCCGCGCCCAGCGGGTTACACTCGCACCCCAGACACAAACCCTGACGAGGAGCACGCCTTGAGCCAGTTCGAATCCTGCAACGTATTCGGTGAACCCCTGGAATCCTGCAGCACAGATCCCGTGACCGGCTTCTACCGCGATGGTTGCTGCAACACCGGTCACGACGACACGGGAATCCACACCGTCTGCATCGAGGCCACCGCAGAATTTCTCGAATTCTCCCGCCGGCGTGGCAACGATCTGTCCACCCCGGTGCCGGAATACCACTTCCCCGGCCTCCGGCCGGGAGACCACTGGTGCCTGTGCGCGGCGCGCTGGATCGAGGCCTACCGGGCCGGCTGCGCGCCCCGGGTGCGGTTGCGCGCCACCCACGAGGAAACCCTGGCGATGGTCGATCTCGACACGCTCAAGCAGTTCGCGCTCGACCTCTCCTGATCGACCACCGCCCGTGACCCTCGAAATCGCCCTGGTGTTTGTGGTCATCGCCGGGGCACTCTACCTGTTCGCCAGCCAGAAACTGCCGCTCGACATCACCGCCTTTCTGACTCTGGTCACAGTAGTCACCATTCCGCTGTTGGGCGATCAACCCTGGCTGCGGGCACGGGGCATCGACCTGCCCGCGGCCTTTCCCACGGTGACCGAAGGCCTGTCCGGATTCTCCAGCACCGCCACCATCACGGTGCTGGCGATGTTCATTCTCTCCGCCGGCATCGAGCGTTCCGGTCTCATCTACCTGCTCGGCAAGCGGCTGTTTCCCCTGGTCGGCGGCTCCGAACTGCGCATCGTGCTGATGATCGCCGCCCTGGTCGGCCTGCTCTCGGGGGTGATCAACAACACCGCGGCGGTGGCGGTGGCCATCCCCCTGGTCCTGGAACTCGCCCGGCGCAGCGGGTTGCAGGCGACACGGCTGCTGATCCCGGTCAGCTTCTTCGGCATGCTGGGCGGCACCCTGACCCTCATCGGCACCTCCACCAACATTCTCGCCGCCGCCATATTGCGCGACACCCCAGCCTTCGGCCGCCAGCTGACGCTGTTCGAATTCAGCCACCTGGGGCTGATCGTGCTGGCCACCGGCCTGATCTATTTTCTGAGCGTGGGCCGCTGGCTGCTGCCGACCCGGGATCCGATCGAGCTGCCGGGCAAGGACAAACCCGGTTATCTGGTGGAACTGCGGGTGAACGAGGACAGTCCTCTGGTGGGTCACAGCCTCACCGACGCCGATTTCATGCAGCGCACCGGCGTCGAACTGGTCAAGCTGGTGCGCGACAACAGCATACATATCGACAGAGCCGCCACCATGGGTATCGCCGGCGGCGACATCCTGCTGGTCCGCGGCCAGGAACGGCAGATAGCCGACCTGATCAAGAATCCGGTGGTGACTCTGCTGTCCGATTTCGGACTCTCGCGCATGGTGCGCGGCGACGGCTACCTGGTGCGCCTGCTGCTGCGCGACCGCGATCGCTTCAACGGCACCCATGCCGCACAGACCGACCTCTGGGGCCTGTGCCGCGCGCGCCTGCTGGGCATCGAGACCGACAACCCGGAATCCCGCCGCCTCTCCGGCCAGCCGCTGCACGCTGGAGACATCGTGCTCACCGAAGTCTCAGCGACCGAAATGGCCAAATTGGGCACCCGCGCCGAGGTCCAGGTATTGGAGGAATTCCACGACGACTTCGACCGCGCCCGCATGTGGCGCGCCGGCGGCATCGTCGCCGCGGTGGTCGCCGGCGCAGTCCTGACGCCGCTACCCATAGTGGTCACCGCGCTGGCCGGAGTGATCGCCATGGTGGTCACCCGCTGCCTGTCGCGGGAAGATCTCTACACCGGCGTTTCCTGGGAGGTGATCTTCCTGCTCGCCGGGGTCATTCCGCTGGGCATCGCCATGACCAAATCCGGCGGTGCCGCCTGGCTGGGCGAGCTGTTCGCCGCCCAGGCGGTCACCTGGCACCCGATACTGGTGCTGATGGCGCTGTACGCCGTCACTACGCTGCTCACCGAGATCGTCAGCAACAACGCCTCGGTGGTCATCCTCATTCCCGTGGCGGTGGCGATCAGCCAGCAACTGGGGATCGACGTCCTGCCCCTGTGCCTGGCAGTGATGTTCGCCGCCTCGACCAGCTTCCTGAGCCCGGTGGGCTATCAGACCAACACCATGATCTATGGCACCGGGCTGTACCGCTTCATCGATTTCGCCCGGGTCGGCGCGCCGCTCAATGCCCTGTTGATGGTGGTGACCAGTCTCGCCATCTGGGCACTCTGGGTACGTTGAAACCACCAGCGGAAGGCCCCGACCAAACCACTGCCGGTGACTGTGGTCCAAGTCCCTGGGGCCGGCCGAGGCACCGCTATCCAGGCCTGTTATGCTGTATGCAACCGCCAACTGAAGTAGCAACATGCGGGTTTCACTCGACGACAAATACTCCCTGACCCAGGGCCGCGCCTATCTCAACGGCATCGAGGCCTTGGTGCGCCTGCTGCTGGTGCAGCGCCTGCGCGATCAGGCTGCCGGACTGGACACTGCGGGTTTCGTGTCCGGCTACCGGGGCTCGCCCCTGGGCGGCCTCGACAGTGCGCTCTGGGCCGCCGGCGAGCATCTCAAGCGGCACCACATCCACTTTCAACCGGGCGTCAACGAGGAACTGGCCGCGACCGCCCTGTGGGGCTCGCAGCAACTCAACCTGTTCCCGGACGCCCGTCACCAGGGCGTGTTCGGCCTCTGGTACGGCAAGGGCCCGGGGCTCGACCGAGCCATGGACCCCATCAAGCACGCCAACAATTCCGGCACCTCGCCGCATGGCGGCGTGCTGGCGGTGGTGGGCGACGACCATATGTGCAAGTCCTCCACCCTCGCCTTTCAGAGCGAGCCCATGTTCATGGCAGCGGGCCTGCCCGTGCTGCATCCAGGCAGCGTCCAGGATGTGCTCGACCTGGGCCTGCACGGCTGGGCACTGTCGCGCTTCGCCGGCTGCTGGGTCGGTTTCAAGACCACCCCGGACAACATGGACGCCAACGCCTCGGCCGACATGGACATCGACCGGGTGCGCATCGTCCTGCCCGAGGATTTCGAGTTTCCCGACGGCGGCCTCCACGTGCGCTGGCCGGATGCCCCGGTGGAGCAGGAGGCGCGCCTGCAGATCGCCAAGCGCGCCGCGGTGCTGGCCTACGCCCGCGCCAACCGGCTCAATGACGTGGTGCTCGACAGCCCCGCCGCCCGCTTCGGCATCGCCGCCACCGGCAAGGCCTGGCTGGACATGCGCCAGGCACTGGCAGACCTCGGCATCGACGACGCCTGCGCCCACCGGCTGGGCTTGCGCCTGTTCCGGATCACCCTGCCCTGGCCGCTCGAACCCGAAGGCGTGCGCGCCTTTGCCGATGGCCTCGAAGAGATTCTCGTGGTCGAGGAAAAGCGTGGCCTGATCGAAGAACAGCTGCGCGACCTGCTCTACGACCTGCCCGACGGCCGGCGCCCGCGGGTGCTGGGCAAGCGCGATTCACAGAGTCAGCCGCTGTTCAGCACCGCCGGGGAGCTCAGCCCCGCGTTGATCGCCGGCGCCATCCTCGCGCGCCTGCGCCAGCGCGCCGAGCTCGCCGATGCCGTCGCCCAGCTGCGCGAACCGCCGCCGGAGCCACCCGCGCGCCTGGGCGGCCCGCTCCAGCGCCAGCCCTGGTTCTGCTCCGGCTGCCCCCACAACACTTCCACCCGGGTTCCGGAGGGCAGCCGCGCCATGGCCGGCATCGGCTGCCACTACATGGTCACCTGGATGGACCGCGACACCGAAACCTTCACCCAGATGGGTGGCGAAGGCGCCGCCTGGCTGGGCCAGGCACCCTTCAGCGACACCAATCATGTGTTCCAGAACATCGGTGACGGCACCTATTTCCACTCCGGCATTCTCGCCATCCGCGCCGCGGTCGCGGCCGGCGTCAACATCACCTACAAGATTCTCTACAACGACGCCGTGGCCATGACCGGGGGTCAGCACGTCGACGGCAGCCTGACCGTCGAGCAGCTGGTGCAACAGCTGGAGGGCGAAGGCGTGCAACGCATCGCCCTGGTCAGCGACGAGCCCGACAAGTACCCGCGCGGCCTGGCAGAACGCCACCCCGGAGCGGGTCTGTCGATCCACCACCGCGACCGCCTCGAAGGCGTGCAGTGCGAACTGCGCGAAGTATCCGGCACCACGGTCATCATCTACGACCAAGTCTGCGCCACCGAGCTGCGCCGGCGCCGCAAGCGCGGCGAGGCACCAGTAGCCGAGCGCCGAGTGTTCATCAACGAGCGCGTCTGCGAGGGCTGCGGCGACTGCGGTGTGCAATCGAACTGCCTGGCAGTGGTTCCCGTGGAAACACCCCTGGGCCGCAAGCGCGCCATCGATCAGAGCGCCTGCAACCAGGACTATTCCTGCCTCAAGGGCTTCTGCCCCAGCTTCGTCAGTGTCCACGGCGGCAAGCTCAAGCGCATCCACAGCGGCGACCCGGGCAGCGACTGGCCCGAGCTGCCGCAGCCTTCGGTGCCGGCACTGACCGGCCCCTTCAACGTGCTGCTGCCCGGCGTGGGCGGCATGGGCGTGCTCACCCTGGGCGGGATCATGGGCATGGCGGCCCACATCGAGGGGCGCGGCTCCCTGGTGATGACCCAGACCGGACTGGCGCAGAAATTCGGCGCCGTCACCGCCCATGTGCGCATCGCGCCCAGCCAGCAAGACATTTATGCCCACTCGATTCCCCGCGCCGGTGCCCAACTGATGCTCGGCGCCGACCTGGTGGTCGCCTCCGGCCGGGACAGCCTGGCGCGGCTCGCGCCACAGGCACGGGTGGTGGTCAACAGCCACGAATCACCCACCGCCGACTTCACCCACAATCCCGACGCACCCTTCCCTGGCCACGCCATGGAAGAGGCCATCGAGGCGGCCTCGGCCGAGACCCACTTCATCGACGCCGCCGCACTGGCCACCGCGATAAAACTGTCGGCAGGTAAAAAGCGTCATGCACTTGTCAGGCTCGCTGATTGACGCTGCATTGAGGGGCGACCATGACGGTCGCCCCTCCCGCAAAATCTGCGCTTTTTCTGCAAGATCGCATTTGAATTCGCGCAGGATCACCCCTATATCTCAACTGTCTGGCAACAGACTATGAACATAAACGCGCTCGTAATAAGCGGATCGGACCCGGGGGCGGTACCCGGCGACTCCACCAAACACCCTTCATTTGGGGGTCATGGGGTCGAAATAGGATCGACGAACGTCTAAAGGGGTTTGCTTTGTTTCGGCGGGGTGCCACCGTATCGGCCCGACAAGTACAATTGCAAATGACAATCGTGCTCCGGTTGCTCTCGCTGCGTAAGCAGTTCGAGTAATCGAAACTCTAAGCCCTTGCGTTTAGCGACGTAAGGCGGGGTTCGCAGGCACCTGGCAACAGAAGCCTGCACTAATCCCCTGTTTTACCAGACTATTTCGCCGTCCCAGCTACGGGTTTCGGCCGTATTTGCACGCAGGTGGCCTTGCTTACCCGGCATGTTTGACCCAGCGACATAGGGCGCGGCCCGCTGGAATCGCATCTCTGTCCCCGGAGACTGGTCACGGGGCGGGAATCCAGCCATACAGCCCTTCCGTTTTGGCGCGAATCCCCTATGCTCAAAGCGAAATCTCTGGAAGTCTCTATGTCGCGTTCGATTGATTACGGTAACTTGATGCATCGCGCCATGCGCGGGCTTATCCAGGAAGTGCTGGAGGACGTGGCCGACAACGGACTGCCGGGCAGCCATCATTTCTTTATCACCTTCGACACCACGCATAGCGCGACCGAGATCGCCGACTGGCTGACGGATCGCTATCCGAGCGAGATGACCGTGGTGCTGCAGCATTGGTATGACAACCTTATCGTGACCGACGAAGGCTTTGGTATCACACTAAATTTCGGAGATTCGCCGGAACGGCTTTATATCCCCTATGACGCGATTTTGACCTTCGTGGACCCTTCGGTAGAATTCGGGTTGCGGTTCGAAACGCAGGACGAGACATCCGACGACGATCCCGAACCGTCGCATTCGCAGCGCGACAGCAAGGACGACTCCGGCAATGACAGTGCCAAGGATCAGAGCGCGCCGGACGCCGACATCGTACAATTGGATAAGTTTCGCAAATAGGGTGATGGCAGGCTGTTGAGCGGCAAAACGATCGTTCCGCCCAGCGTCATGTCGCGCTTTTCATGATGTCTTTCAGCGTATTGGCTGGAAAGATGAATGTAAAACCGATCAGATTATTTCAGACGGTATTCCAGCAGATCGAGAAAAACGGCGGCGTGTTCGCGTAGGATGTCGGGTTTTTCAACGCTGCGGGACGCGGTCCACAACCCGTTGGAAAAAATCACCACCGTCCGCGCTAGCGCGCGCCGGTGCGCAACAGGCAGCCGGGTGGAGTTTTCTCGCTCCAGCGCCGTGGCAAAGGCCGTTTCCAGTCGGGCGTTGTGATCCGCCACCTTGGCGGCCACGTCCGGGTCGTGCGGCGCTGTTTCTGTCGAGGCATTGACGACAAAGCAGCCTGGTCCCGGTAGACCGATCCCTTCCGCCATCTCCACCAAGCGGCCGAAATACCCGACGATGGCGGCGATACCGTCGCCCGACCCCGTGACGGGGTTCAACACTGGTGCGATTACATGGTCGTGGTAGCGCGAGAAACAGGCAAGATAGAGCGCTTTCTTCCCACCATAGTCGGAATATATGCCATGACGGCTGACACCGGTTTTCTTGACCAGCACATCCATTGATGTGGCTTCGTATCCGCCGTGCCAGAACTGCGCGAGGGCGCTATCGGCAAGACTTTCAGGCGTATGGGAGGGTTTACGTGGCATCTTTGAAGTATGTCGGAACATCTATTCTGACACAAGAGAGCTTGTGAACAGAGGCGTTCTTTTTCTCACGATTGCGCGGCTGCGGGTGAGCGCGTATAGCAGGCGCGACGTCAGCCATCGGAGTTCGAAAGACCATGACCAATACCCGCACGGAAAGCGACAGCTTCGGCCCCCTCGAAGTGCCCGAGGACAAATACTGGGGCGCGCAGACGCAGCGGTCGATCATGAATTTCCCGATTGGCTGGGAAAAGCAGCCGGTCGCCATCGTGCGCGCACTTGGGGTCATCAAACAGGCCTGCGCGCAAGCGAACAAGGCGAGCGGTGATCTGGACTCGAAACTGGCCGATGCGATCATTCAGGCGGCGGGCGAAGTCATTGAGGGCAAGTTCGACGACAACTTCCCGCTGGTGGTCTGGCAGACGGGCTCTGGTACGCAATCCAACATGAACGCGAACGAAGTGATCGCGAACCGCGCCATCGAGATCCTCGGCGGTCAGATCGGCTCCAAGGATCCTGTCCATCCAAACGATCACTGCAACATGGGTCAATCCTCCAACGACACCTTCCCGACGGCGATGCATATCGCCGCCGCGATGACCGTACGGGACGTTCTGTTACCGGGGTTGAATAAACTTCTCAAGGGGTTGGACGCCAAGGCTGATCAATTCAAGGACATCATTAAGATCGGCCGGACCCACACGCAGGACGCAACACCGCTGACTTTGGGGCAGGAGTTTTCGGGCTACGCGCATCAGATCCGCCAGGGGATCAAGAGGATCGAACTGGCGCTGCCGGACATCTATGAATTGGCACAGGGCGGCACCGCGGTCGGCACCGGCCTCAACACGAAAGAGGGCTGGGGCGAAACTGTCGCCGGGCATATGGCCGATATCACCGACCTGCCATTTGTGACCGCACCCAACAAGTTCGAAGCGCTTGCGGCCCATGACGCCATGGTCTTCATGTCCGGCGCCTTGGCGACCGTGGCCGGGGCGATGTACAAGATCGCGAATGATATCCGCTTTCTCGGCTCCGGCCCCCGCTCGGGGCTGGGTGAATTGATCCTGCCGGAAAATGAACCGGGCTCCTCCATCATGCCGGGCAAGGTTAACCCGACTCAGGCCGAAGCGATGACGCAGGTTGCTGCGCACGTCATGGGCAATGATGCGGCGATGAAATTCGCCGGTTCGCAAGGTCATTTTGAACTGAACGTCTACAATCCGATGATGTCGTATAACCTGTTGCAATCCATGCAGCTTTTGGGCGACGTCGCCGACAGCTTTACCGAGCGGATGCTGAACGGTATCGAAGCGAATGAGCCGCGCATCGAAAAGCTGATGACGGAATCTCTGATGCTGGTGACGGCACTTGCCCCCACCATCGGCTACGACAATGCCACCAAGGTTGCCAAGACCGCGCATAAGAACGGCACGACCCTCAAGGAAGAGGCGATCGGCCTTGGTTTTGTCGATGCGGAGACTTTTGACCGGGTGGTGCGCCCCGAGGACATGGTCGGACCGAAGTCCTGAACCTTCGAGCCGGACAGATCAAAGTAAAAAAGGGCGGTCCGACGAGGCCGCCCTTTGTCTGTTTTCGCATCCATTCATCAGATTTTCGCAAATGACATTGGTCTCTTACACTGTCGGCTCTACATTTCCGCTATGTCAAAAATCGTGAACCTGAACCACGCCCGAAAATCACGTGCCCGCAGCGAGAAGCGAGCGAAAGCCGACGCCAATGCGGTGGCGTTCGGGCGAACCAAGGCTGAGAAAACCAAGATGACAACGCAGAATGCGAAGGCGGACCGCGATCTTGACGGCAAAGTGCTGACGGCGCGTGCACATGTTCCCCCCGACACCCCGGATCAGGTCATCGCGCAGGGCCCAAAGGCGCCTGGCGATATGCGGGACGACGAGGTTTGAGATGGGAGGGCGTCCGGAAAAACACTCCCTGACACTCAGGGGCCACCGCACAAGCGTATCGTTGGAGCCGGAATTTTGGCAGGCGTTTCGCGATATTGCCGCATCGCAACAAAAGGCGGTAAATGCCTTGGCCGTGGAGATCGACGAGGCGCGCGGAACGGAGACCGGCCTGGCCTCCGCGATCCGCGTCTACGTGCTAAAGCATTACCGGCGTTGAAAATTACTCGGCCGCAGCGGCATTTCCTTCGCCGCTGCCGCTGCTTCCGCCATTGCCGCCCTCGGGGTCTTTTTTTGCACGCGGCTTGCGATTGTAGCTGCGCTTTGGCTTGGACTTGGGCTCGGGCTTCGTGTCGTCGGCGGGCTGGGGTTCGCTCTGGCTTTCCGGCGTCTCCACAAGGTTGCCACCCGCCTCGTTCGAGGCTGGCGCAATGACGTCGGGTTGATCGCCGGCGCCGGGGTCCTGCGGTGTGGACTGAGGCGCGGTCTCAGCTGCTTCGGCTTCTTGGCGGGCCCGCTCGCGATCACGGTCTGCCTGACGCTTGCGGTTTTCCTGATCTTGCTGTTCGCGCTGCTTTTCCTGCTGCTCTCGCTGCTGGTCCTGCTCTTTCTGCGCGACACTCAACATCCGAAGGTAATGTTCGGCGTGCTGCTGAAAATTCTCGGTCGCCACACGATCACCGGACAGCTGGGCATCACGTGCCAACTGGTTGTATTTGTCGATGATTTGCTGGGGCGTACCGCGCACTTTTCCCTCGGGGCCGGAGGAGTCAAACACCCGGTTTACGATATTGCCGACGGACCGGTTGCGGTTCGACTTATTGCGCGAACGTGATTTAGATGATCTCATGAGTCTTGGGTGAGCCTTGCTGAAATGGCTGTCGTTTGCCACCGGCCTGCGCGAGTTTCGCGCGTTGGTTGCGGTCGACGTTTTGGGCTTACTGAGGTCAAGGGGGACGCGAGCAGGCTTCCCAGCCTTGACTGAGTACCGAATAAACACGTCATGGATTGGATTACAAGCGCAAATGCCCCGATGCGCGAGAAACGGGGCGAAGAGTCGCGCGTCCCCTCGATCCACCCTAGCCCGGTCGCCGTCCGGTGACGACCCGGTCGCGTTGATCGAGATCTGGCAGGATCGCGACATCAATCAGCCCGGCAGCCGTGAACATGTCCCGAACGGCTGCGCCCTGCGACGGTCCGATCTCTACTGCCAGATGCCCGTGGGACTTGAGGTGTGTCCGCGCCTGCGCGGTGATCGCGCGATAGGCTGTCAGCCCGTCCGCCCCGTCGCTGAGCGCGAGATGGGGTTCCCAATCGCGCACCTCCGGTGAAAGATCCGGCATTTCGAGGGCGGCGATGTAGGGCGGGTTCGACACGATCAGATCGAATTGACCCTCGATATTGTCGAACCAATCCGACGTGACAAGCTGGACCCGGTCCACGACCTGTAGGGCGTCTGCATTTCGCCGGGCGACGTCCAACGCCTCCGGTGACATATCGCTGCCGACACCCTGCGCTTCGGGACGATCCGCGAGGAGAGAGAAGAGGATCGCGCCCGACCCGGTGCCAAGGTCCAGCACCTTCGAAAAGGGCAGTGACAGTGCGTGTTCGACCAGCGTTTCAGTCTCGGGGCGCGGATCGAGCACATCGGGGGTCACGATAAATTCGTGCTTCCAGAACGCGCGCCGACCGATGATATGGCTGACCGGCTGACGCTGCTGGCGGGCGGTCAGAGCGCGATCAAAGGTCGCTTGGGTCGTGGCGTTGGGGGCGTCGCGATCCTGCGGCTCACCGCCCTGCCCCACTACGTAGGCCCAGTCGAACAGCCGGCGCGCATCGCCCGCAGGGTCGGCCACGCCGGCCGCCTGCAATGCGTTGATCGCAGGGCGCAGGTTCACCCGGCCATCTCAGCCATTAGGGTCGCCTGGTGATCGGCGGTCAGCGCGTCGATGATCTCATCGAGATCGCCCTGCATCACCTGATCCAGACGATAGAGCGTCAGGTTGATCCGGTGGTCCGTCACCCTGCCCTGCGGGAAGTTGTAGGTGCGAATGCGTTCGCTGCGATCACCGCTGCCGACCTGCGACTTACGATCCGCCGCGCGTTCATCCGCCGCGCGTTGGCGTTCCATGTCAAACAGTCGATTGCGCAGGACCTGCATGGCGATTGCCCGGTTTTGATGCTGCGATTTCTCGGCGCTCGTGACCACGATACCCGATGGGATATGGGTGATGCGCACGGCGGAATCCGTCGTGTTGACGTGCTGGCCACCGGCGCCGGAGGCGCGCATGGTGTCGATACGCAAATCATTGGGATCTATGTGAATATCGACGTCTTCGGCTTCGGGTAGAACAGCGACCGTCGCGGCAGACGTATGGATCCGCCCGCCGCTTTCGGTTTCCGGCACGCGCTGGACTCTGTGCACACCACTTTCGAACTTGAGCCGGGCAAAGACGTTGACGCCCTGGATGTTGCCGACGACCTCCTTGATGCCGCCCAGTTCGGTTTCCGTCATGTCGACGATGTTAAATCGCCAGCCGCGTGCTTCGGCGTAGCGCTGGTACATCCGCAGAAGGCTCCCTGCGAAAAGAGCGGCCTCGTCGCCACCGGTACCGGGGCGAATTTCGATCATCGCGGGGCGCCCATCTGCCGCGTCACGCGGTAGCAGGGCCAGTTGCAGATCGCGCTCCAGCTGCGGCAGCTGCGCCGACAATCTCTCGACCTCTTCATTCGCGAGGTCACGCATCTCGGGGTCAGAACGCATCGCCTCTGCCTCATCCAGCGCGATTTGACCCGACTGCCAATGATTGATCGCCTCGACCACGGGGCGCAGGTCGGAATACTCGCGTGAAAGGGCGGCAAAACCCCCGCCCCCTTCGGCCATGCGCGCCTCGAGGTATTCGAACCGTTTTGTGATCTGAGAGAGCCGTTCGGAGGAAATCATGGCTTTCCTGTCCCGCATTCGCGCCAGTTGGTCAAGACCAGTGGTGTTTTGGGGATTTTAATAGTCCGCAAAATAGAGCTGTTCGCGGGAAGTCAGGCGCTACCGAAATCCACGCGCGCCCGTCCGGATGCCATACTGATAAGGTGGCGAAGCGCTACTGTCAGCCAAGAGGGTGCCGGCACACTCGACTCATTCAGTGACTGACTTCCAATGACCGGTCACTCGGGAACCAACTACAATCGATCTCGTCGTAGCGGTTTTCGTATTGCGCGATCCGACGCAGCTCGGCCGGTTGCAGGATCCGGACGTAGGGGCGCTGAATCTCGATCAACTTTTCTTCGGTGAAGGCGCGCAACAGGCGGTTGACGTAAACCTTGGTCAGGCCCAGCACCTCGGCCATGTCGACCTGGCGCATCGGCAGGCGGAACCGCTTGCCCAGATCGGGATTGGCCAACAGCAGCCGCTCATGCACGTCGAGCAGGAAGTGGGCCATTCGCTCGCGTGCGGTGCCAGCCCCCATCATGGCTAACCGGTCCTTCAGCGCGATCTGGTCAAGACTGGCGATGGCGGTCAGCAATGCGGCGACCCGCGGGGCGCGTGTGTAGAGCGCGGTGACATGGTCCTTCGGAAAGGGGCAGACGGCGCCGGATGTTACCATGGTCACATCGTGGGCCGCGTCCCGCACGCCCAATCCCGGAAGGCCGATCACCTCACCCGGCAGATAAATCCGCAACGATTGCCGACGCCCTTTGCTAAGCGTCGTGGAGGCCACTGCCCAGCCTTCCTTGAGGATGAACAGCTCACTCGCCGGGGTGCCGGACCGCATGATAACGCTGTCCCGCTTTACCTTGCGCTCATCCTCTTCCATCCGGGCGATAAAGGTCTTCTCATCGTCGGACAGATCGGCGTAGCGGCCCAATCGGCAGGCGAAACAACTGGGCGGGGTCGCCTCACTGCGGCTGTCGGTCCGAAAGGGTGTGCGGGGGATCTGTTGCATGGTCGGTCTTTCGTCGCTCCCAAAATTTATCGTTCGTCTCAGTCGTCGTCCTAGTGGTCACGGTTCTTTGATCGGCGGAGAACCTTGGGGACAAAACCGTCCAGTCGCAGCGAAGTTCCGCTGAATCCCCGCAGCACAACGCAGATGATGCAGCTTGGGAACCCTCAAGGCCTTGAATAGGTGAGTAAAAATTAACACAACCATCCGGCACCGAATAACATTCAATTATAAACGAAAAGGCTTGGCGGCGCCCGTCGCAAAAGTGGTGCAGATCGGGAATGAGGGTATTCAAGGCCGCCACAGGGGCAACCGGATACGGCAGGAAACGACTGCCGCGCGCATAGATTTCCGTCAAAAAATCCAATTAGTTTAACTATAATCGCTTCATGATGTTATTGAGCGTCGTAACCGCTGTTTGATTTTGAAACACACTTCGAAACTCGAATGCGTGCGTGAAAAGAGTGCGCGATTCTTCGCGTTAACCGGAGAGAACGGGAATTTTGAGGATTGGTGTGGTGGTTCACGTCTGAAATCGCGCTGCGGCATGTGATATCTGACGGATGCCTCCGGCGGGAGTATTTTTGACGAGATGAAGCGGGGTCAAAACAGGCTCAGTTGGTCGCCCTTGCGAGGTGGCATGGCAAAGAGGTCCCTGCGCAGCGCCAAGGACCCGGTCGCGAATCCGAGCCGTTTGACGGCAGCTTCGAACCTGGTGGCGATCATGCTGGCATAGACGCCCTCGCCACGCATCCGCTTGCCCCATTGCGCATCGTAAAGCTTCCCTCCGTGCATCTCGCGCAACCGGCGCAACACCTTTTCGGCGCGGTCGGGGAAATGTTCGCGCAGCCAGTCCTCAACCAGCGGCGCCACCTCTTGCGGCAGGCGCAGCATGATCCAGCTCGCCGCGCGCGCGCCGGCATCGCGACCGGCCTCGAGGATCGCTTCGACTTCATGGTCCGTGAGGCCGGGCATGACTGGCGAGACCATGATCCGGGTTGGCACCCCGGCCTCTGACAATGCGCGTATCACCTGCAATCGCTTGGCCGGGCCGGGCACGCGAGGCTCCATCTTGCGCGCGATCTCGGGCGACAGGGTCGTCACTGAGATGCCGACAAGTGCGAGGTTCCTGGCCGCCAAATCGGCGATAATGTCGAGGTCCTGCAAGATTCCGGTGCCTTTGGTTACGATGGCGACGGGGTGGTTATAGTCGCGCAGTACCTCAAGACAGGCGCGCGTGATCCTGTGCTGGTGTTCAATCGGCTGGTAAGGGTCCGTGTTGGTCCCGATGGCTATCGGCGCAACGCTATATTTGGGATTGCGCAACTCACGCTCCAGCACCTCGGCGGCGTTCGGGCGCGCGGTCAATCGGGTTTCGAAATCAAGGCCCGGTGACAGTCCAAGATAGGCGTGACTGGGCCGCGCGAAACAATAGACGCAGCCATGCTCACAACCCCGATATGGATTGATCGAGCGATCAAAGGGCAGATCGGGCGATTTGTTGTAGGTGATGATGGAGCGCGCGGTTTCCAAGCGTACTTCGGTGCGGATCTGGCTGACCTCGTCGGCGATGTCCCATCCATCGTCGATCACGAGGCGATCATAGGTTTCGAACCGGCCCGGACGATTCGTCGCCGCGCCGCGCCCGCGGCGGCGTTCAGCATCAAGGGTTTGATCGGGCAGATGGGGGCGAATGGGCGTATACATGTCCGAAATGTGGAACATAACGCGAACATTCACAAGAGGGCAGCGCCTTATCCAAGCCACATCCATGATCTAGATGAAGATTTTTCGCATTCTCCCCACGGCGATTGCGACCTAAGGTCGGTCCAACGCAATGCGGTGTCGCAATCGACCGCGTTCTATCACGTCAAAGCCGTCATGCCTTGGCGCAGCAGGACGTTCCCACCGCGCATCGAGGTTAGGCATATGTCGGACGAAGACAACGAAATCATCCTGGCGGATCTGAATGACGACGAATTGGTCGAACAGATGTGCGACGACCTTTACGACGGGATGAAGGAAGAGATCGAAGAGAGCGTCAACATCCTGCTGGAACGCGGATGGCAGCCCTACGACATCCTGACCAAGGCTCTGGTCAGCGGGATGACCATCGTGGGCAACGACTTTCGCGACGGCATTCTCTTTGTCCCCGAGGTTCTCTTGGCGGCGAACGCGATGAAGGGGGGCATGGCCATCCTGAAACCGCTGCTCATCGAAACTGGCGCGCCTCGTGTCGGCAAGATGGTGATCGGCACCGTGAAGGGCGACATCCACGACATCGGCAAGAACCTTGTGGCGATGATGATGGAGGGCGCCGGATTTGAGGTGGTCGATCTGGGTATCAACAACGCAGTTGATGCATACCTTGATGCGCTGGTGGCCGAAGAGGCCGATATTCTGGGCATGTCCGCCCTGTTGACCACCACGATGCCTTACATGAAGGTCGTGATCGACACCCTCAAGGAAAAGGGCCAGCGCGACGACTACATCGTTTTGGTCGGCGGCGCCCCGTTGAACGAAGAGTTCGGGCGCGCCATCGGGGCGGATGCCTATTGCCGGGATGCCGCCGTCGCGGTGGAGACTGCGAAAACCATGGTGGCCCGCAGACACAATCAAAGCGCCACAGGCTGACGCCTGTCGCCCTTGAAAGGGGGTTTGGCATGCAAGCTGGGACAGCAACCAACCCAGGCGCGCTTCGCGTGAGCGACGGCGCGCTTACCCGCGACGGGCTGTCAGCCAGGGGTGACGGGACGGTTCTGGTGCTTGCTTGCGGTGCCTTGGCGCGCGAAATCCTCGCCCTGATCCGGGTAAACGGCTGGACCCACGTTGATCTGCATTGCCTGCCCGCCATTCTGCACAACCACCCACAAAAGATCGCCGGGGCGGTGCGTGACGCGATCCAGGCGCGCGGAGTCCGGTACGGCAAAGTCTTTGTCGCCTACGCCGACTGTGGCACCGGGGGCGATCTCGCTCGGGTTTGCGACGAAATGGGCGTGGAGATGATCCGGGGACCGCATTGTTATGCCTTCTTCGACGGCGTCGATGCCTTTGTCGCGCGTGAGGAGGTCTTTTCCTTTTTCCTCACCGACTTCCTGACCCGTCAATTCGACACCCTGATCTGGCGGGGTCTGAAACTGGACCGTCATCCGGAATTGCGTGAGATGATATTCGGACATTATCAGACCCTGGTCTATTTGGCCCAGACCGAGGATTCCGATCTGACCCGGCAGGCCCAAGCGGCGGCGGACAAGTTGGGACTGTCCTTTGAACGTCGCTTTACCGGCTATGGTGATCTGGCCGGCGCGCTGGAGGCAGCGGTGGCGCAGGCATGACCGTCTCGCTTACCGAAGATTGCGCGAGTTGCGCGGCGCTTTGTTGTCTCGCGCTGGCCTTTGATCGCGGTGAGAGCTTTGCCATCGACAAACCGGCGGGCGTCCCCTGCCCCAACCTCTCGCCGGTCGGGCACGGATGTTCGATCCACGACCGCCTGCATCGGGAAGGGTTTTCCGGCTGTGTGCGATACTCTTGCACCGGCGCCGGTCAGCGCGTGGTACAAGAACTGTTCGCCGGGCGGTCCTGGCGCGATGATCCCGCGTTGGTTGCGCCGATGATGCAAGCGTTTCGGGGCATGCGCGCGATGCAGGAAAGGCTCGTCATTCTCACGGCTGCGAAAAATCTGAAGCTTAGCGAGGTAGATGCAGCGCGGTGCGAGGCGCTGATGTCGCAGCTGATGCCCGGAGAGATAGACCGACAGGAGGTTGCGGATTTCCCCGGTTCCGCCTTGCAGAGCGAGATCGACACCTTTGTCTCCGGCCTGCGATCCTACGTCACGGGCTGATCGGGGTTCGCGGCTCAGGCCACAGTCGCCCGGATTCGCGCGATCATCGACCGCACGCCGTTGGAGCGTTGCGCCGAAAGGTGATCCTGCAACCCGAGGCGCGCCAGCTCTCCACCTGCATCGACCTTGCCCACCTCTGCCACCGGCAAGCCGTTGTAGAGAGTACGCAACACCGCGACCAGCCCCCGCACGATCATGGCGTCGCTGTCGCCATCAAACCGGAAAGCGCCGTTTTCGACCGTGGGATAAAGCCAGACCTGACTGGCACAGCCATCGACCTTGTTCGCCGGCACCTTCAACGCGTCGTCCAGCGGGTCCATCGCCTTGCCCAGTTCAATCACGTGGCGGTACCGGTCCTCCCAGTCCTCCAGGAACTCGAAATCCTCGACGATTGCCTCGAATGCAGGTTGTGCCATCGACCACTCCTTCGCTTTGAAGTGGAGGTATGCGCCCGAAAGCCGCCTGTCCACCCGCTGGAACGGCTTTTCAACCGCTCTCCAATGCGTTACCCAACCTTTAGTGATGAAAGGTCCCGAGATGCGCAAGACGATCCCCCTTCTTCTGATCGCCGCCCTGGTTCTGACAAGCTGCGGACGCGTCCGGGACAGCCGAATCAACCCGCTGAACTGGTTCGGGCGCGCCGAGGCGCGGGAGGTTACCCCTTCTGAGACCAACCCGCTGATTCCGCGCCGCTCTGCGATCTCGCTGCGCCCTGATCGTCCTGATGAGCGTACACCCGTCGCGCAGATCACCGAAATGACGGTGGATCGTCTGCCAGGCGGGGCCATCGTGCGCGTCACCGGCGTGCCCTCCCGTCAAGGGGCCTATAACGTTGGGCTGAAAGCCGTGGACGGACCGGAAGGGCCTGACGACGTGCTGCGCTATGTTTTGGTGGCGGACCAGCCTGTTCGGCCCGTCGGCACTGCCGCCTCGCGCCAGGTCGTAGCGGCGGTGAGGGTATCGGACCAGGATTTGGCTACGATCAAGCGGATCGAAGTGCTTAGCGCCAGCAACATTCTGACCTCGCGCCGTTAAACGGCTGCGAGGCAGCCTCGCAACAATCGCCGTCGCGCACTGGCCCTGGCACCGCCTGCCGGGCCGATCGGCTCAGCCGGCAATCTCAAAGATATCCACCCGGCCATTGCGCGCGGCCAGACCTACTTTGCCTTCGCACAGGCGCAAAGCATCGGAACCAAACACATCCAGCCGCCAACCCGACAGCGCCGGCACGTCGCGCTTGCCGGCCGAGATTGCATCCAGCTCCGACGTGGCCGCGATCAGGCGCGGCGCAACGCCCGCGCCGTCCGCTTTGGCCTTCAAGAGCACGCGCAGCAGATCGGCCAAGGCGGGATCCACCTGAAGCTTTTCGTTCGACCGATCGGGGCGGGGCAATTCATCGTTCGGCATGGCCAGTCCGGTCTGCACGGCGGCGAGGATACCTTCGGCAATCTCGCCCTTGCGGCCTTCGCGCATCAGGAGCCGCGAGCGCGAGAGGTCCTTCATATCCGTCGGCTTGGTCGAGGCCAGCTCTACCAGAGCGTCGTCCTTGTAGACCCGACTGCGCGGTACGTTGTTGGTCTGGGCGTAGCTCTCGCGGAACTCCGCCAAGGCTTTGACGATACCGAGGAATCGCGGAGAGGTGGTGCGTGTCCGGATACGCTGCCAGGCCTCTTCGGGACGGGCGATATACGTCTCCGGAGAGGTCAGGATCTTCAGCTCTTCGGCCACCCAGGGTTCGCGGTTCTGGCGTTTCAACTTGTCGGCAAGGAATTCATAGACCTTGCGCAGATGAGTCACATCGGCCAGCGCATATTTCTTTTGCGCATCGGTCAGGGGGCGGCGCGACCAGTCGGTAAAGCGCGAGGATTTGTCGATCTGCTCCTTGGCGATCCGTTTGACCAGCGTCTCATAGCCGACCTGTTCGCCAAAGCCGCAGACCATCGCGGCGATCTGCGTGTCAAACAGCGGCTCGGGGATCACCCCGGCGTCCACAAAGAAGATCTCCAGATCCTGACGCGCGGCATGGAACACCTTGACCACCGAGGTGTCGCGGAAAAGCTCGTAAAGCGGGGCAAGGTCAATGCCCTGGGCCAGCGGATCCACCAAGACGGCGGTGCTATCGTCCTCGCCAGGCATGGCAAGCTGGATCAGACAGAGCTGGGAATAATAGGTACGTTCGCGAAGAAACTCGGTATCGACGGTCACATAATCATGGCGGGCCGCTGTCATGCAGAAGTCTGCCAGTTCCTCGGTCGTGGTTATCGTTCGCATGTGACCCTTTTGACGTCGTGAAGTAAGGTCGGATAGCACCGACGCTCTGCCCGTATAGGCCATTCCAACCGGGTTGGGAAGGCAAGGCCGCGCAGGACCGGGCGCTGAGCGGACAGGCGATTATTCCGCCCCCAATTCAAAGACACGCCGGTCGCCAAGCGCGAAGCGGCGCAACGCCTCGGGATAAAGGCGATGTTCCTGCAGCAGAACCCTTGCCGCAAGGGTTTCGGCATCATCGCCGGGGTCGATCGCGACCCTCGCCTGCCCCAGAACCGGCCCCCCGTCGAGTTCGGCAGTCACCTCATGAACGGAGCATCCCGCCTGATTGTCGCCCGCCTCGATCGCGCGGGCATGGGTGCTCAGCCCGCGATACTTCGGCAGGAGCGAGGGGTGGATGTTCAACATCCGACCGGCGTAATGGTCGATAAACTGAGGTGTCAGAATCCGCATGAAGCCGGCCAAGCACAGGATGTCGGGTCTCGCGGCATCAAGGACCCGGATCATTTCTGCCTCGAACGCCGCGCGATCCCCCTTGTAGGGCCGGTGATCGACCACCGCTGTCGACACGCCCAAATCCGCCGCCCTGGCCAGCCCCCCTGCGGCGGCGCTGTTGGCCACCACCAGAACAGGGCGTGCGGGGTGATCGCCGGTCATGCTCTCGACCAGCTTCACCATGTTGGACCCGCCGCCCGAAATAAGGATCGCGACCCGTTTGCTCAAAGAAGCGACCCCTGGTAGCTGACCCCCTGCCCGGCTGTGACACGACCCAGAACCGTGACGCCCTCACCTGCCGCAGTGAGCGTCTCGCGCAGCGCCTCCGACCGATCCGGGGCGACCACCAGAACCATGCCGATCCCCGCGTTGAAGGTCTTGAGAAGTTCAGCTTGCGCCATACCGCCCTGCTCCGCGAGCCATTGGAACACGGGTGGCAGCGTCCACGCGCCCAAATCGACCTCGGCGCCCAACCTTTCGGGCAGCACGCGTGGCAGATTCTCCGTCAGACCGCCGCCGGTGATATGGGCCAGCCCGTGCACGCCCCCGACACGAACTGCGTCGAGCGCCGATTTGACGTAGAGCCGCGTCGGCGCCAGCAGCGCCTCGCCCAGCGTACCCTCGCCCCAGGGACAGGCATCCGACCAGCCGAGGCCGGAGGCCTCGACGATGCGACGCACCAGCGAATACCCGTTGGAATGCACGCCATCCGAGGCGAGGCCCAAGAGCACATCGCCCTCAGCGACACCGGCCGGCAGGTCCGCGCCACGCTCCATCGCGCCGACGGCGAACCCCGCCAGATCAAAATCCCCATCGTGATACATGCCGGGCATCTCGGCGGTCTCCCCCCCGATCAGCGCGCAGCCGGAGCGTTCGCAGCCCAGCGCAATACCCTCGATGATGCGGGTCGCCTCGTCCAGCTTCAATTTGCCGGTGGCGAAATAATCGAGAAAGAACAAGGGCTCCGCGCCCTGACACACCAAATCGTTGACGCACATCGCCACGAGGTCCACCCCGATGGTGTCGACATGACCGGTATCGATCGCGATGCGCAGCTTGGTCCCCACACCATCCGTCGCCGCGACGAGGATCGGATCGTTGTATCCTGCGCCTTTCAGATCGAACAAGGCACCGAACCCGCCCAGACCGGCCATGGAGCCACTGCGTGCCGTGCGTTTGGCGGCTGGTTTGATGCGATCCACCAACTGGTTCCCAGCGTCGATATCGACCCCCGCATCGGCGTAGGTCATCCCGTTTGTCTTGTCGCTCATCTGGCCCTCCGAAAGCTTGCGCCTGCGATAGACCAACCCAGGCAGAGTGTCTACGGCTGCTGCAAACCGGACCCCTCCTCCACGACCCAGTGCTTGACCACCCGAGCCACTTTGCCTAAGTCACGCCTGTGCGGGCCTGTAGCTCAACGGTTAGAGCAGAGCGCTCATAACGCTTTGGTTGCGGGTTCAAATCCTGCCGGGCCTACCACCCCTTCCCGCATCTCCTTGATCCTCAGACCTTGGCACAACCCCTTCCGGACTCGCCTGACACGGCACACAAATCGAATAAATCCGGCACATTAGTGCAACCTTTTCCCCACTTTGGTTTCACAAATATCCAAAACCGGCACGAACCCTCCGCCGGCGCTACCGCGCAATCACGATGTCCGCCTGCAATCCGCCCAGGCGGTCCGAGGTGCTCAGCCTGAGTGAGCCGCCGTGCGTTCGCGCGATATCCGTCGCAATCGCCAGACCCAGGCCGACGCCGGAGCCTCGATTTTGGTTCCGCGCCGGCTCCAGCCTTGAAAACGGGCGGATCGCGGTCCCGCGTTGATCCGCGGGGATTCCGGGACCATCGTCCTCTACGCGGATTCGCAAGGCTCTTTCGCTCAGCAGCACGGATACATCGGCCCTCGTTCCATAGCGCACCGCGTTGCCGATCAGGTTCTCGACTGCACGGCGCATGGCACCGGGGCGCAGACGCAAGGTCCCTTCGCCATCTGCTGCAAAGAGGCTTACGGACTCCCCCCCTCGCGCCGCATCCGCGACAATCGCACTCACGAACGTCAGCGGATCGACATCCTCAACCGATTCAGCGGCGGCGCCGCGGGCAAAGGCAAGAAACTCCTCGATCATCCGCTGCATCTCTTCGACGTCGCGCTCCATCGGTTCGCGATCCTCGTCGTCGAGCAGCGACAGTCCCAGCTTGAGCCGGGTCAGAGGCGTGCGCAGGTCGTGACTGACCCCGGAAAGCATCAGTGTGCGCTGTTCGATCTGTCGCTCAATCCGGTTGCGCATGGCAAGAAACGCCTGACCCGCGGCGCGCACCTCGGTCGCGCCGCCGGGGCGATAGGGAACCGTCTGTCCCTTGCCAAAGGCCTCGGCAGCCGTGGCGAGCCGAGTAATCGGACGCAGTTGGTTTCGCAGGTAGATATAAGCCACCAAGGTCATAAGTGCACCGAAAAACACCATGTTGACAAAGAGTTGGTGCGGATTCGTCGCTGAAACCCTCGCGCGGTTGAAGCTGACCTCCAAGGGGGTATCCGCCACCAGGTAGACACGCACAACATTATCGTCGGGCAGGTCCACCGCGCGCAACTGCGGCACCAGCCGGCGCATCGTCGATATCACCGATACGCCAGACAGATCGTACCAGCGTCTGCGGTCCGACTGGGGAATGTCGCGCTGTAATATCTTGACCACGTCAAAGCCCAGCGCCTGCGCGATCACAGCGCGCTCTGCACCATCGGCGCGCGCCACCAGGACCAGCTCGTCACTGATGGTTCTTGTCATCTGCGTCGTGACACCCTCAAAATGGCGCTGGATAAACACCACCGAGACGACCAGTTGCACCACCACCACCGGCAGGATCAGGATCAGCGCGGCACGTCCGTATATCCCACGTGGCACATATCGTTTGAGCCAGTCAAAGGTCATCTATAGGGTGCACCTGTTCCGCCATTTCGAGACACAAGCACAGGACGCCCATATGCGCCAGCCCGATGAGTTCAACCCGACCCCCCATGTCCCCGAGGAGGTCATGCCCGGCCTGCGCCGCATCCTGTGCGACAACCCCTCCGCCTTCACCTATCGCGGCACCAACACCTATCTGATTGGTGAAGGCGGTGGCATTGCGGTGGTCGATCCCGGACCTCCAAGCACCGCACATTTGGCAGGCATCATGGGCGCGCTGCGAGAGGGTGAACATATCTCGCATATCTTCATCACCCATGCGCACCTCGACCACACTCCCCTGGCGGCCGATCTGGCACGGCAGACCGGTGCGCCGGTCCTCGCCTATGGCGACGCGCTGGCAGGACAATCCGCCGTCATGCGGGAGTTGAGCGCCGAGGGCGGCATGGGCGGCGGCGAAGGAATCGACGCCGATTTCATGCCCGACGAAACCCTTGCCGATGGTCAGGAAGTCGCTGGCGATGGTTGGCGCGTCACCGCGCTCTGGACCCCCGGCCACCAGTGCAATCACCTGTGCTTTGATGTCGACACCGGGTCAGGCTACGGCACGATCCTGACCGGCGATCACGTCATGGGCTGGTCTAGCTCCATCGTCTCTCCGCCCGACGGGGATCTCACGCAATTCATGCAGAGCTGCCGATCCCTGCGGGCGCACCCTGCCCGGGTGCACCTGCCCGGCCACGGAGCCGCCATCACTGATCCCGGCGCCCGTCTCGACTGGCTGGTGGCGCACCGCGAACAACGCGAAGCCTCGATCCTCGAAGCGCTCCGCTCCGGCCCCGCTGACGCCACCGGCATCGCCGTCCAGGTCTATACGGAAACTCCGCCCGACCTCTTGCCGGCCGCGACCCGAAACGTCCTCGCGCATCTCATCGACCTTGCCGAGCGTGGTCGTGTCACCACGGACCGGCCCCTGCGCACCACCAGCATTTTCCGCCTGACCTAGCGTGACGCTGGGGCCGACCGGAAAAGTACGCCTGAGAGTCGTTTCACCACTGGACGCGCGGAATCGAGGTTGCTATACGCCCCCTCGTGTTCCGGCGTAGCTCAGCGGTAGAGCAGTTGACTGTTAATCAATTGGTCGTAGGTTCGATCCCTACCGCCGGAGCCATAAAAAGCCCTTAAATCTCATTGACTTGAGGGCTTTTTTGGTTTTCTAGCTTATTGCGACGGCGGGTTGAATCGCCACGGAGTCGCCACGCTGGATTGAAACGGTTGCTTTGGGCGCTTCCTTCACCCTTTAGGGTTTGCCGCAATGATCTCGCGTCCAATATGCTTCTCGACAAGAACTCTGAGCTGTTCCAGTCCTCCTGCGGCATCTTCAATTGCGGAGCGCAGTTTCTGATCATGCCCGGGGCGGAACCTGCCGCCCTTCGTCTCTTCTCCACATCCGCAAATGCACGTTGCCATCGCCTTTTCCTATCAATCAAATTGTTAAAGTTCCGTTTCGAAAGATCTTAGGTTATTTTATAAATACTGGCTCACCCGGACCGTTCGAGCTAGGAAACTGCCACCCCATGTGGGTGACGGTGTTCACGACCTCACAAATTAGCTCTTGAGCGTGAGCTTGAGCTTGGTTCAGATAAGCGAAATCGATGGCGCTGTCGAAGATGAGCTTCTTTCTGTTCATATAGAAAGGGGCCGACGCCCCATTCTCGTCTGGTGTTTGCCATGAGCCATGACACAGCACGTTACGAATTTCTGACGCTTTTCGAAGCTCATCCAAAAGGTCGTCAAAATTTCGTATGTTTGCATCTTGGTGCTCTTTCACTGCTTTAGCGAACGTGTCGATCAAAGGGTTCAGCGTATCAGAAAGCGCCTTTTCAAGCTTCGGCACCCACTTTTCAAACGCCTCAGAAACGGCGTCTTCCGAATAGGACTTTGTGCCAGTCAGGGCGAAGATTGCCTTGGCTAGCGTCTGCTCAAGAAACCCGAAAGTCGCGACAGCTCGTCCCAGCGCCTCCCAGAACTTAGGTTCATGGGCGTGAGTTGGAAACTGTGCAGGCATTGCATCCTTGTTGATAATCGATCCCATCGTAACCTACCTAATCACTTTCCTTGCGCCTTACGCTGTGCCCACTTGAAAAAGTGCCGTGTCGCTTGCTCGCGTGCCTCTTTGTCTGTCATGACAATATTTCGCCTCAGCAGACGGAGCGTCGAACGGATTCTCATTGAGCTAGGAATCAAGGATGAATGGCTCGGCAATCACGGCACTCTATCAACAATGAGTGAGCGGCATCAGCATGACTGGATATCCACCCAAAAGCCTGCCCGCACAAAAAAAAGAAGGAGGCTTTCGCCCCCTCCCATCGTCCCTGTCTCTTATACACATCTGACGCTGCCGACGAATAGAGAG
>CAJXRS010000030.1 GCA_913060555.1 uncultured Gammaproteobacteria bacterium | reverse complement strand
AGATGTGTATAAGAGACAGTTCCCAAGGGTGTGCTGCTGGTGGGACCGCCGGGCACCGGCAAGACGCTGCTGGCGCGCGCCGTGGCCGGCGAGGCCGAGGTCCCCTTCTTTTCGATCTCCGGATCGGAATTCGTCGAGATGTTCGTCGGCGTGGGTGCCGCCCGGGTGCGTGACCTGTTCGAACAGGCCCGGCAGCGCGCCCCGGCGATCATCTTCATCGACGAACTCGACGCCCTGGGGCGGGCCCGCGGCGCCTTCGGCGGCGTGGGCGGCCACGACGAGCGCGAACAGACCCTCAACCAGCTGCTGACCGAAATGGACGGTTTCGATGCCACCTCGGGCATGGTCCTGCTGGCCGCGACCAACCGTCCGGAGATCCTCGACCCCGCCCTGCTGCGGGCCGGCCGCTTCGACCGCCAGGTGCTGGTCGACCGTCCCGACAAGCAGGGCCGGCTGCAGATCCTCGCAGTCCATGTCCGCAGGATAACCCTGGCCGGAGACCTGGATCTGGAGCAGGTGGCGGCCATGACCACCGGCTTTTCCGGTGCCGATCTGGCCAACCTGGTCAACGAGGCGGCGCTGGCCGCGACCCGGCGCGGCGGCCGGAATGTCACCCTGGAGGACTTCAACACCGCCATCGAGCGCATCGTGGCCGGCCTGGAGAAGAAGAACCGCGTGCTCAACCCGCACGAACGCACGGTGGTCGCCCACCACGAGATGGGCCACGCCCTGGTGGCCATGGCCACCCCGGGCACGGATCCGGTGCACAAGATCTCCATCATTCCCCGCGGCATAGGCGCCCTGGGCTACACCATCCAGCGCCCCACCGAGGACCGCTACCTGATGAGCCGCGCCGAGCTGGAGAACAAGATCGCCGTGCTGCTCGGGGGACGCGCCGCCGAACAGCTCATCTTCGGCGAGCTGTCCACCGGAGCCGCGGATGATCTGGCCAAGGCAACCGATATCGCCCGCGACATGATCACCCGCTACGGCATGGATGAAGGCTTGGGCCATGTGGTCTACGACGGACGGCAGCCGCGCCTGTTCGACACCCCGGAGCGCCCCCCGGACAACCCGATCAGCGAGGCCACCCAGTGCCGCATCGATGACTCAGTGCGCAATATCATCATGACCGAATTCGCCAGAGCCACCGCCATCCTGAAGGACAACCGCGACATCCTCGAACGGGCGGCCGCCGAACTGCTGGCCAGGGAAACCCTGGATGAAGCCCGGCTGCGCGAACTCACTGCCGGACTGCGCGGCGCCGCGGCACCCTCCACGGCACTTGCCAACCCCAGGTGATGCTGAACAGCCCACGAACCCAGCATTGTGGTCAGGTCGATCAGGTTACCCATTAGGAAAATACCAGTTCCTGCCTATATACTGGCGACAAACCGATCATCAGCCGCGGGACGCCGGCACGGCGCCCGCCGGGTGCCGGCCAGAGACGCCGCGCCGAAACACCAGTGAATCACTCCGAGCTTTCCTTTCCATTATGAGGTATCCGCCATGGCAGAAGCACAGGCCAAGACCGAACAGAGCGTCGCTCGACTGAGCGCTTTCGACCCGGACTATGTGAGCGAAAAACCCCAGTCCTACTACGACGAGATCAAGCGCAGGTTCGCCGAGGAGCGCGACCTGCGGCTGAAGTACCGACCCGAGGGCACCGACCAGTACACCTCCGATTTCGAGGGCGAACTGGCCCGCTTCGGGGAGGACCCCTACGGAGGTGACTTCAAGCCTCGTCCGGTACTCAATGACACTGTCGAAGTCCTGTTTACCGGCGGTGGCTTTTCGGCACTGCTGGCCAGCGCCCGGCTGCGGGAATACGGCATCGAGAGCATCCGCATCGTCGAGCGCGGCGCAGACGTCGGCGGCACCTGGTACTGGAACCGCTACCCGGGCGCCGCCTGCGACGTGCCCTCCTACGACTATCTGCCGCTGCTCGATGAACTCGACTACGTACCCAAGCGCCGCTACGCACGGGCGCCGGAAATCTTCGAGCACTGCCGGCGTATCGCCCAGTACTACGACCTCTACGACCTGGCGGTCTTCCAGACCACGGTGACCTCCACGGTCTGGGATCCCGAAGAGCGCCTGTGGCACGTCAGGACCGATCGCGGCGATCACATGAAGGCGCGCTTCGTAGTCTGTGCCAACGGCCCCATGGCCAAGCCCAAGCTGTCCAGGATCCAGGGGATTCCCAGCTTTGAGGGACATTCGTTCCACAGTTCGCGCTGGGACTACGACTACAGTGGCGCCGATCTGGAAAAACTCGCCGGCAAGAAAGTGGCGATCATCGGCACCGGAGCAACCGCGGTGCAGATCATTCCCGAGGTCGCCAAGACCGCCGAGAAGCTCTACGTATTCCAGCGCACGCCCTCCTGCATCGATATCCGCAACGACTGGGAGACCGACCCCGAGTGGGCGCGCAAGTTGAAGCCCGGCTGGCAAAAGGCCCGCCGTCAGCGCTCCATCGAGAAGTCCGACCCGCACCTCAGCGCACGCGCGAAGAGCTCGGGACTGTCGCGGGAGGAAAAGATCCGCCGCCAGGAAAACGCCAATATCGACTATGTAATGCGCCTGCACCAGCGCATCGAGGAAGTGATCCAGGATCCGGCCACCGCGGAATCCCTCAAGCCCTGGTACATGTACATGTGCAAGCGGCCGACCTTTCACGATGAATTTCTCGACACCTTCAACCGCCCCAACGTGGAGCTGGTCGATACCCGGGGCAAGGGTGTCACCGAGGTCGGTCCCCGCGGCCCCATCTTCGACGGCAGGGAATACGAAGTCGACCTGATCGTGTACTGCACCGGCTTCGAGGTCCAGAAGACCGGCATCTACAACCAGATCATCGGCGCCGATGGGGTCGAACTGAACGAAAAATACCAGGACGGCATCCGCACCCTGCTCGGTGTTCATTCCCATGGCTATCCCAATCTGTTCATCATGGCGGGCTACCAGGCGTCGTTCCAGTTCAACATCACCGATGTCCTTCAGGTCCAGGGCGACCACATCGCGGCCTGCATCAACCATGTGCGCGAGCATGGCCACAAGACCATAGACGTCACCCCGGAAATGGAAGAATGGTGGGTGCAGGAGGTGATCAACTTCCGCGGCAAGACCGACCGCAACAAGGAGTGCACGCCGGGGTACTATAATTTCGAGGGCGAATTCAACCGGCGCCAGGACGGCACCTACAACGGCGGCTTCAAGCGCTACATTGAGAAGTCGGCGGAAGTACGCGCCGATCTGGAGAAAAACTTCATCTTCGGCGACTGATCCACGCGCTTCCGGTAGCTGTGCCGAGAGCGAATCCATTTCAAAAAAATCAGTAACACTTGTTTTTACAGGAACATATCAGGAGCACAACATGGCCAACACCGCACTGGACAATGTACTGGATTACCCCGAACCCCAGGTCACCCACGAAATCGACTACGAAACCGTCATCATCGGCTCCGGGCTGTCGGGCATAGGCGCCGCCATCCGCCTGATTGGCGAGGGTTTCGGCGACTTCGTGGTGCTCGAAAAAGCCGACGACATCGGCGGCACCTGGCGCGACAACACCTATCCCGGCCTGGCCGTGGACATCCCTTCGCTGAGCTATTCGTTCTCCTTCGAGCAAAATCCCTACTGGTCGAGCCTCTATGCGCCGGGGCCGGAAATGAAGGCCTACGTCGACCACTGTGCCACCAAGTACGGCGTCCGCCCCCACATGCGCTATGGCATGGAAGTGGAGGAAGCCATCTACGACGAGAACCGCAACATCTGGATCACCCGCACCAAGAGTGGCGAAGTGTTCAAATCCAGGTATCTGGTCAGCGCCACCGGTTTCCTGACGTTACCCAAACTGCCCGCCATCGAGGGCATCGAAAACTTCAAGGGCAAGGTGATGCACACCTCGCGCTGGGATCACGGCTATGATCTGACCGGCAAGCGGGTGGGCTTCATCGGCACCGGCGCCACCGCCATCCAGGCCATCCCGGAAATCGTCGACCAGGTAAAATCCCTGGACGTCTATCAGCGCACCGCGATCTGGCTGCTGCCGAAAAAGGAGATGCCGTTCAGCCCACGCCTGCAGCGGGCTTTCGCCAAGGTGCCCGGCCTACAGTGGCTGGCGCGCCAGGTGACCATCTTCTTTACCGATATCGTGATGATCAACCTGCTGGTGTTCAACAAATACTTCTCCTTCGCCGGCAAGAAGCTGGAAAAGATCTGTGTCGAACATATCCGCAACCAGGTCGAGGACCCCGAAACCCAGAAGGCCCTGACCCCGAGCTATGACTTCGGCTGCAAGCGGCCCAGCTTCACCAGCAAGTTCTATCCGGTGTTCAACCGCGAGAATGTCTCCCTGGTGACCAACCCGATCGAGCGCATCACGGAAAACGCGATCGTCACCCAGGACGGCACCGTGCGCGAAATCGACACCCTGATCTGCGCCACGGGTTTCGAGGTGTTCCAGAAGGGCAGCGTGCCCACCTACCGGTTACAGGGCAAGAGCGGCTTGGATATCAGCGAGTTCTGGGAACAAAACCGCTATCAGGCGTTCATGGGCGCCACTGTGCCCAATTTCCCCAACTTCTTCATGATGTTCGGGCCCTACAGTGTCTGCACCGCGTCCTGGTTCGGAATGATCGACACCCAGTCCAAGCACCTGGTGCGCTGTCTGAAGGCCGCCCGGCGCCGCGACGCCAACTATATCGAGGTGAAGAAGTCGGCCAGCGACCGCGATTTCGACAAAATCAAGCGCCGCACCAAGAACACCATCTTCAAGGCCGGCAACTGCGCCACCTCCAACAGCTACTACTTCGACCGCCATGGCGACAGCCCCACCATCCGACCCACCCTGGGTCCGATCCACTGGCTGGCCAGCCGATGGTTCAGTATGAGCAACTACGTGTTCGACAAGAAGTAAGTCACTCCCGGGTCAGGCCGGGCGCGGATTGCCGCGCGCCAGTATCGCTCCCGGATCGATACCGCGCGGCAGGTCGCCATACAGGTGGCCGCGCCCGCCCAGGCGGGAACGGATGAAGGCGGCCGCCACCCCGGTGTTGCCGGCACGCAGCAACAGGCTGGCCTGGAGGCTCAGCGCCAGCCCTTGGACCAGGGAACGGGCGCGATATTCGCGCTCGCGGCCATCCGCAAGCGCCGCCTTCAGGTCGGCGACCGCGGCGTCGAGCAGCGGCTCGGCACCGGCGGTTTCCGCCAGTTCGGCGAACCAGGCATCGATCGCGGCGGGCGACTTGTCGAGCACCCTGAGCACGTCGAGCGCCTGGATATTGCCCGACCCCTCCCAGATGGCGTTGATGGGTGCGTCCCGGTACAGGCGCGCGGCGACAAACTCCTCGATCACGCCGTTGCCGCCCAGGCATTCCATGGCCTCGTAAACCAGCCCCGGGGTGCGCTTGCACACCCAGTACTTGCCGACCGGCAGGCCCAGGCGCAACAACAGACGTTCGGCCTCGATCTGCGGATGGTCCAGGGCGCGCGCCATGCGCAGCGCGAGCGCCAGCGAGCCCTCGGCTTCCAGTTGCAGATCCGTCAGCACATTGCGCATCAGCGGCTGGTGGATGAGCGCCGCACCGAAGGCGCTGCGATGCATGGCGTGGTGCACCGCCTGGCTCACAGCCTGGCGCTGGGCGGCGGCCGAATTGACGATACAGTCGAAGCGGGTCAAGGCGACCATCTCCAGGATGGACGCCACCCCGCGCCCCTCTTCACCCACCATCCAGCCCAGCGCACCCTGCAGCTCGACCTCCGCAGAGGCGTTGGCGACATTGCCCACCTTGTCCTTGAGGCGCTGCAGACGAATGGCATTGCGGCTGCCATCCGGCTGCCAGCGCGGCACCAGAAAGCAGGACAACCCGTCCGGCGCCTGGGCCAGCATCAGGAAGGCATCGCACATGGGTGCCGACATGAACCATTTGTGCCCCACCAGGCGGTGGGGCTCGCCGCTGCCCCGAGCGCCGAGCGGCTGTGCGCTGGTGGTGTTGGCACGCACGTCGGAGCCGCCCTGCTTCTCGGTCATGCCCATGCCGATGGTCAGCGCGCCCTTCTGCGCCGCGGGCCGATCACCTGGGTCATAGCCGCGCGCCAATACCCCCGGCAGCCAGGATTGCGCGATTTCCGGGGTCATGCGCAGCGTGGGCACGGCCGCAAAGGTCATGGTCAGCGGGCAGCAGTGGCCGGCTTCCACCTGGCCCTGCAGGTAACAGGCCGCGGCGCGTGCGACCTGGGCTCCGGCCTTGGCATCGGTCCATGGCCGGGAGTGCAGACCGACTTCCAGGCCGAGGCGCATCAACTCATGGTAGGCGGGGTGGTAGCGGACCCGATCGATGCGATGGCCCTGGCGATCATGGCTCAGGAGCTCCGGCTTGCAGCGGTTGGCAAGGAACCCCCACTCGATCACTTCGGCGCTGCCGCAGCGGGCGCCGTGGGCGCGCAACTCGGCCTCGGCCCAGCCCGCCCCTTCCCGCCGCACGCCCTCGCGCAGCGCAATATCGGCCTCGTAGAGGTTGTAATCCTCCAGCGGCGGCGTCTGGTTGAGCACCGAATGGGTGCGGTCCAGGGCCTCGACCGCGGAATCCTGGGACTGGCTCATGGTGGGCTCCGGTCATCACCGACCTGGGATTGCGATCGCCTGAGTCTAGCGCCCACCGGGGCCCGGCGTCATCCCGAACGCTCAGCGCGTCCCTGTGCTCAGGCGGCCGGCACGTCCGGCAGGCGCCAGTCGATGGGCGTCTGGCCGTGGGCGGCCAACCAGTCATTGGTACGGGAAAACGGGCGGCTGCCAAAGAACCCGCGGTGCGCAGACAGCGGCGACGGGTGCGGCGACTTGATGACCAGATGTTTGGCGGCATCGATAAAGGCGCCCTTGCGCTGCGCGTAGCTGCCCCAGAGGATGAATACCAGCCCCTCGCACTCGGCATCGAGCAGGGCAATGGTGCGATCGGTGAACAGCTCCCAACCCTTGCCCTGGTGAGAGCCGGCGCGGCCGCGTTCCACGGTGAGGGTGGCGTTGAGCAGCAGCACGCCCTGCGCCGCCCAGTGGTCGAGGCAGCCATGGCGCGCCGGCGGGATGCCGAGATCACTTTCCAGCTCGCGGTAGATGTTGGCGAGCGAGGGCGGGATATCGATTCCGGGCGGCACCGAAAAGCACAGGCCATGGGCCTGGCCGGGGCCGTGGTAGGGATCCTGGCCGAGGATGACCACCTTGACCGCCTCGAACGGCGTGCTGTCGTAGGCGGCGAACCAGTGATCGGCAGCGGGATAGATGGTCTTGCCGACGCGCTTTTCCACCACCAGGAACTCACGCAGTTCACGCATGTAGGACTGTGCAAGCTCTGGTTGCAGGCGACGCAGCCAGGAGGGGTGCAGGCGGACCTGTCTCGGCTCCGCCATCGCGGTCAGTCCTCCCGCTCGGGCCGCAAATGCGGAAACAACAGCACGTCGCGGATCGACGGCGCATCCGTGAGCAGCATCACCAGGCGGTCGATGCCGATGCCCTCCCCGGCGGTCGGCGGCAGGCCGTACTCCAGGGCGCGAATGTAATCGGCGTCGAAATGCATGGCCTCGGCATCGCCGGCATCCTTTTCCCGCACCTGGGCGAGGAAGCGCTCCATCTGGTCTTCGGGGTCATTGAGCTCGGAGAAGCCGTTGGCGATCTCGCGTCCGCCGACAAAAAACTCGAAGCGATCGGTGACGAACGGGTTGTCGTCGTTGCGCCGCGCCAGGGGCGACACCTCGGTGGGATACTCGGTGATGAAGGTGGGCTGCTCGAGCCGGCCCTCGACCGTCTTCTCGAAGATCTCGATCTGCAGTTTGCCCAGCCCCCAGGCGTCCTTGCAGGGAATGCCCAAGGCCTCGGCGATGCGCCGCGTGACATCGACATCGGCGAGCTCGGCAGGGCTCAATCGAGGATTGAAGCGCAGAATCGACTCCAGCACCGTCATGCGCGCGAAGGGCTCGGCAAAGTCGTATTCGGTCCCCTGGTAGGAAACCCGGGTGGTGCCCAGCACCTGAGTGCAGAGCACACGCAGCATCTGCTCGGTCAGATCCATCAGATCGCGATAATCGGCGTAGGCCTGATAGAACTCGAGCATGGTGAATTCGGGATTGTGGCGGGTGGACAGCCCTTCGTTGCGGAAATTGCGGTTGATTTCGTAGACCTTTTCGAAGCCGCCCACCACCAGACGCTTGAGATAGAGCTCCGGTGCCACGCGCAGGAACATCTCCTGCTCCAGGGTATTGTGGTAGGTCACGAAGGGCCGCGCCGTGGCGCCCCCGGGGATCACCTGCATCATCGGCGTCTCCACTTCCATGAAGCCGCGCTCGTTGAGGAAGTGGCGCAGAAAATCGATGATCTGCGAGCGGCGCTGGAAAACCCGGCGCGACTCCTCGTTGATGATCAGATCCACGTACCGCTGGCGGTAGCGCTGCTCGCGGTCGGCGAGGCCGTGGTATTTGTCCGGCAGCGGTCGCAGCGACTTGGTGAGCAGTTGGTACTCCTCCATCAACACATAGAGGTCACCGCGCCCGGACTTGTGCAGGGGTCCCCGCACCCCGACCAGGTCGCCGATGTCCCACTGGCCCCAGTGCTCGGCGATATCGCGCTGTACGGCCTTGTCGGCATAGAGCTGAATCCGGCCGGACATGTCCTGCAGCACCAGAAAGGGTCCGCGCCTGGCCATGATGCGACCGGCGACGCTGACCCTGTGATCCTTCGCCTCCAGCTCTTCCTTGCTCAGCGCCCCGTAATCCTCCTGCAGCTTCAGTGCGAAGTCGTCGCGGCGGAAGGCATTGGGAAAGGCTTCGCCCTGCTCGCGCAGCCGGGCGAGCCGGGTGCGGCGCTCGGCGATCAGTTTGTGCTCTTCACTGGGGTCGGGAATATCGCTCATCGTACTGCCAGGGATCAGAGACCTGCCTTGAGGCTGGCTTCGATAAAGGGGTCCAGCGCGCCGTCGAGCACGCCCTGGGTATTGCGAGTCTCGACGCCAGTCCGCAGATCCTTGATGCGGGCGTCATCCAGCACATAGGAGCGGATCTGGCTGCCCCAGCCGATGTCGGATTTGGTGTCTTCCAGCGCCTGCTGGCTCTCGCGGCGCTTCTGCATCTCCAGTTCGTAGAGCTTGGCGCGCAGCAGCTGCCAGGCCTTGTCGCGATTCTGGTGTTGGGAGCGCTCACTCTGGCACTGCACCACAACACCGCTGGGCGCATGGGTGAGGCGCACGGCGGAATCCGTCTTGTTGACATGCTGGCCGCCAGCGCCGCTGGCCCGATAGGTATCCTCGCGAATGTCCGCCTTGTTGATCTCGATCTCGATACTGTCGTCGACTTCCGGCGACACGAACACCGCGGCAAATGAAGTGTGGCGGCGGTTGCCTGCGTCGAACGGTGATTTGCGCACCAGCCGGTGGACGCCGGTCTCGGTGCGCAACCAGCCGAAGGCATGATCGCCCTGCACGTGCACTGTGGCGCTCTTGATACCGGCCACATCGCCGGCCGAGGCCTCGACCAACTCGGTCTTGAAGTCCTTGCGGTCGGCCCAGCGCAGGTACATGCGCAGCAGCATCTCCGCCCAGTCCTGGGCCTCGGTACCACCGGAGCCGGCCTGAATGTCCAGGTAGGCATTGTTGGCGTCGGCCTCACCGGAAAACATGCGGCGGAACTCCAGTTCGTCAAGCTTCGCCTCGAGCCGCTCCAAGTCCTCCTCGACCACCGCCAGGGTGTCGGCGTCATCCTCCTCCGCGGCCAGGGTCACCAGCTCGCCGGCGTCGGCGATACCCTGCTCGAGCGCCTCGATGGTTGCCACCACCGTGACCAACGCGACCCGCTCCCGGCCCAGCGCCTGGGCACGCTCCGGATCGTCCCAGACTCCGGGATCGGCTAGCTCGAGCTCGACCTCGGCCAGGCGCTCCTGCTTTTCCGCATAGTCAAAGATACCCCCTGAGCACGCGGGTGCGCACAGCCAAGTCTTCGAGGGTTTGGCGAATCGGATTGACTTCGAGCATCAGGACAGGTCCGGCAAAGGGCGCATAGTCTAGCAGGCCGCACGTAAGACTGCTGGGCGGTGAACCGCCGCGAAACCGGAAACCGAGCCCGGCGCTGCCGGCGATCGACCTACTTGATGCCGCCCAGCAGCCCCCGTACCGCTGCCGGCAGATCGCCCGGAATGACCACCAGCTTGCTGTTTTGGGAGCTCGCCATCTCCTGCAGGGCGGCCACATAGCGCTCGCCGAGCAAATAGAGTACCGGTAACTCCTTGTCGCCGACGGCCTCGTTGACCAGGCGCAGCGCGTTCCTGGTGCCCTCGGCCAGCACCACGGTGGCCTCGGCATCGCGGCGCGAGGCTTCCAGGCGGCCTTCGGCCTCCAGAATCGCAGCCTGCTTCTCACCGTCGGACCGGGTCACGGTCGCGCGCCGCTGGCGCTCGGCGGAGGCCTGCTCCTCCATCGCCCGCTGCATCGTCTCGGACGGCTTGATGTCCTGAATCTCCACGGTCTTCAGGGTAACTCCCCAGTCGGCGATATCGTCGGAGATTCCGGCCTTGAGCTTGGCCTTGATCTGATCCCGGGAAGACAGCGCATCGTCAAGCGCCATTTCGCCGACGATGGCCCGCAGTGACGTCTGCACCAGATTGCGGATCGCAATCTCATAATCCTCGATGCCGTAGACCGCCTTCTCGGGAGAGAGGATGTTGATGTAGGCCACCGCGTTGGCGATGATCACCGCGTTGTCTCGGGTAATCACTTCCTGGGAAGGGATGTCGAGGACGATGTCCTTGGTGGTGACCTTGTAGGCGACATTGTCGATGTAGGGAATGATGAATTGCAGCCCGGGCGGCAGGGTGCTGTGATACTTGCCCAGCCGCTGCACCACCCACTTGCTGCCCTGGGGCACCTGACGCACGCCCTTGAAAAAAGTGACGGCGATGGCGACCAGCAGCGCGCCGAGAATCCAGATACTTTCCATTGCGGGGTTTCCTTCCATCAGAGTCTGAACCAGGGCTCACCGGGGCGCAGTGTTCAGCCCGCCCGGGCCACCACCAGGGTATTGCCGGAGAATTCGCGGATCACCACCCGGTCGCCCGGAGCCACCGGCCCGGCGCAAATGAATTCCCACTCGTCGCTGCCCAACAGCGGGACGCTGAAGCGAGCCAGGCCGCGACCACCGTCGACCGGCGCCCGGATCACCTGGCCACACTCGCCGATCAGCGCCTCCCGGGCGATGCCGGCGCCGGTGCGATCGACCATCCGCGGCTTGAAGTAGCGGAACCAGACCACCGCCATGGCGGTGGAGGCCACCAGCCAGATCAGCAATTGGGCGGGGAACGGCAGATCAGGGATCGCCCACTGGCAGATGCCGACCACCAGCGCGCCGATCCCGAACCAGAGTACCACGAAGCTGGTCAGGAAGATTTCCAGCACCATCAGGACCACGCCCAGCACCAGCCAGTGCCAGTACAGCAGTTGCAGCGCCATGCAAGGGTTCTCCTAGTGGGCCACACTCAGCCTGTCACTTCAGCGTCAATTGCTGACGTACTTCCAGACCGCGCTCGGTGACCAGGACATCGAACTCAGCCCGATCCACGCGGCGCCATATCTCCCGCAGGGCGTCCTCGAACAGCCGCACCTGGGTCAGCGCCTGCCGGTCCGGAGAATCGCCCGCGGCGTCCTCGGCAGCGCCCGCGGCACCCTCGGCAATGGCGCCGAGATTCTCCAGCAGGGCGCCGTATAGAGCGCCGTCGTAACCGATGTGGAGCAGCGGCGGCACCTTGGGTGCTGCAGCCTCGAGTCGCTCGGTGAGCTGCGCGGGCGCATCCGCACCCACTGCCACGCCGATCGCCTGCTCATCGACCGCGATGTAGGGCTGGCCGGCCGCAGCCGGGAACATGGCGCCCAAGGCACTCGTGTCCAGGGGTTGCGGCCCGCTGCCGGGACTCAGATTCAGGCCGGCCAGTTGCGGCAGAAAGCCCTGTGCCATACCGATCAGGGCCGCCGGATTCGGCGAGGCCACTACCAGCACACCCTCGATCGCCTCCGGTTCCCGGCCTTGCCAACGGAGTTCGCTGAGCGCCAGGCGCGCGCCGCTGAACCAGCCCGCAGCCATGTACAGGGGCGCAAGCTGCTGGGCGTTGCCGCCACTATTGAGCGGCGCCAGCCAAGGGCAGCGATAGGGATCGGCGGCGACCGCCGCCGCGCGCGCCTGCAGAAACTCGGCGAGTTTGTCGAGGTGGATACCGATGCCGAAGTCGAACGGCAACCGCTCACCCCCGCCCAGCCCGGGCACCGGGGCCGCCAACGGCCGCAGCCCGGCGGCGAGGTCGGGTCGTAACTCCGCGACCATGCGCATGTCAGCACGCTCGGCGGAAAATTCGTCGTAGCCGGATACCAGGCGCGGCAGGGCCTCCGCAGCCATCGCCAGTTCACGGCGGCAAGCGGGTGTCAGCCGCACGCCGGCGTTGTTCAGCATGCCCGCGGAACCACCGGCATCATCGCCACCGAGCAACCCCACCAGCCGGCGGGTATCGACCAGCAGGGTGCCGTACGGGGTGAAGCCGTATTCCTCGTTGAGCGCTTCCAGCTCGCCGCTGTCGAGCAGACTGTGTTCCGGGCGCTGCAAGCCCAGCAGCGCCGCGAGCTGCGGCCCCTTGGCATCGAAGTCCAGAGTGACCACCAGATGCTTGCCCACCACCGCGAAAACCAGTTCCGGCACATGTTGTTCGGTGGACGCCACCCGCCAGTACGGCTGGCCGTCGATTTCCGCAACGGGGATGACTTCACCCCGGCGCTGCTCGAGCTCGGCGATCAGCCTCCGGAATGCCTGTTCATCGGCCAGTTCCACGCGCAGCACCGGCACCATTCCGACACCGTAGAAGGCGCCCAGTCCATTGCGCCGAAAGCCCATTTCCTCGAAACCCTGTGCGCTCAGCTTGCCTTCGAACAGCTCCAGCAGCGGCAGCAGGTGCTCTCCGGCGCCCGGACCGGGAAGGTTGGCGGCATCGTTGCGCATCGCCGCCAGGAACTCGCCGTAGGCGGCGTTCAGCGGCTCCTGCAGCGCGAACCAGGGTTCTGAGACCTTTTCGGGAATGCCCTTCAGGTTGGCGAACACATAGGGCGTATCCGCAGGCACGAACGCCAGCGGCGAATCTTCGTCCGGCTTCGAGCCACAGGCCGCGGTCAGCGACAGCAGGATCGCGAGGGCGAGGGTTCGGGAGAGGTTCATGATGGCTTCCTTGACGGTTGGGGCCGGCCCAGCGGCCTCTGGGACAGATTGAAATCGCGCGGCAGCGCGCCGCGGTCCGTATCGGGCGTCATCATAACCCGCCGCAGCCGCGAGGAAATCCTCGCCGCCCGGGGGCGCGCACGATGTCACAGAAATTGCGGCAAGACCTTCTCGGTGAACAGCACGAAGGAGGCATGGCTGACGGGCGCACAGAGCAGGTAGTCGAGCCCCACCTGTTCACGCAGGGCCTGAATCTGCTCCACCACCTGCTCCGGGGTGCCCTGAATCATCACATCGCGCACGTAACGCGCCACCGGGTCTGCGTCCGCCGCAGTTCTGCGCAGACGCCCGGCGTCGATGGCCCCGCCGGCATTGTCCTTGTTGGCATAGGCGCTGACCGTCCAGGTCGCGCCCTGCGCAGCGACCCGCCGCGCCTCGGCTTGGGTCGCGGCCACTGCGACCAGCCGCGCCATGGGCAGGTCGCGGCCCCCGGTGGCGTGGCCGTGGCGGGTCAGGCCATCGAGGTACAGGGCGCGCTTGGCGCCCAGATCGATGCGATCGCAATGCGGATCAAGCATGATGGAATAACCCTGGCCGGCGGCCCACTCGATGGCCGGCGGCGACGAGGCCGCCACCCATACCGGCGGGTGGGGTTGCTGCAGGGGCTTGGGCAGCACCTCGACGTCGCGAAACCGCCAGTGCCTGCCGGACCAGTTCAGGTGGCCATCGCGCCAGGCGGCGAGGACGATGTCCACGGCCTCGCGGAAACGCTCCTGACTCTCCGCTGCAGGCACCCCGAAGGCGGCGAACTCCGTCGGATCGAAACCGCGCCCGGCACCCCAGTTCACCCTGCCGCCGCTGAGCACATCGAGCAGCGCCACCTCCTCGGCCAGACGCAGCGGGTGATAGAGCGCCGCCAGCGATACCCCGGTGCCGATGCGCAGATTGCGGGTGCGGTCGGCGACGTGCATCGCCATCAGATGAATGGAGGGACAGACGCTGTAGGTGGTGAAATGATGCTCGGCGAGCCACACGCAGTCGTAACCGCTGCGGTCCATGATGTCGATGCGTTCGAGGGCGCGCCGGTACACTTCCGGCAGGGCGGTGCGCCGCCCGGGCCAACTGAAAAACTGCAGTACGCCAAACTTCATCATGCCCCCCTGGGCTCCGCTGCCTCCGGGCGCGGGCGTCAGAGCGCCAACAGCTCCGGCGGCAGCACGCCCGGCTCGGCGCAGGCGACGGTGATGTGGCCGACCTTGCGCCCGGGCCTCCGCGCCTTGCCGTAATCATGCAGGTGCGCGCCCGGGATGGCGAGCACCTGCGCCGGCTCCGGGATCGCGCCAATCAGGTTGACCATGGCGTAGTCACCCCGCGCCCGGGTGCTGCCCAGGGGCAATCCCAGGATGGCGCGCAGATGGTTTTCGAACTGGCTGGTCTCAGCGCCCTCGATGGTCCAGTGCCCGGAGTTGTGCACCCGGGGGGCGAATTCGTTGGCGAGCAATTCCCCTCCGCAGTCAAAGAACTCCACCGCCAGCACGCCGACATAGTCGAGCGCCTCCAGGAGGCGTTGCACCTGCGCCTCCGCCCGGTCCTGCAGGGGATCGCGATTCCGGCAAACCGAAGTGTGCAGCATGCCATCGCGGTGGACGTTTTCGGACAGCGGGTAGAACGCCATGGCCCCATCACGGCCCCGCGCCGCGATCAGCGACACCTCGCGCTCGAAGGCGATCAGGCGCTCCAGGAGCGCCGGGGTCCGGCCCAGCTCGCGGCCCGCTGCCGTCACATCGGCGGCGCTGCGCAACAGCCATTGACCCTTGCCGTCATAGCCATGGGTACGGGTCTTGAGCACCGCGGGCAAGCCCAATTCGGCAACCGCCGCGGGCAGCGCCTGGGCATGCTCCACGGCGACAAACTCGGCAGTGGCCATGCCCAGGTCGCGAAACAGGGCCTTCTCGTGGAGGCGGTTCTGGGCGGCCGCCAGTGCGCGGGCTCCCGGATACACGGCCACCCGGCCGGCGAGAAACTCCAGACTGCGCGCCGGTACGTTCTCGAAGTCGAAGGTCACCACGTCGGCCTGGGCGGCGAACTCCAGCAGCGAGCGTTCACAGTCGTAGGCGGCGGTCACCAGGGTACCCACCTGACCGGCACAGGCATCGGCCGCGGGATCGAGAAACCGGAAGCGGTGCGCCCAGGGCATCCCCGCCAACGCCAGCATGCGCGCCAGCTGACCGCCACCGATGACGCCGACGATCACGACCGCTCGATCCTGGGGTCGGGATCGGCCAGCACCCGTTGCGTCTGGGCGTCGCGAAACTCGGCCAGGCGGCGGCGGATGTCCGGGTATTTGTTGGCCAGGATGGCAGCGGCCAGGAGCGCGGCATTGACCGCTCCGGCGCGGCCGATGGCGAGCGTGCCAACGGGAACTCCCGCCGGCATCTGCACGATGGACAACAGCGAGTCCACGCCCTGCAGGGTACGCGACTGCACCGGGACGCCCAGTACGGGGAGAGGCGTCTTGGCCGCCGCCATCCCCGGCAGGTGAGCGGCGCCGCCGGCACCGGCGATGATCACCTCCAGGCCGCGGCCCTCGGCACTGGCCGCGTACTGGAACAGCCTGTCGGGCGTGCGATGCGCGGAAACGACCTCCACCTCGTGAGCGACGGCCAGCTCCTGGAGTATATCCACGGTGTGGCTGAGGGTGTCCCAGTCGGACCGGGAGCCCATGATGACCCCCACCAGGGGCGCGTCCCTGGGCCTGCGGGCAGCCATCAGCAGCGCGCTCCCGAAGACGCGGTAAATGGGCTCGGGACGGCCGGCACCCCGGCCGGGTTCGGATCGGTCTGCATGGATGCTCCCCAAGGTTGCCGCGGCCACGCCGCGGCGCCACTGAGCGCGCGATTCTACCCCGCCGGGATCGCGAAGTCAGGGTCGCCGCGGGCCGGTTTGCCGGCACCAAAAGCTTCTGCCTATACTCGGCATGACTTTTGCGGCGCGCGAGTCGCGCCCGGCGCGACGTCCGAGCGCCGCCCGGGCAGCGGCTCCCGCCGGCGCCACAAGGGAGGAGTCATGGCCCGACCCAGCGCGGAAGATCTCGTACGCAAGGCCCTGGACCAAGCCGGTATTCAGATCGGCGGACAGCAGCCCCAGGATATCCAGGTTCATGATTCCCGCTTCTACCGCCGCGTGCTGCTCCAGAGCTCCCTGGGCCTCGGCGAGGCCTATATGGACGGCTGGTGGGACGCACCCGCCGTGGATGCCTTCATCACCCGCGTCCTCGACGCCGATATCCGCCACAGGTTTACCCTGGGGGTCGGCCGACACCTGCACCGGCTCTGGGCCTACCTGTGGAACCTGCAGAGCCATATCCGCGCCCGGCGCGCGATCGCGGCCCACTACGACATCGGCAACGACCTGTTCTCCCGCATGCTCGATCCACTGCTGAACTATTCCTGCGCCTACTGGGCGCAAGCCGGGGATCTCGCCCAGGCACAGCGCGACAAACTGGAGCTGATCTGTCGCAAACTGGAGCTGACGCGAGGCATGCGCGTGCTCGATATCGGCTGCGGCTGGGGCGGGTTCGCGCGCTACGCCGCCGAGCACTACGGCTGCGAGGTCACCGGCCTCACCCTGTCCCGCGCCCAGGCCGAGTACGCGCGCCGCGCCTGTCGAGATCTGCCCGTACACATCGAGCTGTGCGACTACCGCGACCATGGCGCCCAACCCTTCGACCGCATCGTCTCGATCGGCATGTTCGAGCACGTCGGCGCACGCAACTACCGCAATTTCATGCGCATCGTCTGCCGCCTGCTGAAGCCGGACGGGCTGCTGTTGCTCCACACCATAGGCTCGCTGACCACCAGCCGGGGCAATGATCCCTGGCTCAACAAGTACATCTTTCCCGACGGCGAACTGCCCTCAGTCACCCAGTTGGGACGGGCCATCGAGGGACTGCTGGTCCTGGAGGACTGGCACAACTTCGGCCCGGACTACGACCGCACGCTGATGGCCTGGAAGGCGAATTTCGAAAGCGCCTGGCCGGAACTGCGGGCCGCCTACGGCGACCGCTTCTACCGCATGTGGCGCTACTACCTGATGCTCTGCGCCGGCGCCTTCCGAGCCCGGCACATGCAACTCTGGCAGCTGGTGCTGGCGCCGCCCGGCCGCCGCGCCGAGACCTACCGCTCGGTGCGCTGAATTGCACGTCGGCTCAGGCCATCGCAGCGATGCCCCCGCCGTCCTCCGCGCCGCGCTCCTCGGCGTCTCCATGGATCCCGATCAGAGTCCAGTCCGGCGCCGGGCGAACGCTGAACGCCGGCCCAGTGACGTGCAGCCCGCCGCGCGGATCGATGGCGAACAACAGATGGCCACCGCTGTCGAGATAGCGTTCCCGGTAAGCTTCCCAGCCGAAGTTCTCACTGAGTCGGGTCGCCGAAACCCGGGCGCCCCCGGCCAGGGTGCCCAGCAGGGTCTCGATATCGAGATCCTCGTCGAACATGGTCTGACCCTGGATATTGGGCACCAGGCGGTTGCGATCGGAGTCACCGCTTTCCCTGGAGGTTCGCAGCACATGCACGCGGGCGGCGCCAAATTCCGGCTTGTAGCGTACCGCGGCCAGCGCGTTGAGCTCCGGATGCCGCGACATGGCCAGCAGTCGGCCGATGCCCACCAGATCCAACCTGCGATCCGCCGCCACCGAAACCACATTGCCGTAGAAGGTCTCCAGGCCTGCCATCCGGGCTTCGCGAATGCCGCTGTAGTCGCTATCGGCAATCACCGCCCGAAACCCGTATTCCTGCAGGACCCCGGCGATCGCCCGACTCAGGGCATTGGCCCCAAGGATCAGCACGCCGCGGTCCTCCGGCTCGGCCACCCCCAGCCAGCGCGCCACCGGCCCCGCGGTGGCCCCCGCGAACACCACCGTACCCACGATGACGGAGAAGGTCAGGGGCACCAACAGCTCCGCACCGGCGACGCCCGCCTCCTGCAAGCGCAGCGAGAACAGTCCGGAAATGGCCGCCGCGACGATGCCGCGGGGACCTATCCAGGCGATCAGCAGTTTTTCCCGCCAGCTCAGCCCGGCGCCCGGCGCCGACAGCCACACCTTGAGCGGCTGGGCGACGAACTGGATCGCCAGCAGTACCAGCAAGGCACCCATTCCCACCTGGCCGAGCACCGCGGCATCGATTCGCGCGGCGAGCAGGATGAACAGCCCGGTGACGAACAGGATGGTCAGATCTTCCTTGAAATCCAGCACATCCTCGAGCGGCACATGTTTCATGTTGCCCATCCAGATGCCCATCACCGTCACCGCCAGCAATCCGGATTCGTGGGCGAGCAGGTTGGCGGCGGTGAACACGCTGAGCACGGCGGCGAGCACCACCACATTGATCAGATAGTCCGGCAGCCAATAGCGGCGCAGCACCACACCGAGCAGGAAGCCGCCGAGCGCGCCCAGCGCGACACCGCTGGCGATCACCTTGAACAACAGACCCACCACAGTGAGCAGGGGTCCGCCTTCGGCGGCAGCCGCGCTGACGATGAATTCGTAGACCAGCACCGCGAGCAATGCGCCGATCGGATCGATGACGATCCCCTCCCAGCGCAGGATGGTAGCCACTGGAGCTCTAGGTCGTACCGAGCGCAGCAGCGGCACAATCACCGTGGGCCCGGTGACCACCACCAGGGCACCGAACAGCGCGGCCATCTGCCAGTCGAGATCGACGAACCAATAGGCGGCGAACGCCGCCACCGCCCAGGAGACCAGCGCACCCAGGGTGACCATCCGCCGGATCACCGCGCTCAGCCCGCGGACTTCCTTGAACGACAGGGTCAGGCTGCCCTCGAACAGGATCACCGCCACCGCCAGCGAAACCATGGGAAACAGCAGGTCGCCGAACAGCGCGTCGGGATCGAGCAGACCGGTCACCGGGCCCAACAGCACACCGAGCAGCAGCAGCGGCAGAATCGCCGGCAGCTTGGCCTTCCAGCTCAGCCACTGCGCCAACACCCCGAGGGCAATGACCCCGGTCAAGACCACCTGAAGCTGCTGTTCCATGGGATCGATCCTCGGGCCGGATATCGCGCTCGGGGCCCTTCATATCGCGCTCGGGGCCCTTCGCGCGATCCGTCGGCGCCGTCGCGTGCAAGCCGGTTCCGGCGCCCATCTTAACCGCAAAGGAAGCGCGCCTTGGCAAGCAGACCCCCATCGACGCCGTGGCCGCTGTTCGTCTATGGATCTCTGCAGCGCGGCCAGCCGGCGCACCGGCGCTTCTGCAAGGGTGCAACTGGGATCACGGAAGCCGGCCTCTGGGGCCGGCTGTACCGGCTCGCGGAAGGCTATCCGGCACTGGCGCTGCCGGCCGGGTCGATCCTCGCCCAGGGCAGTGCCGATCCACTGGCCGATGCGGCGCTTGCCAGGGTCACCGCGATCTTCGACCCGTCACCCGCACGCCCCGCGGGTGACTGGCAGTGGCTGCGCGGACAGCTCCTGATACTGCCCGATCCCACGCGGTCCCTGCCCCGACTCGACCGCTACGAGGAATTCTGCCCCGGTCGCGGAGGGCCCTACCGCCGCGTACTGACGGCGGTGCATACCTCCCGGGGTCCACACGCCGCCTGGACCTACTGCACACCCCACCCGCCCGCAGGCGGCGTCCGGTTGCGCAGCGGCCGCTGGCACCGGCGCTGAACGGTTTGCCGCCATAGTGGGGGCACGTACAATCGCGCCATGGACGTCCAGGACTATGCGGCGCTGTTCAAGGCGCTTTCCGAGCCGGTGCGCTTGCGCATCATCCATCTGCTGCACCGGCGCGGAGAGCTCTGCGTCTGCGATCTGGTCGAAGCCCTGGAGCTGCCCCAGAGCGCGGTGTCCCGCCACCTCGCCTATCTGCGCAACCAGGGACTGGTCACCGCACGGCGTGTCGGAACCTGGATGTATTACCAGCTGGCGCCCGCCAGCCCCTTTGCCGCCCGGCTGCTCGACATGATCGGCGGCGAGGCCGATGCGCTGCCCGCGCTGTGTCGGGACGCCGACCGCCTGGCGGTACTTGCGCCCAGATCCTGCAATTGAATTGTCATTTTTTCCGGTTAATATATCTGCATAGCCGGATATGCGGATACACACTATGCCATCCCGCCTCGCCATCAATGGTTTCGGCCGCATCGGCCGCCTCGCCCTGCGCGCCGCCTGGGAGTGGCCCGAGTTGCGGATCGTGCATATCAACGAAGTCGCCGGCGACGCGGCCACCGCGGCGCACCTGCTGAGTCACGATTCGGTCCAGGGCGCCTGGGGGCACCAGGTCGAGGCGGAGCCAGCCGCGCTGGTCATCGATGGCCGCCGTATCGGCTACAGCCGGAACACCGACATCGCCGCAACACCCTGGCGCGACCTGGGTGTCGATCTGGTGGTGGACTGCACCGGCCGCTTCAATAGCCGGGCCGCCCTGACGCCCTACCTCGAGGGCGGTGTGCCACTGGTCGCGGTATCGGCACCGCTGGGCGACGACATTCCCAACATCGTCATGGGCGTGAACCAGGCTCGCTGCGACACTGGGGCCGAGCGGCTGTTCAGCGCCGCGTCCTGCACCACCAACTGCATTGCCCCGGTGGTCGACGTATTGCACGGCAGCTTCGGCATCCGTCATGGCGCCATCACTACGGTCCACGATGTCACCAACAGTCAACGGGTCCTGGACGACTACCACAAGGATCTGCGCCGCGCCCGCGCCGCCGGTCTGTCACTGATCCCCACCACCACCGGCTCGGCGCGGGCCATCGCCGACATCTTTCCGGAACTGCGCGGCCGGCTCAACGGTCTGGCGGTGCGCGTTCCCCTGGCCAATGCCTCACTCACCGACTGCGTGTTCGAACTGGAGCGTCCGACTTCCGCAAGCGAGGTCAACGGCGCCCTGGAATCCGCGGCCGGCGGCCGCCTGGCCGGTATTCTCGGTTACGAGACCCGACCACTGGTATCGGTGGATTTTCGCGGCGACCCGCGCTCCGGCGTGGTCGATGCCCTCTCGACCCAGGTCATCGACGGTACCCTGGCCAAGGTGCTCGTGTGGTACGACAACGAAACCGGCTACGCGCATCGGCTGATGGAGCTGGCGCGCATGCTGCTCAAGCGGCGCTGACCGCCATGGACCGGGCGCTGCGCCAGTACGCACTGGTCACCGGGAGCTACTGGGCGTTCACCCTGACCGACGGCGCCCTGCGCATGCTGGTGGTGCTGCATTTTCACCAGCTCGGCTACACGCCGCTGCAGGTGGCCATGCTGTTTCTGTTCTACGAGTTGTTCGGCATCGTCACCAACCTCATAGGTGGTTTGCTCGCCGCCCGCCTGGGCCTGAACACCACTCAGCACATCGGCCTGGGTCTGCAGATCCTGGCGCTGACCATGCTGTTGGTCGACCCCGCACTGCTCACCGTGGCCTGGGTGATGGCCGCCCAGGCGCTGTCGGGCATCGCCAAGGACCTCAACAAGATGTCGGCGAAAAGCAGTGTCAAGCTGCTGGTGCCGGAAGGTCGCCAGGGGCAGTTGTTTCGCTGGGTGGCGGTGCTCACCGGGTCCAAGAATGCGCTCAAGGGCGCCGGTTTTTTCCTCGGTGCGGCACTGCTCGCCACACTGGGCTTTCGCGGCGCCGTGGGCGCCATGGCCGCTGCGCTGACACTGGTATTGCTGGGCGCACTGCTGACGCTCGACACTGGCCTCGGCAAGACGGCGTTCAAGCCCAGATTCCGCGATCTGCTGTCCGGCAGTGCCGCGGTCAACCGGCTGTCGGCGGCACGCTTCTTCCTGTTCGGCGCCCGCGACGTCTGGTTCGTGGTGGCCCTGCCGGTGTTCCTGCAGGCCGAGCTGGACTGGAGTTTCACCGCGGTCGGCGCCTTTCTGGCCGCCTGGGTCATCGGCTATGGCGGGGTCCAGGCCGCCGCCCCCCGGCTGTGGGGCGCGCGCACGCCGAACCCTGGCGCCCTGGTCGGCGCGGGCTTCGCACTGGCGGCACTGCCGGCGGGCATTGCCCTGGCGCTGGGGCATGGCCAGGATGCCCGGGTGCTGGTGGTCGGGTTGCTCGCCTTCGGCGTGGCATTCGCGCTCAATTCGGCGATCCATTCCTATTGGATCGTCCGCCATGCGCGCGCCGAGGGCGTCTCCCTGGACGTGGGCTTCTATTACATGGCCAACGCCGGCGGCCGCCTGCTGGGCACAGTGCTCTCCGGATGGCTGTACCAGGCGGCAGGCCTGGGCAGTTGTCTCTGGGTCTCGGCGGCCCTGGTAAGCATCGCCGCAACCCTGTCGGTGGGATTGCCCGGGGCCGGCTCAGCCAGCGGGCGCGACACTGCCTCCGCGGCCCATTGAGCGGAGTCCCGGGCTCGCCGGGACGGCGCAAGTCGAGCAGTCTGTATTCGGTCAGTCCGCGGCCCGCGGATGCAGATGGAGGCGCAAACCGGACGGGCTCATGGTGAACGACAGGCGCTCCCTCACCCACGCCAGATCCACCGCCGGCTCCACCCAAAATCCGGCGCCGACCATGGCCAGCACCGCCTTCATCTCCAGCAGCGCCAGGCTGCGTCCCGGACACAGGCGCGGCCCCGACCCGAAGGGCATGAACGAATGCGGATCGAACCCGCGCCGGTCGGGATCGGCGCGCAGCCACCGCGCCGGGTCGAACCGCTCGGGTTCGGCAAAGGCCGGCTCACGCAGCGCGATGGCGCGCGTGAGGATTGCCACAGCGTCACCGCGGCGCAGGCGGAGGCCGCCGATCTCCAGATCGCGGTTGGCCTCGACGATATTCAACGGCGCGACCGGCTTGAGGCGCATGGTCTCCTGGATCACCGCTTCGATATAGGGCAGATCGCGGGTCTGCCCGAAATCGGCGAAGCGGCCGCCCGGCAGTGTGGTGGCGATCTCCGCGGCCATGCGCTCCTGCACCTCCGGATGGCCGGCCAGAAAATACAGCGCCCAGGCCAGGGTGTTGGCCGTGGTGTCTTCACCGGCGAGCAGCATGGTGAGCACATTGTCGGCCACCTCCCGCTCACTGAACTGCGGATCCGATTGCGCGGCCACCAGCAGCGACTGCAAGAGGTTCTCCGGGCTTTCGCGCAACTCCGGGCGGGCTGCCAGTTGCGCCCTGCCGTCCGCCACGAAATCGGCGATGGTGGCGTAGATTCTACGCACCGAGCGCTCCAGATCGCGGTCGGCGGGCAGGCGCAACCAACGCCAGTAGGGGACGGGGGCCAACAGACGGCGCTGGATGGTGGGAAAGATCTTGTCCAGGTGCTCTTGAATGATCTCGCCCCGCTCCTCCAGGGTATTGATCTCCTGGCCGAATGCCAGCGAGGCGGTGACATCCACGGTAAAGCGCATCAGGTCCGCCTGCACGTCGCGACCGGACGGCAGGGCACCTCCCTGCCAGCGCCGCCGCAGGCGGTCGGTCACCCGCAGCAGAGTGGGGAAAAACTGGCGCAGATGGCCGGTATCCAGGGATTGCACCACCACCGGCCGCTGGCGGCGCCAGCGCTCGCCCTCGGCCATGAACACACCGCCGGTCCCGACCCCCATCACTGATACCCGCTCCAGCTGGCTGCTGCGCCGGAATGCGTCGGGCCTGGCCTTGAGCACCGCGTTGGCCAGCTCGGCGTCGGCGACCACCACCATGGGTTGGCGGCCGAAACGAAATCGGTACACCGGGCCCCAGTGCGCCACGCCCGCCTCCAGCGTCTGGTGAAAGGCCGAACGTCGGATCCGATGGAGATTGCCGATCCAGGGCAGGCCGCGTGGGCCCGGCAGGGCCGCCGGGGTAACCGACTGCTGCGCTGCGCCGCCGCCATCCGCGGCATTCACAGCTACCAGGATCTGCCCGTCCTCGACACGCGTGGCATGGCTGCGCAGGCACTCCCCGCCGGGACCTTTGCGCCTGCCGGTGTGGAGATCGAAGCGCCACTGGTGTGCGCGGCACACCAGGGCGCCCTCGCGGATCTCGCCCTCGGCGAGCAAGGTACCCTGATGCGGGCAGCGGCCGTCGTAGGCGCGCACCGCGTCGCCGCTGCGCACCAACACCAGTTCGCGGCCCCCGGCCTCGACCCCGAGCGGCCGATCCGCAGCCAATTCCGCAAGCGCCGCGACCGCGATCCAATTCCCGGTTTCGCTTTGGCTCATCATGCCTCCTCCCGGCCCGCCGGCGACAAGGTATTGCCTGAACGACCGCCGCAGCGCCGCTTCAGGGCCCGGCCTCCGCCAGCACCGCTTCCAGATCGGCCCGCGTTTGCGGGCCGCGGCGCACCTCCAGCAGCTCGCCGCGATCGTCCAGTACCAGGGTTTCCGGCAATCCCTGGGGCGGTGGCACACCGAGTGCAGGACGGGGATCGACCAGCAGGGTCGGAAAGCGGATGCCGAGGGCCGCGATCTGGTCGCGCAGCGCCTCGCCGGTGGCGGCATCGAAATTGACCGACAGCACGCGGACCCGCTGGGGATGCGCAGCGGCGAAGGCGTTGAGCTCGGGAATCTCCTCGCGACAGGGCGCGCACCACTCTGCCCAGTAATTGATGAACGTCAGTCGGCCATCGGCCTGGTCGAGGCGCAGCTCGCCGCCATCGAGCAGCGGATAACCGCCGTCCGACTGCCCGCAGGCGGCCAGAGTCGCCACCAGCCAGAACAGTATTGGAGCCAGACCACGGCGCCGGTCAAGCGTCGGTACGTTGGGCAGGGGAATGTTCATCAATCAGTTCCTCCAGGGAAATGGCCATGCGTTTGCCCGCGACCTCGCGGCCCGCGAGCAGCAGTGATTCCAGACCCGCGAAGCCGGGCATTGCGCGCAGGGGCTCGGGAACCCGGGGCGGTGCCTCGCCCAGCACATCGGCCGGTGCCAGCGCCGCCAACTGGGTGACATTCAGCTGCCCCGGATGCCGCGCCAGCACATAGGCACCCCCGGCGGTGCGGGCGAGGATGCGGCGTTGGCGCAGCCGCTCGCGCAACCGGCGCCACTGGGCATCGGGGACACCGGCGGCCAGCACATCGCGGTCGCGCACAGTCTGACCGAACCGTTGGGCCCTGGCGCAAAGGACACAGGCGACCAACATGGCCAGCAGGTCGGACATGGGCTCGACGCGGCGCTGATTGCCGAAGGTCTCCAGAGCACGCGTGAGTTCGGCACCGCCCAGCAGAATCATCCAGCACAGATGGATCCAAACCAGAAACAGCGGCAACGCGGCAAAAGCGCCATAGATGGTGTAGTAGTTGCTGTTGGTCACCAGAGCGCCGAACAGAAACTTGGCCGTCTCGAACAGTGCTGCGATGACCAGCCCGCCAAGCGCACCATAGCGCATTGGCACGCGGGCGTTGGGTACCGCCGTGAACAGCAGGGTGAAGGCCGCCCAGGTCAACAGCCAGGGCAGATACTCCAGCACCAGCGCGGTGATGCCGAGCACGTCCAACTCGTCGACCAGCGCCTGAAAGGCCACCAGATAGGTGTGCATCAGCAAGCCGGCGCCGATCAGTATGGGACCCAGGGTCAGCACCGCCCAATACAGCAAAAAGCCCGACAGCCCGCTGCGGTCGTCGACCACCCCCCAGATGCGGTTGAAGGTACGCTCGATTCTGCGCAGCGTTAGCAGCGCCGTGACCACCAGTATCAGACCGCCGACGGCGCTCAGCGAGCGCGCCTGACTGGAGAATTTGAACAGGTATTCACCGACTTCCGGATTGCTGGCGGGCATCAGCAGGTCGAGGATCAACCCCTGAATCTGCCCGCCGGTGTCCCCCAGCGCCGGCACCAGCGAAAAGGCGGCAAAGGACAGGGTCAGCAGGGGCACCACGGCAAACAGGGTGACATAGGTCAAGGCCGCCGCGCTGGTCTGACATTCGTCGTCCCGGTAGCGCTGCACCAGATGGCGGACGAAGGCAACCGCGATCCCCGGCCACTGCCGCATGCCGCACACCAGATCCTTCAGTTTGGTCCCGTCGCTGGTCAGAGATTAGAATGCGGGTCAGGATTCGCTGCCATTGTACACAGGCCATGGTCGTCATCTATCACAACCCGCGCTGCTCCAAGTCGCGGCAGACGCTGGAGCTGCTCCGCGCACGAGGCATCGAACCCGAGATCATCCCCTATCTCGACAATCCGCCCGATCCCGCCGCGCTGCGCGAACTGCTGGGCAAGCTGGGCATGAACGCCCGGCAGCTGCTCCGCAAGGGCGAACCGGAGTACAGGAGCCTGGGGCTGGGCAATCCCGACTACAGCGAGGCGCAGATCCTCGCCGCCATGAATGCGCATCCGCGCCTGATCGAGCGTCCCATCGTGGTCCGTGGCGAGCGCGCGGTGCTGGGCAGACCGCCGGAAAACGTCCTGGAACTGCTTTGAGTCCGGCTGCCGCCAGTGGCAGGGTCCCGGCCGCGCGCATCGCTGTCGCGCGGGCGGTGACCGCCGCCAGCCTGGCGTCGCTGGCGGCCGCGATCACTGCCGGGATCCTGAGCGGCGATACCCCGGCGCTGCTGCTGATCCCCGCCTTGCTGCCGCTGCTCATCTTCGTTCCCGCGGTATACCGCGCCCGCCCGCGCGGCCTGGCATTGCTGTGCTTCGTTTGTCTGCTCTATTTCTGCGTCATCGTCACGCGGCTGTTCGCCCCCGACGCCGATCTGTTCGATGCCGCGGCCCTGATCGCCGTGGTAACTTTGTTCATCGCCGCCATGCTGTGCAGTCGCTGGCGGCGCAACCAGCCCGGCGCCTGAACCCGTTCGGCGCGGCAACCCGGATCATCACCCGCCGCAATCCGAGCAGGAGATCACTGCCATGAGCAAGAAGAAACCCGGATTCCTGCGCCGCCTGGCGCGCGGCATCGGCCGCGTGCTGCACGCGTTCGTGGTCCTGGTGCGGACAGTGCTGGCCGTGGTGTTCGTACTGGTGCTGATCAGCCTGTTTGGCGGAGGGCTGGCGCCACTGCCCGCCAGCGCGATACTGCGTGTGGCACCGGAAGGAATCCTGGTCGAACAGCTCAGTTACCCGGATCCCCGCGACCTGCTGGCTCCGGATTCCGGCCCGGCGGCGGAAACCCGGGTCGGTGACCTGGTCGAGGCCATAGACGCGGCGGCGGACGACTCGCGGATCAAGGGCATATTGCTCGATGTCGGCGACCTGCAGGGTGGCGGCATCGACAAACTGGACAGCGTCGGCGAGGCGCTTCGGCGATTTCGCGCCGGGGGCAAACCCGTGATCGCCGCGGGCGATGGCTTCGACCAGCAACAGTATTACCTGGCCAGCTACGCCGACACCATTCACCTGAATCCGCTGGGCCACGTCCTGCTCACCGGCTTCGGCAGCTACCATCTGTATTACAAGGAAGCACTGGATCGGCTCAGGATCCAGTTTCACGTCTTCCGAGTGGGGACCTACAAGGACGCCGTGGAACCCTTCACCGGCACCGGCATGTCGCCGGCCTCCCGGGAGCACACGGAAGCCTGGCTGAACGCACTCTGGCAGCACTACGGATCCGGGGTCGAGACGCGCCGGCAACTCGACCCCGGCACCCTGGACAGCTATATCCGCGAGCTCGATACCAAGCTCGTGGCGGCGGGCGGCGACGGCGCCGCCCTGGCGCTGCGGGAAGGTCTGGTCGACCAGCTGAGCACCCGCTCGGAAATCGCCGCTGAACTCCAGGCGCTGGCCGGTGCCGCCCCGGAAGGCTACTTTCGAGGATCCACCATCGGTTACGCGCAGGTCGATGTCCAGACCTATCTGCACCACCAGGGCTCGGCACGGGAAGCCGATGGCGAGCGGCCGCGGATCGGGGTGTTGATCGCCGCCGGCACCATGTACGACGGCGAACAGCCGGCCAACGCCATCGGCGGCGACAGCCTGTCGCGGCTGGTCCGCAAAGCCCGCGAACAGGACCGTCTCGACGCCCTGGTGGTGCGCGTCGACAGTCCGGGCGGCAGCGCCTTCGCCGCCGACCTCATTCGTCGGGAACTACTCGCCACCCAGGCCGCCGGCATCCCCGTGGTGATTTCGATGGGCACCGTGGCCGCCTCGGGCGGCTACTGGATCGCTGCCGAAGCCGACGAGATCTGGGCGGAGCCGACCACACTGACCGGATCCATCGGCGTGTTCGGCGTGGTACCGACCTTCGAGAACTCCCTGGCGGCGCTGGGAATCCACAACGATGGCGTGGGCACCCATCCGCTGGCCGGTGGCATGCGCCTCGACCGCCCGCTCAGCCCCCAGGCGGCACGCTTGATCCAGGCCAACGTGGAAAGCCTCTATCAACGCTTCCTCTCCCTGGTCGCCAGCGGCCGCGACCAGGATCCCCAAGCGGTGGACCGCATCGCCCAGGGGCGAGTCTGGACCGGTCGCCAGGCGTTGTCGTTGGGCCTGGTCGATCATCTTGGCGGCCTGCCGGAAGCCGTCGCCGCCGCCGCCGGACTGGCCGGTGTCGAAGACTACCGACAGGTACCCGTGGAGCCGCCCCTGGATCTGCGCCAACGCCTGCTGCGGCGCCTGCTGGAAGGCGCACAGCTGCCCGCCGGAGTCCGTTGGCCGGACTCCCTGGCGGGCCTGGTGACACTGCTGCGCCCACTGTTGTCGGAGGCTGTCCCGGACTGGACAGCCGCCTCGGAGCGGCATCTGTTTCTGCACTGCCTGGAATGCAGCGCGCCCTGAAGGCGAACGGGTTGCGCCAGGGGACAGCGCGCTACCAGCCGAACACCTGCTTGATGAAGGGCACCGTGAGCAGGCGCTGATCCGTCAGCGCCGCGCGATCGAGCACGCGCAGGTGCGCGATCAGCGCGCTCAGCTCCCGGGGCGCCCGATTGACCAGGTAGCGCCCCGCCTCTGCATTCAGGGCCAGCCCCAGGCGGGCGGCGCGAAAGCGAAGCACGGCCAGACACTGGTCGTCGTCGTAGCGTGCCAGGGCAAATCCATAACCCGCCAGCAACCGCGAACGCAGATCCGGGAGGCGCAACGGCAGCGCGCGGGGCGCTGCCCGACTGGCGACCACCAGGCTACCGCCGCGCTCCAGCAGGCGATTGTGGAGATGGAAGAGTGCGCGCTCCCAGTCGTCATCGCCGGCCACCGCATCCAGCCTGTCTCTTATACACATCTCCGAGCCCACGAGACTAGGCATGATCTCGT
>CAJXRS010000029.1 GCA_913060555.1 uncultured Gammaproteobacteria bacterium | reverse complement strand
TCTACACCTCTCTATTCGTCGGCAGCGTCAGATGTGTATAAGAGACAGGACTTGGATACCGATACCATTGCGCAAATTACCGGTACGGATACCACCTCAGGCGACACGGATACGGGCTCGGAAATAGGCGCTATCCTGGGCGCTGACTTCAACATCGAGGCGGTGGGTATCAACGTCGGTGAAGATGCGCTGGGAGTGCTGGACCAGGTGGAAGGCGACTCAGCCGGTAGTCCCGGAGACCATTCGGCTGACAACATCACCACTGCGGAAGAGCTCACCGACGTGATCGGCGAGATCACCGGAGGCGGTGTCGAGGCATCTACCGCCGGCAGCGACCAGATCAACGGCGGCGGCGGTGACGACATCCTGTTCGGTGACGCGCCCTTTACGAACACTCTGGCCGATGCGCAGGGATTGACCACGCCGGATGGCGCCGGATGGCTGGTGTTCCAACAGCTCGAGGGCGGCCCCACCTGGGACCGCGCAGATACCATCAACTACATTCAGGGCAACCTTTCCGAGGTTGCGCAGGAAAGCGGGCGTAGCGGTGGGCACGATACCCTGGATGGCGGCGCCGGCGATGACATCATCTTCGGTCAGGAAGGCGATGACCAGATTACCGGCGGTACCGGCAATGATCTGCTTTCCGGCGGTACCGGCAATGACACCTTTATCTGGAACGCGGGAGAAACAGGGACGGACACCATCACCGATTTTGCCGGCGGCGATGTGCTGGATCTCTCGGCGCTGCTTCAGGATGAGGAGTTTTCCGGCGATTTGAGTGGTTATCTGCAGGTCACTGACGATGGCACGGACACAACCATCAGCGTCGATGCCGATGGCGGGGGCAATTTCACCGCTCCGGACCAGAGCATCGTGTTGCAGGGCGTGGCTACCGACATCAGCACCCTGTTGTCCGGCGGCAGCCTGGTAACCGATGCTCCCTGAGGCCGGTTCGGTCCCAAACCCCGCCACATTCGCTGTGGCGGGTTTTTTTTGCCTGGTCGGCGTTGCGTGGATTGCCGGACGTTTGTTTTGCCGGATGCGCCTTCGGCTTATCCGGCCTACGGCGACGATGCTTAGTGAGGGCTGGTAAGCGCAGCGCACCCACCATGCTGTGCGCCTTTACGGCCCGAGCTGTCTGGCGAGTCTTTCCCGCAATTGCTGCCAGTGTGACAGCGTGGCCGCATCTCCGGAGCGGACCTGCTCGCGGCGATTGCGCGCCAGCCAGAGATCGGAGCCATTGAAGCTGTACACGGGGATCAGATCGGGCCGCTGGCTCGCGGGCAGGATGCGCGGCTCGATGTTGTCGAGGATCAGGGGGTCGGCGGCCGGGGTTTCGTACCAGGCGACCACCATGTGCGGCTGGTCGAGGCTGAGCGCCTTGACATAGGTGATCCGCAACGCGCTGTCGGCGATGCCCATCCGCGTCAGGGTGATGTACTTGGCGATGGCGAACTCCTCGCAATCGCCGGCATCCTCGATCAGGAATTCGACCGGCGTGGCCCAGTAGTCTGCCTTTTGCCAGACCGCGTAATCGGTAGTGAAACGGGCGCCATTGAAATACTGATTGGTGAGCTGGAGGCGCTGTGGATCGGGCAGGGCACGGCCCTGCTCCATCAACTCGAACCATCTGCGCACACGGGCCGCGGCCAGGACGCCATGGTCGCGTTCCACGGTCTCGATCAGGCGCTCGGAGGCACTTTTTTCCGGTACCGCGAACGGTGGCGGTGACGGCTGGCCGGCACAGCCGGCGAGCAGCAGGGCGCCGAGCAGCCAGAGCCAGGGCAGCGGGGCTGGGAACCGGGTTCGCTCATTCCATCGCGACGGGGCGGGTTCCGGATGCGCCGCCCGAGGATTGTCGGATGCGCCGCTGCGCGGCTTATCCGACCTACGAAAACTTTGCAGGGGCGTCGGCGCCGTACCGCTCAATGCTCGGGTTCCAGTTCGGTTTCACGCCAGCGACGCCGTTCTTCGGGTGACAACTGGCGCCATTTTTCGCGCAAGCGGGCACGCTCCTCGGGTGGCAGGTGCCGAAAGCGCTCTCTGGCCTCCAGCAGGCGGCGCTGCTCCTGGGGGGGCAGTTCCCGGAAGCGGCGCCTCCGCTCTTCGAGCTTTTTGCGGTCCGCAGGATGAAGTCGATCCGCGTCGACGCCTCTGCCTCGTTCCAGCGCCGGGTGATCCTTGCCCCGGCTCTTGCGGTTGTCTTTATCACCCTTATCACCCTTGCGATCGGCCAGTCTGTGGCCTTGGAAGGTATTCCCGCCGGCAGGGGAAAAAAAGAGGGGCTTGGCAACCCGTGGGGAGCGGAGGCGCCAAGGATCGACCGAGGCGCTTGGCGGCGTCAATTCAGGGCGCCCGGCCGCGGCTTGGGACTCCCGTGCCTGGAAAGATACGGCGTGCGCGGTCACCGCAGCAGCAGGTGGTTCCGGGCGCCTGGCCAGCGCCTCGCCCGAGGAGATGGCCAGCAACAGGCATAACGCCAGCCGCCACCCAAGGCCAGTCAGAGTCGCGCCCACCGGCTTACCCCTGTTCCCGATCCCACTGACTGTTGGCCAGCCAGGAGTAAAACTCCAGATCCTCGTAGAGTTCGAGCGATTCGGTACTCGACAGGGCATTTGGGGGCTCCGGATTGGCCAGTCGTATCTGGGGAGCGAGGATCCATAGCGTCAATCCACACGCCAGGGCGGCGCCGGTGATGGGCGCCAGCCAGCGCGGGCCGAGCCTCCTGGTCGAAGCTTGCTCCAGCGCTGCTCGCCGTGCAGCGGCCAGTCGCCTGGCGGTCTGTGGATCGATGTGTGCCTCGAGAGTGCGCAGATCCTCTCGCCAGCACCGCTCCAGGTCATTCATGGGCGGAAGTCCTCCAGCTTTTCGCGGAGCGCGTGCAGCGCGCGGAAGTAATGTGTCTTGACGCTACCCTGGGTGCAGCGCATGGCGTGGGCGGCCTCGGCGGTGGACAGGCCTTCCCAACAGCGCAGGACGAAGGCCTCGCGCTGGCGGCGGGGCAGCTCGCGCACCGCGGTTTGCAGTGCGTCCAGCCGCCGCGATCGCTCCAGGTGTTCGGGTGGTGCATTCGCCGACGGGTCCGGGTATTGGGCCAGGGGATCGGCCTGGTCTTGGCCCACCGCCAAGCCGGGCGCTGCGAACCAGCGTCCCTGGTACTTGCGGCGCCGAAAGCTGTCGTGGATGCGATTGTTGAGTATGCGGTAGAACAACGGCGGCCAGTCCTCCTTCGGTTTGTGGCCGTAGCTGCGCACCAGCCGCAACATGGCATCCTGCACCGCATCGAGCGCTTCTTCACGGTCGCGGAGCAGGCTCAGCGCGATCGCAAAGGCGCGCCCTTCCACGGCGGCGAGGAAATCATCCATGGCGGCCGGTTGCCGGGACCAGGCTGGGTCCGCGTCCCAGGGTGGTCGCAACAGCACGGTGGGCGCCTTGGTCATCGTTGCCTTGGCCATCATTGCCTTGGCCATCATCGGCATACACTCCGCGGGTTCCCTTCAGTGGTGCAGGATCTCGTTGAGCAGTATGGCTCCCCCAATGATGGTATAGGCGTCATGGTCGTGATGGTGGTGGCGCCGATCGTGATGCCGATCAGCGCGATAATGGTGGCGCTTGATGACCCGGTACTCGCGTACATGGTGAGGGCGGTAGTTGCGCGAGTGGCTGGGGCGCACATGATGGTGGCGATCGCGGAAATCATAGTGCTGGTAGCGGTCCCAGCGCGGTCCCTTGTCATCGTGCCCGGCGCTGGCGGGCAGGGCTGTCAGTGCGGTTGCCAGCAGCAGGCTGGTGAGGAGGATAGTGCGGCGCATCTCTGGCCCCTCGTACGGTGGATGGTAGAGATGATAACGGCACTGCGCGGTTTTGGTTGACGAGTTCTGAGAGCCTGTCGAAAGAAATTGCCAGGTGGCGGCAGTTGAGGCACAAGGTCGCGGCGACCGAGACCCATCGGAGTGGCAGGGTGGCGGTCGGGATTGCCGGATGCACCGCGGTGTGGCTTATCTGGCCTACGAAGACGGTGGTGACGCCAGGCGCAGGGTGGATAAGCCGCAGGCGCATCCACCGGCACGGTCCGAACGGATGACACGGACGACATTGCGCCCACGGTGACGCGAGCGTCGCTGTTGTAGGGTGGATAAGCCGAAGGCGCATCCACCAAAAAATCGCACGGTGGTTCGCCCAGGGAAACGCCGGATGCGCAGCGCATCCGCCGAACGGCTCTAGAGATCGAATTCCGCCCACACCGGGCAGTGGTCGGAGGGTTTTTCCATCGCGCGGATATCGAGATCGATGCCGCTGTCGGTGAGCGCCTCGCAGAGGCCGGCGCTGGCGAGCAGCAGGTCGATGCGCAGACCCCGTGGCGGGTCTCGCTCGAAACCGCGGCTGCGGTAGTCGAACCAGCTGAACAGGCTGCGGTCGCCGTGTTGTTCCCGGAAGGTGTCTTTGAGGCCCCAGGCGGACAGCTCGGCGTACCATTGGCGCTCCTCGGGCAGGAAGCAGCATTTGCCGGTGCGCAGCCAGCGCTTGCGGTTGTCTTCGCCGATGCCGATATCGACATCCTCGGGAGCTACGTTCATGTCACCCATCACGACTACCAGTTCCTCGGGCGAATGCTGGGCGCGCAGGGTGGCGGCGAGCTGTCGGTAAAAGGCTTCCTTGGCGGGAAACTTGGTGGGGTGAGCGCGGCTTTCGCCCTGGGGAAAATAGCCGTTGTAGATATGCACCTGGCCCCGCCGGCTCTCGAAGGTGGCCTTGATCAGGCGGCGCTGGGAGTCTTCGCCATCGTCTGGAAAGCCGCGGCAGCAGGATAGCGGCGCGCGGCGGAACAGCAGGGCGACGCCATAGTGTCCCTTCTGGCCGTGATAGGCGCAGTCGTAACCCAGTGAGTGGATCTGTTGCAGCGGGAACTGGTCGTCGGCGACCTTGGTTTCCTGGAGGCCGATCACGTCTGGATCATGGCGTGCAATAATCTCTTGCAGTTGATGAGGTCTTGCTCTTATTCCATTGATATTGAATGAAATTATTTTCACGAATTCGAGCCCGGCGTACGCTCGGCCACCTTCTGGCGGTGCTTGGCTAGCAGCTCCAGGTAGTCGACCAGAATATGACCGGCTTCCTTGAGCATGGGGTCCTCGCTGGGGTCCGGCTTGCCGAGCGGATCGTCGTTCTGAGTCTCGGCGGCCGTATCGTCGGTTTTGGATGCACCGCCGCGGTCCGCACGCCAGGCTTCGAGATCCGGGTAAGGCGCCTCGCCCTTGGCCGAACGCTGGCGGTTGGCAAGTGCGAGCAGTGCTTCCTCCCGCTCCCGAGTCATGCGCTCGCGGGCCTTGCGGTTCAGCGGCAGTTCGGTGACCGATCGGTTGTGTTCGATCAGCTCCAGCTCGCCGACCAGATAACGCCAATCGGGATCTTCCGCCACGCGGCGGGCATGCGCTTGGTTGAGCGGTGCCAGGGCCTCTTCGTTGTGATCATAGGGATCGAAGCTGACCGGATCGATGCGGTCCCAGGGCAGGGCGCGATCCTGGGCGCTCTCGCCAATCTCATGCAGATCATAGAGCGAGGGAAAGGCGATGTCCGGAAGCACGCCGCGTTCCTGAGTGCTGTCCCCGGAGACCCGGTAGAACTTGGATTGCGTGAGCTTGAGCTGGCCTTCGCGCACCGGCGTCAGGATCTGTACGGTGCCCTTGCCGAAGCTCTGGCTGCCGACTACCAGGCCGCGCCCATAATCCTGGATGGCGGCGGAGAAGATTTCCGAAGCCGAGGCGCTGAGGCGGTTGATCATTACCACCAAGGGGCCCCGATACATGGCGGGCCGCTCGGCCATCTGGTCCAGGGACACCTTGCGGTTGGCGTGGCGGATCTGCACGACCGGGCCCGGATCGATGAACAGGTCGGCCAACGCCGTGGCCTCGTACAGTGAACCGCCGCCGTTGTTGCGCAGGTCGAGGATGATGCCGTCCACTTCTTCGCTGCGAAACCGCTGCAGGATGTTGAAGACATCCCGGGTGGTGCTGCGGAAATTTTCGTCGTGGTTGCGATAGGCCTCGAAGTCCATGTAGAAGGTGGGCAGGGTGATCACACCCAGCCGCACCTGGCGCTCTCCATCGGGTATGGAGATCAGGTCGCCCCGCGCCGCCTGTTCCTCCAGGGCGACCTGATCGCGGACGATCGCCAATTCGTGCGCAGTGCCCGCTGCGCCCACGGCGGCGGGCAGGATCTCCAGGCGTACCCGGGTTCCCTTCTTGCCACGGATCAGGTCGACGACCTCATCGAGCCGCCAGCCGATGACATCGACCATTTCCCCGTCCTCGCCCTGGGCGACGCCGACGATGCGGTCGCCCGCCTGCAGGCGGCCGTCCCTGTCCGCGGGGCCGCCGGGCACGACGCGGACGACCTTGGTGTGTTCCTCCTCGCTTTGCAGTACTGCGCCTATACCCTCCAGTGACAGCGACATGCTGATCTGGAAATTCTCGATGCTGCGCGCATCCATGAACGAGGTGTGTGGGTCGTACATGCCGGCGACGGTATTGGTGTAGAGCTCGAAAACATCGGCGGTGGTCTGCTGGTCGAGACGACCGAGCTGGGTGCGGTAGCGCTTGATCAACAGCTTGCGGGCGTCCTCGGGCTCCTTGCTCGACATCAGCAGCCGCAGCAGACTGTCTTTCATGCGCCGGCGCCAGTAATCGTCAGCCGCGGCGGCGGATGCCAGCCAGGGCTGCTCATCGGTGTTCAGCGGTAGCGATTCCTTGCGCTCGAAATCGAATTTGGCGTCACTTTCCAGATATGTCAGATTCGCTTCCAGACGATCGTGGAGGCGATCGCGAAAACGATTGTAGATCCGGTAGGCGCAATCGAGGGCCGCTGCCTGAAGTTCGTCGTCCAATCGGCTGCGGCAGGGTTCGAACTCGGCCAGATCGGCGGCGAGCAGGTAGGTGCGGGCCGGATCGAGCCGCTTGATATAGAGATCCAGCAGCTCGGAAGCGAACTGGTCATCCAGTGCCAGCTTGCGGTAGTGGCGTTTTTCCAGGACGCGGACGATCTCGCGCAGGGAGCTGCGCAGGGCGTCGTCCGGCCGCAGTTGGGCAAAAGCCGCTGCCTGCAGCGGTAGCAACAGGGCGGCGAGCAGCGCGAGGGCGCGGGGCAGGGAGCGTATGGCGGGCATGTAGATCGTCGGGCTGAGTCGAAGCAGGGGATTCTAGGCTATGGCAGCGGCGACTGCACTGTCGACCTCTGAGGACCCCTGCGAATGGTCCGGACGCCTTGGATCACTCGGGCTGCGGAGAGTTCAGCTCCGCAGCCGGATCAGCGTGGTCCCCGGCCGTGAGCAGGGGTTCCCAGTCCAGGTCGCCGGCATCCATCATCCGTGCGATCTGCTCCAGGGTGCGCACCAGCGCGTGCTGCTCGGTTCCCGGCAGGGCGCGAAATCTGGCGCCGAACGCTTCCTGGAGCGGCATGGGTGCCGCACTCAACGCACGGAGCCCCTTGTGAGTCAGCCGGGTATAGACCACGCGTCGGTCCGTGGTGGAGCGGTACCGTTCGATGAAGCCCCGCACGGAAAGTCGGTCCATGATGGTGGTGACGGTCGCCGGGCTCAGGCTCACCTGCGCGGAAATTGCCCGGGTATTGACTTCGCCGAGCTGGAAAATCGCCCGCAGCACGATGAGCTGGGCGGTGGTGAGCCCGGTCTGCCGGGCCAGTTCGCGCGAGCGCAGATCGGTGGCGCGAATGATGCGGCGCAAGGCGACCAGGACATCCTCGGTGAGGTCGCGGTCCGGGTGCCGGCGAGCGGTCATCGTCCGGTCTCCGCGGCACAACCGCCGGCGGCCGGGGTAACCCCGGCCGTCGTTTTGCGCTCAACCCCTGGCCGCTGCATAACGGCTCGCCACCGAATTCCAGTCGACCACCTCGAAAAAGCCCGACAGGTATTTCGGCTTCTCGTTGCGGTAGTCGATGTAGTAGGCGTGCTCCCACATATCGCAGGTCAGCAGCGGAGCTGCGCTGCCCGTCAATGGCGTCTGCGCATTGGCGGTATTGACGATCTCCAGTCCGGATTGGGGGTCCAGCACCAGCCAGGTCCAGCCGGAGCCGAACAGAGTCTTGGCCTGATCGCTGAACTGCGCCACAAAATCCTCGAAAGAGCCATACTTGGCGGCGATCGCCTCGGCCAGCTCGCCGTCCGGGGCGGCGGCCGTGCCGGCGCCGAAGCCGGCAAAATAGAACTCGTGATTCCAGGCCTGGGCGGCGTGGTTGAAATAGGGCTTGCCCTCTCCGCTACGCACCAGCTCGGCGAGTTCGATGCCATCGGCATCCGTGCCCTTGATCGCGGCATTCAGTTTGTCGACATAGCCCTTGTAATGCTTGCCGTGGTGATACTCGAGGGTTTCCCTGGAAATATGGGGTTCTAGAGCCTCCAGGGGGTAGGGTAGATCCTGTGGAGTTACTGCCATGGTCATACTCCTGTCGACGGTAAGATGTCTTGATTGCCTGTGCCCGCGGTGGGACGCGGCGCCGATTTCGAACCGGCCCCGACATGATTACACATCAAACCATTCGATGTCGACCGATTAGTCCGCGCCAGGTCCGCGGCGCGCGCCTCCTGTCGCAACCGCAATCACTTCGTGTGTTGGTGCCACGCGCTGACGGTGGCCGCCAGGGGTTCGCTGTAACTGTAGGCGTAGAGCAGCTGCGCGACGGATAACAGGCTGCTGAGGTGGGTGCGTTCGTAGCCGTGGGTGGCATCGGTGCCGAAGGTGATCAGGGCGTCGCGGACATCGTGCCCGGCGCGGACCGCGGAATTGGCGTCTGAATAGTAGTAGCGGAAAACGTCGACCTGATGGGCGATGCCGCGGTCGCGGCACAGTTGCTTGAATTTGCGCAGCATGTGCTGGTCGAACGGGCCGCTGGTGTCCTGGGCACATAGCGTGACGCCGGTTTCGCGGGCGTTCTGGCCGGGCGCCACCGGGCCGATATCGATACCCACGAATTCGACCACTTCGTCGGACAGCGAGGAGCCGGCTCCGGTGCCGACCTCCTCGGTGATGGTGAAGATCGCCTGGAAATCGATCGCCGGCGGTTGTCCGCTCTCGCGGATCGCCCTGAGCGCGGTGAGCAGGGCACTGGCGCCGGCCTTGTTGTCGAGGTGGCGAGCGCTGATGTACCCGCTTGCGGAGATCTCTGGATCCGAGTCGAAGGCGACGAAATCTCCGCTGCGCAAGCCCAGTGCGACCAGGTCCTCGCGGTTGTGGCAAGGTTCGTTGAGGCGAACCTCGATCTGGTTCCAGGCCACCGGCAGGTGATCGATGCGCTCGTTGAAAGCGTGACCGGAAGCGAGCAGGGGCAGCACCTGACCGCGGTAGACGTGGCCGCGAGCGAATACCGATACCCGGCCGCCCTCCGCGAAGCGGCTCGACCAGGTTCCCACCGGCATCAGGCTCAGGCGGCCGTTGTCCTTGAGTTCTCCGACCACGGCGCCGATGGTGTCGATGTGGTTGACGGCGGCGCGTGCCAGGGAGCGCTGTGCGCCGGGCAGCACGGCGATGATGGTGCCGCGGCGCGTCAGCTCGTAGTCGATATCCAGTGCCGCGAGCTCATTGCAGACGTAGCGCGACAGCTCGTTGGTGAAGCCGGTGGGACTGGGGATGGCGAGCATATCCAGCAGACGGGCGCGCAGGTAGTCGGGGTCCAGGGCATCGGGAAACACTGGCGGTCAGTCCTTCCGGCGGTAGTCGCCGTCGAGCACCTCGGCGGGATCCGGCACCTCGGCGTGGTGGCGGGGCAGGGTGCGGGCATCGATCTGATGGGAGAAGCGGTCGACGCTGATTCGTTCTGCGTCCGCGGCGAAGGTCGGTTCGCTGGTTGTGTAGGCTTCCAGCATCCGCACCACATTGGTCAGGCTTTCGATATGGGTGCGCTCGACGCTGTGCGAAGCGTCCCCGGCGTAGGCGATGACCGCGGTGCGCACATCGTGGCCCGCCACCAGGGCCGAGGCGGCATCGCTGTGAAAGGCGCGCAGGTATTTCTGTTGCAGCGGGATATCGCCATCGACCGCCAGCCGGTGAAGGTGTTTGGTCAGGTGGTAGTCGTAGGGTCCGCTGGCATCGCCGCTGGCCAGTGTGACGCGCTTGAAGGGGCTCTTTTCGGTGGGCTTGACCGACTCGAAGTCGACGGTGAGCAGTTCCGAGACCTCCGGCAGGATGGCGCTGCCCATGCTGCCGCCGGCGGTCTCGTTGACAGTGAACAGCACATAGGTGTCGTGGGTCACCGGGGTTTCGCTTTCCACCAGATGGCGCAGCAGTTCCAGGACGCTGGCGGTGCCGGCTTTGTTGTCGAGATTGCGGCTGATGATATAGCCGTTCTCGAGCACTTCCGGATGGCTCTCCAGGGCGATGAAGTCGCCGACCTCGATGCCCAGTTGGCGCACCTGCTCGGCGTTGAACACCGCCTCCTCCAGGCGCAGTTCGATGTGGTCCCAGTCCGTCGGCACCTGATCGACGCCCTGGTCCCGCGATACCCCCCAGTCCAGGATCGGCAGCAGGCAACCGCGATAGCAGGCACGCTCGCTGAACAGTGTCACCCGCGCGCCCTCGGCGAAGCGGCTCGACCAGTGGCCGATGGGGGCCACCAGCAGGCGGCCGTCGTCGCGGATGTAGCGCACCATGGCGCCGATGGTATCGACGTGGGTGACCACCGCCCGCGCCGGTCCTCCGGTGCGGCCGGGCAGGCGGGCGCGGATGGTGCCGCGGCGGGTCATGTCATAGGCGACGCCCATGGCGTCCAGCGCCTTGCCGACGTAGTGGACGATCTCGTCGGTGAAACCACAGGGGCTGGGAATGGCGAGCAGGTCGAGCAGGGTGGTGATGATGCGCTTGGACTGGATCATGGCTTCTCGTGCAGGCTGCCGTTACCCCAGGCCGGCGCGGAATCGCTTTCATCCGGACCATAGACCGGATCGCGGCGCGGATTCTTGCGTGACAGCGGGAACAGCAGATCAATGAAACATTGGGCGGTGGGCTGGGGTTCGTGATTGGCCAGGCCGACGCGCTCGTTGGCTTCGATGATGACATAGTCCGGCTGATCCGGGGCGCGCACCATCAAATCCAGGCCGACCACCGGAATGTCGAGACGCCGCGCCGCGCGTACCGAGGCCTCGACCAAACGCGGGTGGAGAATCGAGGTGACATCGTGGATGGTACCGCCGGTATGCAGGTTGGCGGTCTTGCGCACTTCCACCTGTTCGCCCTCGGGGACGATCGAGTCCAGCGAATAGCCATTCGTCGCGAGGTGGCGCTCGGTCTCTGTGTCGATGGGGATGCGGCTCTCGCCACTGGTCGCCGCCGCCCGCCGGCGGCTCTGCTTCTCGATCAGGGTGCGGGCGTCGTGTACCCCGTCGCCGCGGATCTGCGCCGGCTTGCGTACCGCCGCCGCCACCACCCGGTTGTTGATGACCACCACGCGCAGATCCTGTCCGGGATGACAGGATTCGAGCAGCACGCGCTCGCCGAAATGGCCGGCGAGCTCGATGGCCGCCTCCAGGTTCGCTTCGTTGTCGACCCCCACGGTAATGCCCTTGCCCTGTTCGCCGACGGTCGGCTTCACCACCACCTGGGCGTGTTCCTCCAGGAAGGCGCGGTTTTCCTCGATAGTGCCGGCCAGCTGAAATGCGGGCGTGCGCAGACCGGCCTTGTTCAGCCACCTGTGGGTCACGTACTTGTCCTGGCAGCGGCTCATGGCGATGGCCGTGGTCAGCTCGCTGAGCGATTCGCGGCACACCACGCTCTTGGCGCCCAGGGAGAGCCGGAAGTAGCCCTCCTTGCTGTCCAGCACGTCCACGGTGATACCGCGGCTGCGCGCTTCGTCGACGATGATGCGTGCGTAGGGGTTGAGCTCCTCTTCGAATTCCGGGCCGATGAACAGATTTTCGTTGTAGGCATTCTTGTTCTTGATCGAAAACACCTGCACCGGCCTGAAGCCAAGCTTGTCGTACAGCGCCTTCGCCTGGGTATTGCTGTGAATCACCGACAGATCCAGGTAGGCGCGCCCGGCTTGCTGGAAGTACCCCGCCAGCCCGCAGACCAGCGCCTGACCGATGCCCGGCCGCAGGGCGGTGGGATCCACCGCGAGGCACCAGAGACTGGAGCCATTGTCCGGATCGTTGAAAACCGCGCGGTGATCGATGCCCGTCACCGTGCCCAGCACCTCCTGGCTTTGGGCATCGACGGCGATCAGAAATACGAGTTTGTCCGAATTGCGCTGGCGCCAGATGAAATTGCCGTCCGAGGGCACCATGTCGCGCTTGAGATAGAGGTCGTTGATCGCCTCGGCCTCGACCTCCCGGGTGATGCGCCGGATCTCGATGGCGGTCCCATTGGCATCCGGCTCGAAGCCGGTGAGATCGAGGCGCAGCATGTCCGAGGGATCGAGAAACAGCTGCTGCGGTGCATAGGACAGCACCACGTGCGGATTGCTGACATAGGCCGCGATATCGCGCTGCCCCGGCCGCTCGCGGACCATTTCCTCGGCGACCTTCTCGGGTGCCTCGAAGGTTTGGGCAAAGATCACCCGCCCCCAGCCGCAGTACAGCGAAACCTGCTCAGACATCGCGGTCCTCCTCGCGGTAGACCCTCTCAATGGTCTAGATTCCCTGGGCCTGGAGCCAGTTCTCCAGCAAGCCGATCTGCCAGAGTTTTGACCCTCGCAGCGGCGTGATGTGCGCCTCCGGATCGTCGAGCAGCAGATCCAGGTAGTCGCGCCTGAACAGCCCGCGGTTGCGCGCGTGCGTGCCCAGCAGGGCGTCGCGGACATAGTCGAGCACTTCGCCGCGCAGATACTTGAGCGCCGGCACCGGGAAATACCCCTTGGGCCGGTCGATGACCGCCGCCGGAATCACCGTGCGCGCGGCTTCCTTGAGCAGGTATTTGCCCTCGCCGCGGACCTTGAGTGCAGCGGGCATGGTCGCCGCGTATTCCACCAATTCGTGATCCAGAAAGGGTACCCGGGCCTCCAGGCCCCAGGCCATGGTCATGTTGTCCACCCGTTTCACCGGATCGTCGACCAGCATGACAGTGGTGTCGATGCGCAGCGCCTTGTCCACCGAGTCCTCGGCACCGGGACGGGCGAATTCGGCCTGCACGAACTCGGCGGCGAAGTCGCGCTCGATCCAGGGATCGGCGACCACCCTGCAGTACTCGGCAAAGTCGCGGTCGAAGAAGGCCTGGCGATAGGTCGCGAAGGGCTCGGTGCTGCCTGCCATGGGCGGATACCAGTGGTAGCCGCCGAATACCTCGTCGGCACCCTGGCCGCTCTGCACCGCCTTGCAGGTACGCGAGACCTCGCGGGAGAGCAGATAGAAACCGATACAGTCGTGGCTGACCATGGGCTCGGCCATGGCCTCGATGGCCGCCGGCAGTTGTTCCAGCAGCTCGCGGGACGACACCCGGATGCGCTGGTGATCGGTGGCGAATGCCTCGGCGACGATATCCGAATACTGAAACTCGTCGCCGGCCTCCTCACCAACCGCTTCGAAACCGACCGAATAAGTGCGGAAGCGGCTGATCCCGGCTTCGGCGATCAGCCCCACCAGGAGGCTGGAATCGATTCCGCCCGAGAGCAGCACGCCGACGTCCACCGCGGCCACCAGCCGTCGGCGCACCGCCGCGCGCAGCGCCTCCAGCAGCCCTTCGCGCCATTCCGCCTCGCCGCGTGGCGCGGCGTGACGAAACTCCAGCGACCAGTAGCTGCGCTCCTCGATCTGGCCCCCAGCATCCAGGGTCAGATAGTGTGCCGGGCGCAGCTTGCGCACGCCGCGCAGCATGGTGTGGGGCGGCGGTACCACGGAATGAAAGCTGAGATAGTGGTTGAGCGCGACCGGGTCGATGGCGGTATCCACGCCGCCGGCGGCGAGCAGGGCGGGCAGGGTGGAGGCGAAGGCGAAGCGGTCGGCGTCTGCACTGTAATAGAGCGGCTTGATGCCCAGCCGGTCGCGCGCCAGCACGGTGCAGCCGCTGTCGCGCTCCCAGATCGCGAAGGCGAACATGCCCTGGAAGCGCTGCAGGCACTCGATACCCCAGGCGTGATAGGCCTTGAGCACCACCTCGGTGTCGCCTTCCGAGAAAAACCGGTAGCCGAGTTTGCGGAGTTCGGCGCGCAGCTGCGGATGGTTGTAGATGGCACCGTTGAACACCAGTCCCAGGCCCAGCTCCGGGTCCGTCATGGGCTGCTGCGAATGCGACGAGAGATCCATGATCATCAGGCGCCGGTGGCCGAACGCCCGGTTGCCGACCGCGAAGGTACCGCCGTCGTCCGGCCCCCGCGCCCGCATCGATTGCTTCATGCGCTCGATGCGCGCAAGGTCGACGGCCTCGCCGTCGTGCCTGATTTCACCGCAGATGCCACACATATTGGGTTCCACTTCCGTCGCTGGCGGGCCGCGCAGGCTTCAAGGCGTTGTTGGTTGCAGCAACCTTTACAGCAACCTTTGAAACAGTCCCGAGGCGCCACCATTGAATCAGTAACCCGGGGTCGATTTCCAGAAAGGGGCGCTGCCCGGGTATTCAGGGCAAAACCCGGGCCAAAAGTACGGCGCTGTGGGCAGATCGGTCGGGGTTGACGGACGGGCGTCTCCATGGCGCCATGAAAAAGAGCCGTCGCGGTACCGCAGGCGGTCGAGGTTCCGGATGCGGCCGACCCCGCCGCGGGCCGGAGCCAGGGCCAGCAACGAGGCAGCGCCAACAAAGAGGCAAGAGAATGAAATTCGTGTTCGAAGTACGGGTCAAACCCGGCTACAGCGTGGAGGAATACGCCGATGCCTGGGTGCGTGCCAGCGAGATCATCCAAAGCACGCCGGGGGCTCGGGGCACCTACCTGCACCGCAAAATCGGCGATCCCGATTGCGTGCTCGCCATCGCGCACTGGGATTCCAAGGCCGCGCGCGACGCCAAGGATGATCGCCGCGACGAGACGGTGCGCAGCATCCTCGAAAAACACACCCGGACCTGCGAGATCCGGGTGATCGGCGAATTCGAGGAACCCGAGTGGCAGGTGCTGCCGGAACCGCGCGAGAATCCCGCCGATTGAGCGGCGGCCCACACGCCCCTATTTGGTGTAGATAAAGCCATGGATTCGAACGCGACCGAAACCGACATCTTTGGTGCATTGCCCTGCTGGCGGCGTTGTCGGGCCGGGCAGGGGGCACTGCTGGTCGACGCCGCATCCTATTTCGCCTGTCTCCACGAAGCCATCCTGAACGCTCGTTCCTGCATCTATATCGCCGGCTGGGATCTGCACAGCGCGACCCGCCTGGTGCGTGATGGTGAGCATCCAGCGCCGACCCTGCGCGCCGTGATCGCCAGGGCGGTTGCGGAAAACCCGAAACTGCGCGTGTACATCCTGCTCTGGGACTGGGCAATTCTCTATGCCGGAGAGCGCGAACTGCTGCCGCGCATCAATCTCGACTGGCGACTGCCGGCCAATGTGCGCATGGAGCTCGACAGCGCGGTGCCGATCGGTGCCAGTCAGCACCAGAAACTGATAGTGATCGACGATGCCCTGGCGTTCTGCGGTGGCCTGGATGTCACCGTGCGACGCTGGGATCGCCGCAACCACGAGCCGGACGACCCCGATCGCGTCGATCACGAGGGCGAACCCTTCGGTCCCTATCACGACATTCAGCTGGCCGTCACCGGGGCGGCCGCCGCAGCGCTGGGCGACGAAGTCCGCCGCCGTTGGTACGCGGCCATCGCCGAGCGCCTGGCACCTTGCGCGGAGGTCGAGGCGCCGCCCGCCATCGATCTGCGGCGCCACGCCGCAGTCCTCTTCGAGGATGTTTCGGTCGGCATAGCCCGGACCATCCCCGGCACAGAACAGCAGGCCGCGGTAGAGGAGGTACGGGATTCCCTGCTGGCGATGATCGCTGGTGCCCGCGAGTACCTCTACATCGAAAATCAGTTCGTCTGCGCGGATGTGATCGCCGAAGCCCTGATCGAGCGACTCCGCGCCCGGCCCGAATTGCAAGTGCTGATCGTCACTCCGCGCATTCACGAGGGCTGGCTGGAAGCCCGCAGCATGGGCGCCGGGCGGACACGCTTCGTCGCCAAACTCGAGGGCGCCGGCGTGCTCGATCGGGTCGAGCTGCGCTATCCGGTATACCGTCGCGGTGACGACGAGATACCGATTTTCGTGCATGCCAAACTGATGATCGTCGACGATCTGCTGTTGCGCGTCGGGTCCGCCAACCTCAACAACAGGTCCATGGGCTTCGACTCCGAGTGCGATCTCATCCTGTTCGGCGACGACGAACCCAGCCGGGGCGCGATCCGCGCCGCACTTCACGATCTGCTGGCCGAACATCTCGGCAGCAGCCGCGAGCAGGTCGCCGAAGCCATCACCGCCCACGGTTTGCTGGACGCGATAGCGCAGCTGAACGCCGGCACCCGGGCTCTGGCACCCTTGCCCCCGCCGGATCGCTCCACGGTCAGCGACGAGCTCTATATTTCCTTGGCCGACCCCGAACACCCGGTCTCCCTGCGCGACTTCCTGCCCCTGTTTCGCCACGACAATGGCGCCGCCAGCGAAGTCGTGCAAAGCCAGGGACGCCGCTCCCTGCTACCCCTGGCGCTGGTCGCCCTGGTACTCGCCGCCCTCGCGCTGGTCTGGCGCGTCACACCACTGTCCGAACTGGTCAGTCCGGACGCCCTGGGAGGGGTACTGGCGGCCATCGAGGATGCGCCCTGGACGCCCTTGCTGGTGCTGTCTCTCTATGTGGTGGGCGGCCTGGTCATGCTGCCCGTGACCGGCCTGATCCTGGCCACGGGGCTCGCCTTCGACGTGGTCACCGCGCTCGTCTATGCGCTGCTCGGCTCCATGTCCAGCGCCATCGTCGGCTACCTCGCCGGCCGCTACTTCGACATGTCCTTCATTACCAGACGCTCCGGCGCGCGCCTGCACACTGTTGTCGACAGCGTGCGGCGCCGCGGTTTGCTCGCCGTGGCCGCGGTGCGCCTGGTGCCGGTGGCGCCATTTACCGTGGTCAACGTCATCGCCGGTGCTGCCCACATCCGGCCGCGTGATTATCTGCTCGGCACCCTGCTGGGCATGGCTCCGGGGATCGCGCTGCTCACCGCCTTCGGTGACAGTCTGGGCGAGATGATCAGTGACCTGAGCTGGGAGCACGCACTTCAGGTCCTGGCCCTGGCCCTGATCTGGGTCGGCCTGGTGTTCGTGACCCGCCGCGTCCTGCGGATCAAGGCCGATCAAGGGAATCCCTGAGCAACGCGTGCCCAACCCTGAGCGACGCGTGCCCAACATAGTCAGCTACAACGTGCACGGCTGCCGGGGGCGCGACGGCCGTCACGACATCGCGCGCTGCGCAGCGGTGGTTGCCAGGCTACGGCCGGTGATCGTCGGCCTCCAGGAAGTCGACTCCCGGGACGGCCGGGATGCCTGGGCGATCTTCGAGTCGAAGCTGAAAATGCACGCCATTCCCGGGCCGACCCTGCTGGGCGCGAGAGGTCGGTATGGGAGCCTGCTGCTGACCCGCTTTCCCTGTCTCGCCGTCCACCACCACGACATCGCAGTGGTAAACCGGGAACCGCGGCGCGCGATCGACGCCCGCCTGGCCACGCCCCTGGGGCCGTTGCGCGTGCTGGTCACCCACCTGGGGCTGGGTTGGCGCGAGCGGCGTCACCAATTGAACCGGCTGGCCGAATTGCTGCACGCCGACTGGAGCGGCGCTCCGGTGCTGGTGCTGGGCGATCTCAACGTCTGGTGGCGGCCCGGCAAAGTAGGGCGGCGGCTGCACCCGGCGCTGGGGCACGCGGGTCTGCCCTGGAGCTTTCCGTCCGGCCGTCCGCTGTTGCCGCTCGACCAGATCTGGTGTTATCCGCAGCAACTGATCGCGAAAACGACGGCCGATACCAGCCCCGAAGCGCGCATCGCTTCGGATCATCTGCCGTTGGTGGCCGAGCTGCAGATGCTGGCAAAACCGTGACGGCTTTGGTGCCAGCGTAACTTTCGGATTCCTCACCGAGTCTGCTGGCGTCGGACAAGTGCATAGGTCCGCTGCCGTGAGATTGCTTCAATAAGGCCCCGGTTTTTCGGCGGGGGAATCGTCGCTGCAGTGGCCACGCTGTGGAGGATACGAGTGGCGGGGATCCGCTTGGATGCCGTCTATGCCAACCTGTATTTGGACGGTCGCCTTCACCAAGCAGCGGGGCGTGCGGTATTCCGCCATCGCGGCCTGGCAGAAAAACCGGGCGCGCTTCACACTGCTCTTTGATCAGCCGCCGGCAATCCGCAAGGTGGTTTATACCACCAATGCCATCGAATCCCTGAACTTACAGCTTGCACAAGGTGATCAAGGGCCGCGGTGCGTCTCCCCACGACGACGCCATTCGCAAGTTGCTCTATCGGGGATTACGCAACGTCGCCAGGAAATGGACCATGCCAATCCGCGACTGAAAAGCGGCACTCAGCCAGTTCATCTTCCTGTACGGCGACAGGGTGCCTGTCTGACGTGAAACAACCACTTACACAGTTATTTTTACACCCTCCCGCGGAACCGCACTTTCCGGACCAGGCCAGCTGCGCATCCGCAAACAGCGCTTGGCTTTTGCCGCGCGTTTCGTACACTGGAAACCAATTTCACCAGCGTGAATCCAGCTCCTGGATTCCACGTCGAGCGCTTAATCATAACAACACACTGGAGACCCACCATGCCATTGCAGACGTTTCCCCCAATGACCAAGGATTTTCCCAGTTTCGATTGCGACGCCCATATCGCCGAGCCCATGGAAATCTGGGAGCGCGCCGAAGACCACCTCACCCGCGCCGAACTGGCCGCGCTCAAAACCACACTCTGGTACGACCGTGAATCGGACCAGATCATCGTCAATGATACCGTCGGTGCCGGCATCCGCTCGAAGGAAGGGCGTGGCACCGCCGGCGCCATGAACCTGATCTCGGTCGCGGGGCCGGGCATGAAGCACGCCATCCAGCGGGCGCTCAATGTGCGCAACCTGCGCCCCGAAACCGCCCTCACCAAGGCGCAGGCCGCCTATATCGATCACCGCGGCGCCTACGATCCCAAGGCACGCCTGCGCGACATGGACATCCAGGGCATCGACCAGGTGATGTTCATCCCCTCTGATATCGACACCTACCCCTGGCTGTGCAATGGCCTCGGCGCCACCGCTGCCTGTAAGGCCTACAACGAATGGGCCTGGGAAGGCTGTCAGGCCGATCCCGAGCGTCTGTTTTTCGCCGCACTGCTGCCGTTGCAGGATCCGAAAGGGGCGGTGCGCGAAATCTACCGGGTGGCCGACAAAGGCTGTCGCGTCGGTCTGGTGCGCCCCATCGACGCGCTCGGCAACTATCCGCTGCAGCCGAAGTTCGATCCGCTGTGGCGGGCGATGGAGGAGACCGGCATGGTGTACGGCATGCATCCGTTTCCCGCGCTGGGCTCGTTGAAACCGCCGGGCTACACCGAGCAGCATTCGGCGTCGGAGCTGATCAACCGCACGGTGACTTCGGCCAACATCCCGCACTCGTTCCTGACCAATGTGCAGAATTTCCAGTCCGAAGCCTCGGTGTGGGTGGTGTCGGCGCTGTTTTCCGGCCTGTTCGAGCGCTTCCCGAAACTGAAGGCGGCGGTGTTTGAAGCCTCCTCCACCTGGCTCAGTTTCGTGCTCGACGAGTGTGACAAGTACTACAAGCTGTACCGCAATGAACGCAGTTTTCCGCCGCTCAAAAAGCTCCCCAGCGAGACTTTCTTCGAGCACTGCATGACCGGTTTCGAGGGCGATGAAGCGCCGCCGTCGAGGCTGCCGGAGTTTTACGAGAACATCCTCACCTGGTCTTCGGATGTCTACCACCACGACGGCGACGACGTCTGGCGCGCGCTCGAAACCATGCGCGGCTGCGGCCTGTCGGCCGAGCGCCAAGCCAAGTTCCTCGGCGGCAACGCGCGGCGCATGTACAACATCCAGGCGCCCAAGCAGTTCATCCGCGACCGCGTGACCCAGATCGAGCGCCCCGACTGGTGGCCGAAGGCGGACGAAATCGAGCGCGCCATGGCCGCCGATGCCAGCGTGCTGCCGCGCGCCGAGCCGGTCGCCGCCAATACCTTCCAGCGCGCCGTGGGAGGATCCAACTGATGGCCGTGCACGAGAAAGCCTTCGCCGTGTTCGACAGCGATTCCCACGTCGTGGAGCCCCGCGAGCTGTGGGACGAGTACCTCGACCCCGACTATCGCGTGCTGGGCAAAGCCGCGCTCTGGCGTGAGGAGGGCGCGATCAACTGCTACCTCAAGGTCAACGGCAGGATGTTTCGCGACACCATGAACTCCAACATTCCGCGCCTCGCCATCTGGCGGCCCGGCATCACCTGGGAGCAGGTGGGCGAACTCGACCCCGACGTGCGCCACGCGCCGACCCCTGGTGCCTCCGACCCGATGGCACGACTGGCCGACATGGACGCCATGGGCATCGACCAGACGCTGCTGTACCCGACCTGGTTTGCCGAGGGCTTCCACTTGGTGGAAGACCCGGATGTCGCCCGCGCGCTGGCGCGGGCCTACAACGACTGGATCGCCGACTTTTGCGCAGCGGCGCCGGAGCGGCTGTTCGCGGCCGCCATGGTGCCGCTGCAGAACCTGGATTTCGCCATTGCCGAGCTGGAGCGCATCGCCACCATTCCCTGCTTTCGCGGCGCCTTCATCCGGCCCATGTTCATCGAGAACCGCTACTTCACCCACCCCTGTTACGACCCGCTTTGGGCCGCGCTCGAACGCCTTGGCATCACCGCCGCCGTGCATCCGGGCACTGGCCTGTGGAACCCGGAGTGGACCTCCCACGCGCCCTTCATCGAAAAAATGAAGGGGCGCCTGAGCCAGATGGCGCTGTTGCGCGAAGCGGGCGGCGGGCCCTTTGCCGGCGGCGGCAACGGTGCCAATCTCGGCTTCAGTGCTAACGGCGAGCTGGGCCACCCACTCGCGCCGGTGATCTCGCCCTGGCTCGACAACCACATGTTCGTCGGCGCCGCGCTGATCGGCTTCACGGTGATGCAGCGCTATCCACGCATGAAGGTGGTCATGGCCCACGGCAAGGCCTCCTGGATGGAGGAAGTGCTCGAAAAAATGGAGGCCTCGGCGCTGACCACGCCGCTGCTGCACAAATATCCGGTGCGCACCGATCCCGAGGAGATGTGGGAGGAGGGCGAAGTGATGCTCGGCTTCGATGCCGAGGAACGCCTGATCCAGCGCCTGCCGGACGACTTCGAGGCCAAGATCGTGTGGGGTTCGCACTATCCCCGACAGGAGGCGACGACGGCCTGGGACGCCATCGCGAAGCTATCCGGCGCCGGCATCGGGCAGCCGACCATTGCGCGCATGCTGGGCGGCAATGCCGCCAGCCAGTTTGGCATCACCTTGAAGCAGGCGGTGTAACCGCGCCGGCGCATCTCCCTAATTCAACGCTAACGAGGCAAGCCACCATGCACGATCTCATAATCAAGGGCGGCACCGTCGTGGACGGCACCGGCGCCCCCGCGTTCACCGGCGACCTCGCCATCGACAACGGCAGCATCACCGCGGTCGGCAAGATCACTGCGCGCGCCAAACAGACCATCAGCGCCGACGGCCTGCTGGTCACGCCCGGCTGGGTCGATACCCACACCCACTACGACGGTCAGGCGGTGTGGGACCCGCTGCTGACGCCGTCGGGCTGGCACGGCGTCACCACCGCGATCATGGGCAACTGCGGGGTCGGCTTCGCGCCGGTCGCGGCCCACCACCGCGACTGGATGATCGACCTGATGGAATCGGTGGAGGACATCTCGGCGAGCACGCTGAAAGCCGGCATCGACTGGCAGTGGGAAAGTTTTCCCGAATATCTCGACGCGCTCGATCGTATCCCCCGGGCCGTGGATGTCGGCGCTTACCTGGGCCACTGCGCGCTGCGCACCTTCGTCATGGGCGATCGGGGCGCCCGCGACGAAGACCCGACGCCGGCGGAGATCGAGCGCATGGCAGCAGTGGTCCGCGAGGCGATGGCGGCCGGCGCACTGGGGTTCTCGACCTCGCGCACCGCGATTCACCTGACCCCCAAGGGCGAACCCATCCCAGGCACTTTCGCCAAGGAGGCCGAATTGACCGCGATCGCCCGCGCCGTGGGTTCCCGGGGCCGCGGCCTGATGGAGATCATCCCGGCGGGTGTGGAGAGCGGCGACCGCGAGGCGCAGGCGGCCGAAATGGCGCTGATGAGCCGCCTGTCCCGTGCCGGCAATTGCCCGGTGACCTATCTCACGGGACAGATCGGCAAGGATCCTGACCTGTGGCGCGAATCCTTTCGTCTCGCCGCGGAAGCCAATACTGCAGGCGCCACATTGATCCCGCAGATCTCCTGCCGACCGGTGGGCATGCTGTTCAGCTTCGAGAGCGAGAACCCCTTCGCGCGCTTCCCGAGCTTCAAGGCCATCAAGGCCATGGCGCCAGCGGAGCGCTATGCGGCGCTGCGCGATCCCGCCGTCAAGGCGCGCATCCTGGCCGACCGCGACCCTGCGCCGACCGCCTGGACCAACATCTTCGCCAATCCCTGGCCGCTGACTTTCGCGCTCGGCGCGGAGCCCAACTACGAGCCCGATCCCGCCCACAGCATCAAGGCGCTGGCGCTCAGCCAGGGCCGTACGCCGGCGGAGCTGGCCTACGACATGATGCTGGAAAGCGAGGGCCGCGCCTTCCTGTTCTACGCGGCGGCCGGATTTTCCGAAGGCAATCTCGATGCGACGCGGGAAATGCTGTTGAGTCCGCTGTCGATGCTCGGTGGCAGCGACGGCGGCGCTCATTGCAATTTCATCGTCGATGCCGGCGTGCCCACCTTCATGCTGACCCACTGGGCGCGCGACCGCAAAACCGGCCGCCTGCCGCTGGAGTGGGCGGTGCGCAAACAGACCCGCGACACCGCACGCCGCAACGGCATCACCGACCGCGGCGAATTGCTGCCGGGCCAGCGCGCCGACATCAACCTGATCGACTTCGCGCGGCTGCGCAGCCTGGCGCCGGAACAGGTCAGCGATCTGCCCGCCGGCGGCACCCGTCTGATCCAGCGCGCCGAGGGTTATGTGACCACGCTGGTGGCCGGCCAGGCGATCATGCACAACGGCGAGGACACCGGCGCGCGGCCGGGCGCCGCAGTGCGGCTGTCGCGGATGGGCCGCTGACGGCAATGCTGGTATGGTGCGCTGCGGTGCTGGGCGATCTCAATGTCTGGTGGCGGCCCGGCAAAGCATGACCGATTGCCTGCCGTACTGCACGCGGCTGGCCAAGTCCATCGCAAACATCGGAGGCGGCTTTTTCGGAGATGTCGCGCTGCCAAGCAAAGAGGAGGTGCCAGATCGTGTCCGACAATCCCATGTCCGAAATGCCGCCCGAACAGCGCGCGGCGATCGAAAAATTCAAGGCGGAGACCGGAATCGATCCGACGCCGGTGATCAACCTGGTGAAGCGAATGCGCGAGCATCCGGAGATCGAGGAAGCGCTGTTGCGGGCGGCCGCGAACCAGAATCCAGACAACAACGACCCGAGCCCGGACCAGAACCAGAAGTAACGCCGCAAACGGCAGGGGAGATGATGATGGAGCACAAGGCGCTCGTGATCGATCTGGCCAGCCGGCGGCGAAACAGCCGGCCGCGGAATCCGCCGAACGGGGCAGCCTTGGCAAAGGTGATCCCGATCAGGTACGCGCTGATTCCAGAGCGGATCTGTATGGGCGGCGAAGATCGCTCAGGTTGGTGCGGCACCTATAGTCCCCCACCCCCGTACAACAAGGACAGCTAGACCTTTTTCAGCCGACCGGCCGATGGCGGAGGTGTGTACTCGCTCCGGATCATAGGCACCCCTAGCGACATGGGGTCGCTTGCCGCGCTTATAGCGGAGCTCCCGATCACCGGCCAGCACGCCGGGGCCTTGCTGCTGACGTCGGACAAAGTCGTGACCCGGTATCCCGGACCTGCGCAGGGCTTGATGGCGAATTGCCTATCGCCCTCACTGCGGAAACGAAGCGCTTTTCGAGGTGGATCCCGGCGTGTGCGGGGGAGCCGTGATTACCCCGTCGCCGGTGCCGCTGTAGGCGGGTCGATCCCCGCGTGTGCGGGGGAGCCCGCCAGCTCGGCGATCTTCGCTTTGGGCAGCCAGGTCGATCCCCGCGTGTGCGGGGGAGCCATTACGGCGCGGAAGCTGCGCTCCATCTGGTCGGGTCGATCCCCGCGTGTGCGGGGGAGCCGTTGTGGCTTTTGGGGTGCGGGCGGTTGTGCGGGGTCGATCCCCGCGTGTGCGGGGGAGCCAGCAACTCACTTTGTCGCTGCCAATAGGAGATAGGTCGATCCCCGCGTGTGCGGGGGAGCCCATGGCGCGAATCATCCGCATCCTGTGGATGACGGTCGATCCCCGCGTGTGCGGGGGAGCCTGAATTCGCGGGCTTTTATCAGTGTATCCAAAAGGTCGATCCCCGCGTGTGCGGGGGAGCCGCCGGAGAGATGAACGAGACCCTTGGCGAGGCGGGTCGATCCCCGCGTGTGCGGGGGAGCCTGCTGCCCTGCCGGCCCCCATGCGCCCACGAGAGGTCGATCCCCGCGTGTGCGGGGGAGCCCTGCCCCTGACGGGCAGCAGACCACCAGGACGAGGTCGATCCCCGCGTGTGCGGGGGAGCCGCGGCGGATGCGAACCCAGACCAGGGTGCACTGGGTCGATCCCCGCGTGTGCGGGGGAGCCCTGCTGATGCGGTCGCGGCGGCTTTTTCGGCCGGGTCGATCCCCGCGTGTGCGGGGGAGCCACGTGCGCCGAGTCGATGCCGCGGGCTACCTGGGGTCGATCCCCGCGTGTGCGGGGGAGCCCACCGTCCACGGCCTGCGCTCGACATTCCGGGAGGTCGATCCCCGCGTGTGCGGGGGAGCCAACACCTCGGCCATACCGTCCAGAGCGGGGTCGGGTCGATCCCCGCGTGTGCGGGGGAGCCGCGTCTGTCACGTCATCCGCGTCGAATAGCACGGGTCGATCCCCGCGTGTGCGGGGGAGCCCAATCGCGCCGGACGCGATCAGGCGGGATTTGGGGTCGATCCCCGCGTGTGCGGGGGAGCCCTATCTGGAGATCCGCTATTCCCTGGCTGACGAGGTCGATCCCCGCGTGTGCGGGGGAGCCCGGCCTCGCAACTGGCCGACACGAGGCAGGGGAGGTCGATCCCCGCGTGTGCGGGGGAGCCGCAACGTAACGGGCGGCGGTGACGTCGGCACGGGGTCGATCCCCGCGTGTGCGGGGGAGCCCCGCCAGCACCACCACCAACAACAGAGCCACCGGGTCGATCCCCGCGTGTGCGGGGGAGCCTTGTTGGTCTGTGCTTCTGCCTTCTATCTGGCGGGTCGATCCCCGCGTGTGCGGGGGAGCCCCCAGGGTGGTGAGGATCGAGGCAGGTGATCGGGGTCGATCCCCGCGTGTGCGGGGGAGCCATCACCATCACCGGCACCACGACGATCACCGCAGGTCGATCCCCGCGTGTGCGGGGGAGCCAACAGGGTGTCTTCCTCGCCGTACAGGCGCAGAGGTCGATCCCCGCGTGTGCGGGGGAGCCCGCTCCGATGATGGATACGATCTGCTCGTTCAAGGTCGATCCCCGCGTGTGCGGGGGAGCCGGCATCACAGCGCTTGCACGATCCGGAACAACGGGTCGATCCCCGCGTGTGCGGGGGAGCCCGCACAGCGCGAGCAGGTCGCGCGATTTCTGAGGGTCGATCCCCGCGTGTGCGGGGGAGCCCCACAGCCTTCTCGGCCCAATAGCGCATATCAAGGTCGATCCCCGCGTGTGCGGGGGAGCCTTTTTGATGTGGCCCGCGAAATCTCGGCTGGAGGGTCGATCCCCGCGTGTGCGGGGGAGCCGATGGGTGGCTGCCCTGCCCTGCCGGGCTCGGCGGTCGATCCCCGCGTGTGCGGGGGAGCCCTCCTGCTGGCGCGTGCGGATGGTCTCGCCGCGGGTCGATCCCCGCGTGTGCGGGGGAGCCCGGTGGCGAATGTCCAGGCGACGGGCTCAGGCAGGTCGATCCCCGCGTGTGCGGGGGAGCCACGATGGCGCGGTCGAATGCCTCCCCGGCGATAGGTCGATCCCCGCGTGTGCGGGGGAGCCTGGATGGCACGATAGAAGCGGCGGTCGCGGAGCGGTCGATCCCCGCGTGTGCGGGGGAGCCCCTGGAATCCGACGCGGATCGCATCTGGCTGGAGGTCGATCCCCGCGTGTGCGGGGGAGCCCTGGGGCCTGGTCTGCATGCCGATGGTGGTGGAGGTCGATCCCCGCGTGTGCGGGGGAGCCGAACGGCCAACAGACACTGCGGCACCATCCGGGGGTCGATCCCCGCGTGTGCGGGGGAGCCTACGCCGCGGTCCCGGCTGACGTCACCACGGCGGGTCGATCCCCGCGTGTGCGGGGGAGCCGCTTGTAGCGGTGCTGGCGGCGGGGTGTAGTGGGGTCGATCCCCGCGTGTGCGGGGGAGCCTCCGCCCTGCCGGCTCTGGTCTCGCCTGGCTCAGGTCGATCCCCGCGTGTGCGGGGGAGCCGCGGTTGCAATCTGGCAGTGGCGGCGTTCGAGGGGTCGATCCCCGCGTGTGCGGGGGAGCCCCGTCGACCAGCTCGATGCGGATGTCGCGGTGGGGTCGATCCCCGCGTGTGCGGGGGAGCCAGGATTCCGACCCGGTATCCTATGCGATCATCGGGTCGATCCCCGCGTGTGCGGGGGAGCCTAGTAACCCCAGATAAACGGTTGTGGAAAACGAGGTCGATCCCCGCGTGTGCGGGGGAGCCATCCTGCCCGCTACTGTGCGCCAGCGGCGACGGGGTCGATCCCCGCGTGTGCGGGGGAGCCGTCAAATTTGAAACCAACTAAGCCATTCATCCAGGTCGATCCCCGCGTGTGCGGGGGAGCCAATCGGCGACAGCAATAAACCGCTTTTTGCTGAGGTCGATCCCCGCGTGTGCGGGGGAGCCATATCGGCATCGGCACCTACAGTCAGCCGGTTGGGTCGATCCCCGCGTGTGCGGGGGAGCCGGTCCAGGGTGTTTGCGTCGCTCGATACCCTGGGGTCGATCCCCGCGTGTGCGGGGGAGCCGAGGGATCGTAACCCGAAGGGCCGAGACCCGCGGGTCGATCCCCGCGTGTGCGGGGGAGCCCATAGAGCCCGTCCCGTAGGGCGCGCCCTATCAGGTCGATCCCCGCGTGTGCGGGGGAGCCGGGTGCATGTCCGGGCGGGGTCCTGCCTCGAAAGGTCGATCCCCGCGTGTGCGGGGGAGCCTCGAAATCCACGCAGGTATCTGCGCTTGGATCAGGTCGATCCCCGCGTGTGCGGGGGAGCCCTTTGCACGATGATGGCATCCGGGCACAGGCAGGGTCGATCCCCGCGTGTGCGGGGGAGCCTGGTGCAGCGGGCGCGGATTCGCGATCGAATCGGGTCGATCCCCGCGTGTGCGGGGGAGCCCCCTCGGCGCTGCCGTCGCGCAGCCGCAGCTCAGGTCGATCCCCGCGTGTGCGGGGGAGCCATCCGCCACGCCGGCCTGACCAACGACCCCGCAGGTCGATCCCCGCGTGTGCGGGGGAGCCGGAGATGCCGATCTGGCGGCTTTTCTCCATCAAGGTCGATCCCCGCGTGTGCGGGGGAGCCTGCTGGCCCTGATCGAGGCGCGGGTATCTGGCAGGTCGATCCCCGCGTGTGCGGGGGAGCCAGCGTAACCCGATGCAGACTGAGCCCCTTGGGAGGTCGATCCCCGCGTGTGCGGGGGAGCCCCGATACTCTGGTGATCGTGGTCGATCGAGTGGGGTCGATCCCCGCGTGTGCGGGGGAGCCGATCGCAACACCCCGTCCCGCGCCGGGGTGGCGGGTCGATCCCCGCGTGTGCGGGGGAGCCGTGCGCTGCGCCTGCTCCAGATCGCCGCTCAGGGGTCGATCCCCGCGTGTGCGGGGGAGCCTGGCCGACGGCGGCCAGCAGGCAGCGAATGACGGGTCGATCCCCGCGTGTGCGGGGGAGCCGATGGTGCGGCGGTGCGTACCGCGCTCAACTGGGGTCGATCCCCGCGTGTGCGGGGGAGCCTGTGGTCGGATGTATTGCGGCTGGCGATCGCTGGGTCGATCCCCGCGTGTGCGGGGGAGCCATCAAGGCCCGCAGTATGCGCATAATGTATAAAGGTCGATCCCCGCGTGTGCGGGGGAGCCACCACGGCGGAGTCGATGCCTCGCGCCACGTGGGGTCGATCCCCGCGTGTGCGGGGGAGCCGTAGTAACACCGGCCGTTGTCTCATGGGTGAGAGGTCGATCCCCGCGTGTGCGGGGGAGCCTCTCGGTCAGCGTCCCGCCTGGCCGGTGGGCCGGGTCGATCCCCGCGTGTGCGGGGGAGCCGAAGTACAGCTGGCCCGGGTTCGCCATTGCTCGGGTCGATCCCCGCGTGTGCGGGGGAGCCGTATGCCAAAGCGTCGGGAGATCCGGACTGGGGGGTCGATCCCCGCGTGTGCGGGGGAGCCATGTGCGGACACTCGCAGAGGAACTCGAACACGGGTCGATCCCCGCGTGTGCGGGGGAGCCACGAAATGCGGAGCAGTTGCGGCAGCAGTCACGGGTCGATCCCCGCGTGTGCGGGGGAGCCTGGCCCGCCAGGCGCTGCCCGCGCAGACCGTGAGGTCGATCCCCGCGTGTGCGGGGGAGCCCTGAACAAGCGTGGTCCTGGGACTAGTGGGACAGGTCGATCCCCGCGTGTGCGGGGGAGCCTCTAAGTGCTAACGTGTTGTTTTTGTTAAGTTGTCAAAGAACTTTGGGCGACGGCGCGCTTTGCAAGCACGATACCATCCGCTTCAACGAGATCGATCGGGGGCAGGCCAAGAGTATTCACTGCCTGTCCCCCGGGGACGGTGCTTTCGGCCCAGATCATAATAATCGAGGCGTTCCGTTCATACGGCCACCATTCGTTCAAGACCGTCCAGATGCGGATCCTCACTGCGGCGGACAGCCGCGGTGCGCTGTAAACCCCGGCAGAAAGCTCCAGCATCGACGATGCTAGAAAACCGCGTGTTCTGTCGCTCACGTTACGAGTCACCACCATCGTCATCGGCATGGAGCAACTCCTTGATTCTGTCTATCATTTTCGGCACCAACTGCCGTTTTCGGAATTCGCGTGCGGCATCGTAGCGGAGAGTCCGCTCGATGTTCACGCCCGCATCATCCAGCGCCTTTCGAGCCGCCTGGAATGCGAGGGGAATGGTCACTTCGTCGCGGTATAGATCGGCGATATCCAATGTGAATGCATTACTCGAGTCTTCATGGATAAAGCCCAGCGGGGGCAAGGCACCAACCGCCGCCACTGCGATATCGGCGGCGGCCTCCACAAAAGTTGCCGCATGGTTTATCGCCTGATTCGGAAGGTCGGCGGCTGTGGGCTTGGAACGATCATATCGGCGCCCCTTCCACGGAACACCGAAGTGCTCGGCCTGAACGCGGTACATCTCTTTGACGCGGCTGCCTTCGATTCCGCGAAGCACGGTGATGTCACGGTGCGGTAGCACGCGGCCAAATCGAAATGCGTACATTCGCCGCGCAGTATCCAGACGGGCGCTCTCGTCCGCCCAAAGTTTCGCGTGCCGTCGTGCCGTAGCTGAACGGCCTTGTCCCATTGGCGGCGCGGTATAGCACTTGGTGCCGCCCGCACCGATGGCTGCAAGCAGAGTCCCGTGACGAGCCAACACGCGCAGCACATCGTGGGTAATACTGCAGCCCGGACCCAGTAAAATCACGGACAGGCTTTGGTAAGGAATGGCGTAGTCGCCAGCCGGAAGATCCGCCGATCCAGCGCAGACGAACCGCAAAGTGCCGTCTTCCACAGACAATCGACCCCGCGACAACCACAACAGTCCATGGCGGTCGGCGTGTGGTATACGGGCACCGGATAATCCTAGGCGCCCGGGTAGGAACCCCCCAGGTTGGCTCATGCCGGCCGCAGCAGCAACATACCGAAGCCGAAGGCCCTGTGGCGGCCGATACCGCGATACAGAAGGGTCTGAAACGACTGCGGATCCTGCACCCTAAGTTGGCCGACGAGCAGCGCATCCGGCCGTACGAGCCGACAGCCAGTCCGACCCCCTTTGCCGGTGGAGCCGCCTTGGCGCCAGGTAGAAGCCAGCCGAAAGGCTTTCAAGTTGAATGCATGGGCCTCAAGACTCGCGGCTCCATCCAACCTGGCGGCTGTCTCTTATACACATCTCCGAGCCCACGAGACTAGGCATGATCTCG
>CAJXRS010000028.1 GCA_913060555.1 uncultured Gammaproteobacteria bacterium | reverse complement strand
TCTGGCGGTCGCCGATGATCAGCTCGCGCTGGCCGCGCCCGATCGGCACCATGGCATCGATCGCCTTGAGGCCGGTCTGTACCGGCTGGTCCACGGACTGCCGATCGATCACCCCGGGAGCCACCTTTTCCAGAGCGTCGCTGAGCTGGGCATTGATGGGACCACGGCCGTCGATGGAGTTGCCGAGCGCATCGACCACCCGACCTTCGAGTTCGGGGCCGATCGGAACCTCGAGAATACGACCCGTGCAGCGCGCCTTCTGTCCTTCCGCGAGCCGCAGATAATCGCCGAGGATGACCGCGCCGACAGAATCCCGCTCCAGGTTCAGGGCCATGCCGTAGAGGCCGCCGTCAAAGGCGATCATCTCGCCATACATCACGTTGCGCAGGCCGTGGATCCTTACGATGCCGTCGGACACGGAGACGATGGTTCCCTCATCCTGGGCCTCGGCGGACACATCGAGCCGTTCGATCCTCTGGCGGATCAATTCGCTGATTTCAGAGGGATTCAATTGCTGCATGTGGTGATTCCTCGATCCTAAGAGAGTAGTGCATCCGCGAGCTTGTTCAGCCGCCCGCGCAGCGATCCGTCGATCACGGTGTCACCGGCTCGAATGATGGCGCCGCCGATCAGGTTGGGGTCGACCGACATCTGCACGCTGACCTGGCGGCCCAATCGTTTCACCAGAGCTTCGGCGAGCCGCGCACGCTGGGCCTCATCAATGGGCGCGGCGCTGGTCACTTCGACTTCGACCAGGCGCTGGTGATCAGCTTTCAGGGCCTGGAACTGGCGAAAGGTTTCCGGCAACAACAGCAGCCGGTCATTGGCGGCAAGCACCTGGAGAAAATTGTGTACCTGTATGCCGAGCTCGTCGCCGCAGAGGTCGATCAGCAGTTGCGCACGCTGCTCTGGCGCCAGCGCAGGGGAACGCAGCAGAGCACTGACCCGCGCGTCCTCAGCAAGCAGAGCCAACAGGCCGAGCGCTCGGGACCAAGACTCCAGGGCATCCCCTGCAACGGCGTGTTCGAATGCCGCTTTGGCGTAGGGGCGCGCGAGCGTGGTGAATTCGGCCATGGTCGCGTCCTATAACTGTGCGGTCAGACTGTCCACCAATTCGCTGTTGGCGGCTTCGCCCACCTCGCGCTGGAGGATCTGCTCGGCGCCGGCTACCACAAGCATGGCGACCTTGTTGCGCAACTCTTCGCGGGCGCGGTTGAATTCGCGCTCGATCTCCGCTTCGGCAGCCACCTTGATCCGCTCGGCTTCTTCCAGGGCTTTCGCCTTGGCTTCATCGAGGACACTGTTGGCCTGACGACGCGACTGCTCGACGATACCGGCCGCTTCCCGCTTGGCTTCCTTGAGCCGTTCGGCAGCGCGATCCTGAGCCAGCTCCAGATCACGCGTCGCACGATCCGCGGCCGCCAGGCCATCGGCAATCTTCTTCTCCCGCTCCTGCATCGCATTGACGATGGGCGGCCAGATGTATCTGGCGCAGAACCAGACGAAGATCGCGAAGGACACCATTTGTCCGAGAATGGTCAGATTGATGTTCACATCAGCACCCTTGGTTGGTGATGGCCATTGCCCGCCGCATCAGCCCCCGCCCACGGCGAACAGCAGGTACAGACCGATACCGACACCGATCATGGGCACTGCGTCGACCAGCCCCATGACCACGAAGAACTGGGTACGCAGCACGGGGATGAGTTCCGGCTGACGCGCAGCACCTTCGAGAAATTTGCCGCCCAGCAGGGCCACGCCGATCGCCGCGCCCACGGCGCCCAGGCCCATGACCAGCGCCCCAGCCAGATAGATCAGTGCAGTTTCCATTTTTGCTCCCTTACAAAGTGTCGGTTAACGTCGGTTGATGGAAGAGGTGCTCAGTGTTCTTCCACCGCAAAGGCCATCGCCAGATAGACGATGGTGAGCACCATGAAGATAAACGCCTGCAGAAATATGATCAGGATATGGAAGATCGCCCAGGGCACCGAGAGTGTCCACTGGATCCACCAGGGCAGCAGCGCGATCAGAATGAAGATCATCTCGCCCGCGTAGAGGTTGCCAAACAGCCGCAGACCCAGGGAGATCGGCTTGGCGATCAGGGTCACCGACTCGAGGATGAAGTTGATGGGTGCGGCTATCTTGCCGAACGGGTGGAAGCACAGTTCCGCGGCAAAGCCTCCGGCGCCCTTCTGCTTGACACTGAAGAACAGAATCAACAGAAAGACACTGAGCGCCAGACCCATGGTCACATTGACGTCTGTGGAAGGTACCACCTTGAGATAGGGAACACCGGTCAACTCCGCCAGCCTGGGCAGAAGATCGACCGGCACCAAGTCCATGACATTCATCAGCAACACCCAGACAAACACCGTCAGCGCCAACGGCCCAATGGTTTTACTGTCGTGGGTGAACATGCTCTTGATATTGTTGTTGACGAACTCGACCGTCATCTCGATCAGGTTCTGGCTACGGCCGGGAACACCGGTCGTCACTCGGCGGGCGACCCAATGGAACAACAGCAGAAAAAGCGCCCCCAGTACCACCGAAAACCCGAGCGTATCGAGGTTGATGGCCCAGAACCCCATCTGGGCGATTTCTTCGTTGCTGTGCGCAATACCCCAGCTGCCGTCGGGACGCTGGCCGAGGGTGAGATTGGTCAAGTGGTGGGAAATGTATTCGCCGGAGGAGGCGCCACTTTCCGATGCCATAGATCATTCATCCCAACTGGTTGGAGCCGCCGTTCGCGTCCGGCTCGGATTGCGCCGCCTATCGGCGAGGCTCGGTTTTAAGGACCAGGGGCGCCAGCCACTGGGCGCTCAGGGTCAGTACAAAGGCTCCCAGCAACCACAGTGCATCTCCCCCGCCCAGTCGCTCCGGAAATTTCCGGAAAAGCAGCACAAAACCCAGGGCGACAACAAAGATCTTTCCGGCTTCCGCCATCATCAGAGCCATCAGCACTGCGCCGGCACTGCGGCGCCCCAGCGACGCCAGGATGCCGAATACCAGATTGGCCGTCAGCGCAATCGATCCGCCGGCCAGACCCACCCAAACCGACTGGGGTGCCAACCACACCGCCGCAACCACCGTGGCGGCGATTATTGCCGTCTGCAACAACAGCATCCGCACGAACAGATCATGCTGCGCTTGGTAACCGGCTACCGGGTGCCGCTTACCCCTGCTGCCAGCCTCTGAACCCATACTTGTCAAGCATCACCTCGCCGCCTTGGCGAGCGCGCGCATTATAGTGAGTGGCCCAAAGCGGGGCAAGGCGAAGACCCCGAGGGGCGGGCTGAATCCGGTGCTTCGGGCCCGTTAACGTGAACCCCCAGTCACCGGATACGTTCGAGAATGCCTTCCAGCACCTCGTGGTCGGTATAGTGAATGATGAGGTGCCCCCCTCTGCGCTTGCTGCGCAACTCAACGCGAGTGCCCAGCCGGGCGGCGAGATCCTCTTCCAGGCGTGCGATATCCGGATCCACGCGCGGCTCCGTTCTGGCACCGCGCTCGCGGTGCCAGTTGTGAACCAGGGACTCAGTCTGCCGCACGCTGAGCCCGGAGGCGACCACGCGCCGCGCCGCGGCCACCTGATCCCCGCCCTCCAGCGCCAGCAATGTGCGTGCGTGCCCCATTTCGAGGTCACCGCGCAACAGCAACTCCTGGACATCGAGATGCAATTTCACCAGGCGAACGAGATTCGCTACCGCAGCCCGCGACTTGCCGACCGCGGTGGCCACCTGCTGCTGGCTGAGTCCGAACTCCTCCTGCAGCCGGACCAGGGCCACCGCCTCCTCCATGGCATTGAGATTTTCACGCTGAATGTTTTCGATCAGTGCCAGCGCCAGTGCGGTCTCGTCGTCGACCTCCTTGATCAGCACCGGCACCCGATCGAGCCCGGCCAGTTGGGCCGCACGCCAGCGACGCTCACCGGCGATGATCTCATAGTCGCGCTCGCCCGCGCGGCGCACCACCAGCGGTTGCATCAAACCCTGGCGGCGAATGGAGTCGGCAAGTTGCTCCAGGGCCTCGGGATCCATGTCGCGACGCGGTTGATAACGCCCCCGCCGCAATGCTTCCACGGGTAGCGATCGGTAGTCACCGCCGCTTTCCGCGACCGCGGTGTCGACGTTCAAGGGGCCGGCCGGGGTCTCGCCCAACAGCGCGTCCAACCCTCTGCCGAGGCTCTTGCGCCGGCCGCTCATCGCGCCTGCTCCGCGCTGCGCCGGCGCAGAATTTCGCTGGCCAGCGCCAGGTAGGCGACGGCGCCCCGTGAATAACGGTCGTATTCCAGAACCGACTGGCCGTGGCTGGGGGCTTCCGCAAGGCGCACGTTGCGAGGAATCACTGTCTGGTATACCCGCTTGCCGAAATAGTGATGGAGTTGATCGGAAACCTCGCCGGTGAGGCTGTTGCGGGCATCGTACATGGTGCGCAGGATGCCCTCCACCCGCAGGCTGGGATTGGCGGCACGGGCGACCCTGGAGATGGTATCGACCAGCGCGGTCAGGCCTTCCAGCGCATAGTACTCGCACTGCATGGGAATGATCACGCTGTGCGCCGCCACCAGGGCATTCACGGTAAGCATGCTCAACGATGGCGGACAATCGATGACCACGAATTGGTAATTTTCGCCGCTGTCGAGGAACTGGCGGAGGCGGCGCTCACGGCCCGGCAATTCCAGCAGCTCCACCTCCGCGGCGGTGAGATCTCCACTGGCCGGCACCAGATCATAGCCGGGCCCGGGGCAAGAGCGGGCCACCGCCGCCAGCGACAGGCCGCCGATCAGGCCATCGTAGGCGGATTTTTCCAGGGCACTCTTGTCGACGCCACTACCCATGGTGGCATTACCCTGGGGATCCAGGTCCACGAGCAGAACGCGTTGTCCCGAGCGGGAGAGCGCGGCCGCCAGGTTGACACTGGTGGTGGTCTTGCCCACCCCGCCTTTCTGGTTGGCGATGGCATAGATCTGGGTCAAGGGTGCTGTCCCCCGCGCGGAGCGATTTCCACCAGGTGCCGGGGCGCAGCCAGGCCGGGGATGTTCAGCGCATGAACCGCGGCGATCATATGGGCCGCCCCAGGGGGTTCCGCCCCGGGTTCGGGCCACCGGCCCTTGAGTGCATAGAGGGCGCCCTCCGGGGTGGGCAGATGGCCGGCCATGGCAATGAATTCCGGAAGGGATGCAAAAGCCCGACTCAGCACGCCGTCGAACCCCTGTGCCGGCCGCCAATCCTGGATTCTGGATTCGACGACCTCGACATTGCGCAAGCGTAGCTCGATCTGTGCCTGACGGAGAAACCGGACCTTGCGGCCGCTGCTGTCGACCAGCACAAAACGGCGCTCGGCGAGCCAGATGGCCAAGGGGATACCGGGCAGGCCGGCACCACTGCCAACGTCAGCGAAGCTGTCGCCGCGGAGATGGGGCACCACGGCGAGACTGTCGAGCAGATGCCGGGTCACCATGGCATCGCGTTCGCTGATCGCGGTGAGATTATAGATCCGGTTCCACCGCGAGAGCAGTTCCAGATAGTCGAGCAGCATCCGCTCACGCACCGCGTCACGCCCCAGCCCCAGCGCCTCCAACCCTGCCCCGAGCAGCGCACTGATGCCCCGCCGTTCAGGCGGTTCGCTCGCGTTGTGCCGCACGTTTTTTCAGATGAATGGACAGCAGGGATACCGCCGCCGGGGTGACGCCCGGAACACGCGCAGCCCGACCCAGGGTGTCCGGGGCCGCCGCGCCCAGCTTCTGGCGCACCTCAGTGGACAGCCCCTTGATCTCCCGATAGTCGAAGTCGGCAGGAATGGGCATCGCTTCCTGGCGCCGCAGGCGCTCGATCTCGGCACGCTGGCGATCGATATAACCGGAATACCTGGCCTCGATCTCGACCTGCAGGCCAATGGCGGGATCGACGCAGCCCGGATCCAGCTCCGCCAGCGTCCGGTAGTCGAACTCCGGCCGACGCAGTAGATCGAGCAGGGTCGCGTCGCGGGAGGGCGGCTGCGCCAGGTGCTCGGAAAGTGCGGCAGCGAGCGCGGAACCGGGTTTCACCCGGGTACTGGAAAGCCGCTCCCGCTCTCCCCCGATCGCCTCGCGCCGGGCACAGTACACAGCCCAGCGGTGATCGTCGACCAGGCCCAGCCGACGACCGGTTTCGGTGAGCCTCAGATCGGCATTGTCCTCCCGCAGCAGCAGCCGATACTCGGCGCGGCTGGTGAACATCCGGTAGGGCTCGCTGGCGCCCTGGGTGATGAGATCATCGACCATCACCCCCAGGTAGGCCTCTTCCCGCCCTGGGGTCCAGGGCTCGCGCCCCAGCGCCGACTGTGCAGCATTGACACCCGCCAGCAAGCCCTGGGCTCCCGCCTCTTCGTAACCCGTGGTGCCGTTGATCTGGCCGGCGAAGAAAAGCCCGCGCAATGCTCGGGTCTCCAGCGTGGGCCGCAGGTGCCTGGGGTCAAAGAAATCGTACTCGATGGCATAACCGGGACGTGTGATATGCGCAGCCGCAAAGCCCCTGATGGAGCGCACCAGGGCTTCCTGGACGTCGAAGGGCAGACTGGTGGAGATCCCGTTGGGATAAACCTCATGGGTATCCAGACCCTCGGGCTCGATGAACACCTGATGACTGTCGCGCTCGGCAAAGCGCACCACCTTGTCCTCGATGGACGGGCAATAGCGGGGACCCACTCCGCCGATTACCCCGGCGTACATGGGTGAGCGGTCGAGCCCGGCACGAATGATGTCGTGGGTTTCAGGGTTGGTGTGGGTGATCCAGCAGCTCAACTGCCGCGGATGCTCGTCCACCGAACCCAGATAGGACATGACGGGCAATGGTCGGTCGCCGGGTTGCTCGACCAGGTCCGAAAGGTCAACAGAGCGGGCATCGATGCGCGGAGGAGTGCCGGTTTTCAGCCGGTCCACCCGGAAGGGCAACTCGCGCAGGCGCTCCGCCAATCGCACCGCGGGCTGATCCCCCGCTCGGCCGCCGGGATGATTCTGCAAGCCGATGTGGATACGACCGCCGAGAAAGGTACCGGCGGTCAAGACCACCGTCTGAGCGCGAAAAACGATGCCCGCCGTGGTAATCACACCGGCCACGCGCTCGCCCTCGACGACCAGGTCATCGACCGCCTGCTGGAACAGCAGCAGGTTGGGCTGGTTCTCGAGCATGCGACGCACCGCCGCCTTGTAGAGCACGCGATCGGCCTGGGCCCTGGTGGCACGCACCGCAGGCCCTTTGCGGGCATTGAGCACCCGAAACTGGATGCCGCTGGCGTCCGCCGCCCTGGCCATGGCGCCACCGAGCGCATCGATCTCCCTCACCAAGTGACTCTTGCCAATGCCGCCAATCGCCGGGTTGCAGGACATCTGGCCCAGGGTTTCGATGTTGTGAGTGACGAGCAGCGTACGACAACCCATGCGGGCGGCCGCCAGGCTGGCCTCGGTTCCGGCATGGCCACCGCCAATGACGATCACGTCGAAAGTTCGGGAGACGCTCATGATTCGCTGGTTGCTCGGTCGGGTTCTGCAGAAAGGGAGCCATTATAGTGGATCGGCGCCACGTCGAATCGATGAGCCCAAGCGCAGGTAATCACAATCAATCTATTCTGTTTTCTGACTAAGTAAATATACTTATAGTAATAGTTAGTGCTGCTTCCACCTGTGGAGAAGGCTTTAAAGACCTTTTTGCCCAATGGCTTGGCTCCGCTGAGCCTGGGGATTCAGGGCACTGTTCCAGGGTATGGGCTGTGGGGCCGCCAAGTGGGCAGAAGCCGAGCGTTGCGCTGAGTGCCGCAGCCTGTGAACTTCCGGGGAAGTTACAAACAGGCTGTCCACCGGGACTCCAGGCGGCTGCCAGCATATTGAATAGCCGGCGGCTATTGCGTAAAATCCGCGCCCCCGCCCGGGGCAGTCCGGGTAGGGTGCCAACCCGAGCGGAGTCCAGCAAGCGATGAAACGTACCTTTCAACCGAGCAATCTGAAGCGGAAGCGGACCCACGGGTTCAGGGCACGCATGGCGACCGCCAAAGGCCGCTTGGTGCTCAAGCGCCGTCGCGCCAAGGGGCGCAAGCGACTCGCTGCCTGAGTTTGGCGCCGGAAGCCGATAACCCGGCCAGCAACCGCTTTCCCCGCAGCCTTCGGCTGCTGAAGAGCGCGGAGTTCCAAGCCGTGTTCGCAGCAGCCGAGCAGCGTGTTTCCCACCGCTACTACCTGTTATTGGCGCGGACCCACAGTGGTGCGGGCCCGCGCCTGGGCTTGGTAGTGGCCCGCAAGAACATCCGCCTGGCGACCCGGCGTAACCGCATCAAGAGAGTCGCCCGCGAAACCTTTCGGCATCAGGCGCCGGGCCTGGGAGCCGTGGATGTCCTGTTTCTGCCCCGCAGGGGTATGGACGCACTGCCTCCCGATCGGCAAACTCGCCTGCTTCGCGAAGCTTGGCGTGCCCTGACCAAGGCGCTGGAAGGAGGAGGCCCTCGACCGTGTTCACCAGAATCCTGATCGGGCTGATCCAGCTCTATCGCCGCCTGTTCAGTCCCGTGTTGGGCAGTCACTGCAGGTTCTATCCGAGTTGTTCGGCATACGGCGTCGAGGCGTTACGCCAGTACGGCGGCTTGCGCGGAAGCTGGTTGTTGGTCCGGCGCATTGCGCGTTGCCATCCTTGGCATCCGGGCGGTTTCGATCCGGTCGAACCGCCGATTTCCGGCGCTACCAGGAGGGGTTGAGCGTGGATTGGCAGCGTAATCTATTGCTGGCGGCCATCGTCGCGGTGTTTGCGGTGTTGTTCATTCGTTGGAATGAGTTTCGAGAATCCCACCAACCGCCCCCAGGTGCTGCAGCGCAAGAGGAAATCTATGTCCCGGAGGCACCCGCGGCGGCGCCTGCGGATGATCATCCGACTGCAGCCTTGGCCACTGGGGAAGGTAATGCGCGGCTGGTGACCGTGGAAACCGATGTCCTCCGGGTGGTGATCGATACTGCGGGTGGCGACCTGGTTCGCGCGCAACTGCTCCAGTATCCCCTGTCGCAGGACGAACAGGCGGATCCTTTCCCCATGCTCAACCGTACCCGGGGTCGAGTCTATGTAGCTCAGAGTGGCCTGATCGGGCCGGGCGCCACCGACCGAGGCGGCGAGCGGCCGCAGTTTCGCGCGGATCGCGATAGCTACAGCCTGCAGACAGGCGACGAACTACGGGTGCCACTGCGTCTACAGCATGGCGATATCGAGATCATCAAGGAGTTTGTTTTCCGGCGTGGTGACTACCTGATCGGGGTGCGTTACCGACTGCAGAACCAGGGAGATCAACCCTGGGTCGGGCGCATGTTCGGGCAGATACAGCGGGACCGGCACGAACCGCTGGCCAGCGGTGGCTTTGGCATGAAGCCTTATCTGGGTGCGGCGTTATCGACCACAGAGGAAAATTATAAAAAGCTGTCCTTCGGCGATCTCGATGACAAATCGTTCGAGACCGAACGTAAAGGCGGCTGGGTCGCCATGGTCCAGCATTACTTCATCAGCGCCTGGATCGCGCCCGCCGACCAGACCAACCGCTTCCAGCTGCGCCGTCTCGGCGACCGCGATCTCTATGCGCTGGGCTTCATCGGCAGTGAGCAGCGCGTCGGGCCCGGGCAGGAGGGCAGTTTCGGTGCGGATTTCTACGTCGGGCCCAAGGACCAGGACCATCTCGAAGAGATCGCGCCCTTTCTGGATCTGACCATCGATTACGGTTGGCTGTGGTGGCTCGCCAAGCCGTTGTTCGCTGGTCTGCAGCTGTTGCACGGGCTGCTCGGCAACTGGGGTTGGGCAATCGTGGCGCTCACGGTGCTGATCAAGCTGGTGTTTTTTCCCTTGTCGGCAGCCAGTTATCGATCGATGGCGCGTATGCGCAAACTGCAGCCGGAGATGCTCAGCCTGCGCGAGCGCCATGGAGATGACCGACAAAAGCTTTCTCAGGAGGTGATGGCGCTCTACAAGCGGGAGAAGGTCAACCCCATGGGTGGCTGCCTGCCCATGTTGATTCAGATGCCGGTATTCATCGCGTTGTATTGGGTGCTCAGCGAGAGCGTGGAATTGCGCCAGGCACCCTGGATGCTGTGGATCACGGATCTGTCGGCGCGGGATCCCTACTATGTACTGCCCATTCTCAATGGCATCAGCATGTATGTTCTGCAGACCCTGCAACCGGCACCACCCGACCCTACCCAGGCCAAGGTGATGCGCATCATGCCGGTGGCCTTTTCCTTCTTCTTCGTACTGTTTCCCGCCGGCTTGGTGTTGTACTGGACAGTCAACAGTATGCTGTCGATCGCTCAGCAATGGGTGATTACCAAGCGCATCGAGGCTGGTTGAAAAGGGTCCTGCGCCGGCCATGGTGAGCGATACCATCGTCGCGGTCGCCACTCCGCCCGGGCGGGGCGGGGTGGGCATAGTGCGCATTTCCGGTCCAGATCTGGAGGCTTGGTTGCCTGCACTGAGCGGTCGGCGAGTGCGGGCCCGCGAGGCGGCGCACTGCCGGTTTCGCGACGCCGAGGGTGGGGTGATCGACGAGGGCATTTTGCTGTTTTTCCCCGCGCCCGCTTCTTTTACGGGAGAAGACGTCATCGAGTTGCAGGCCCATGGCAGCCCGGTGGTGCTGGATCTGCTGGTGCGGCGAGCGCTGGAGTTGGGCGCCCGGCCGGCCCGGGCCGGGGAGTTCAGCGAGCGCGCCTTCATCAACGGCAAGCTGGACCTGGTGCAGGCGGAGGCGGTAGCAGATCTGGTGGCGGCGGATTCGGAGGCTGCCGCGCGTGCGGCTCTGGCCTCGCTGCAGGGCGAGTTTTCGCGACGTATTGAGGCGATTGCCGAGGTATTGATCGAGTTGCGGGTGCTGCTCGAGGCCGGCCTGGATTTCGCCGATGAGGACATCGAACCGGTGGCGCCGGACAAGTTTTCGGAACGCCTCGATGAGTTGGATACTCGAATCCTTGCGCTCGCCGCCAGCGCACGCCAGGGCAGCCTGCTACGGGAGGGTTTCCGGGTGGCCATCACCGGGCATCCCAATGCTGGCAAGTCCAGTCTCCTCAATGCCCTGTCCGGAACGGATACCGCCATCGTCACCGCGATTCCCGGCACCACCAGGGATCTGGTGCGCGACGCCATCGTTCTGGATGGTATCCCCTTTCACCTGGTTGACACTGCGGGGCTGCGGGAAAGCGTGGATCCCGTGGAGTTGGAGGGTATGCGCCGGGCCCGCGAGGAACTGGAGCGCGCCGATCTGGTGCTGCTGGTGGTCGACTCCAAGCAGCACGACAGCGACCAAGTCGCGGACCTGGTGACCAGGGACTTCTCAGACAGCGCCCACGCCGGTCGCCTCGTGCTGGCGCTCAACAAGATCGACCTCTCCGGGTTGGCCCCTGGCCTGTCGAGACAGTCGGTGCCCAGCGTTGCCCTGTCCGCAACTACTGGTGCAGGCATGGAGGCTTTGCGGCGTTGTCTGCTCGAGGCGGCGCGGGGGGAATCCGCCCGGGAAGGCACCTTCATGGCGCGCCGCCGCCATCTGGCAGCGCTGGAAGCAACGCTGGAGCATGTCCGGGAAGCACGACGGTTGGTCGCCGACGCGCCACCCGAGCTGATGGCCGAGGAGTTGCGGCAGGCACACCGCGAACTGGGATCCATCACCGGAGAATTCACCAACGACGATCTCCTCGGAGCGATTTTTGCGGGATTCTGCATCGGTAAATGAGCAGGATAATCCTTTCACCTATGACCGCAAGCCAGAGAGCGGTCGCTCTTATAGTGTAAGTGCGGTGTCTTCCGGTCCTCGCCAATGGACTGTAGCCGGATCTACAGGGCGCCCACCGCTTGCCCCATAATTATCCACAGCTTTATCCACAGAAAGCGCCACAGATAACCCAAGCTTATGGCTTCAGGTGCGGATCCTGTCCTTTGGCAGGTTTTTAATTTATTGAATTTCAAAGAAATTTAATATTTCTGGTGGGTGTCCGCAGCGTCTCCCGCTGTGGATAAGGGGTCCCGGAGAGGCTAAACTTCGCTGCTGCGGTGGTTTGCGATCAATAACATTCGGCTGGCACGGAGAGGGCGATTTTGGGCGAAGCGATATGGCGGCAATGTGTGGGTTATTTACGGGATGAGCTACCCCCGCAACAATTCGAGACTTGGATCCGGCCCCTGCGCGTCGATCCGGATTGCCAACGGGCGATGCGCCTGCTGGCGCCCAACCGCTTCGTCCAGGATTGGGTGGCGGACAAGTTTCTCGACCGTATTCGCGAGCTCTATTGTCAGCTCGACGGTGACCGCTCGGTAGAGTTGGAGGTGTTTGCTCAACGCGACGCGGTACCGACTTCGCTCGGGTGCTCGGCGGCAGAGGTCACGCCGTCTGTTGCGGTGGGGGCGGCTGCCAACCCCCAACGTGTGATGCGGCGGATGGATATCGGATCGATGGCGGTCGCGCGGCGGGCGAGGCCCGAAGTGGATCCGGGTGTGGCCGATCCCGGCCGGGATCACATCGAAAACAACCTCAGCGAAAACTTTCTCTTCGAGTCTTTCGTCGAGGGGAAATCCAACCAGTTGGCGCTGGCGGCGGCGCGCCAGGTAGCGCACAACCCTGGGGGTGCCTACAACCCATTGTTCATTTATGGCGGCGTGGGATTGGGCAAGACCCACCTGATGCATGCTGTCGGCAATGAGCTGATCGCTTGCCGGCCAGGAGCCCGGGTCGTTTACCTGCATTCGGAGCGCTTTGTCGCCGATATGGTGAAGGCTCTGCAGTTGAATGCGATCAACGAGTTCAAGAAATACTACCGGTCGGTCGATGCACTGCTGATCGATGATATCCAGTTCTTTGCCAGAAAGGACAGGTCGCAGGAGGAGTTCTTTCACACCTTCAATGCGCTTCTGGAAGGAGGTCGGCAGATGATTCTGACCAGCGACCGTTACCCCAAGGAGATCGACGGGGTCGAAGAACGTCTCAAGTCGCGTTTCAGTTGGGGGTTGACGGTTGCGGTGGAGCCGCCGGAGTTGGAGACCCGGGTGGCGATCCTGATGCGCAAGGCTGAGCAGGCAGGGGTGGTGTTGCCCAGCGAGGCGGCGTTTTTCATGGCCCAGCGGATTCAGGCCAATGTACGGGAGCTGGAAGGAGCGCTGAAACGGGTGATTGCCAGCGCGCATTTCACCGGTCGGGCGATCAACGTGGACTTTGTGCGCGAAACACTTCGCGATCTGCTCGCCCTCCAGGACAAGCTGGTCACCGCGGAGAACATCCAGCGCACGGTGGCCGAGTACTACAAAATCAAACTTTCCGACCTGCTTTCCAAGCGCCGCAGCAGATCCGTGGCGCGACCGCGCCAGGTAGCGATGTACCTGACCAAGCAGTTGACCACCAAGAGCCTGCCCGAGATCGGCGAGGCCTTCGGCGGCCGGGACCATACCACGGTGCTGCACGCCTGCCGGACCATAAAGGCGCTGCAGGGCAGCTCCCACGATATCGCCGAAGATCTTAAAATCCTCACCCGCGCACTCAAGACCTGAGCACAGCAACGTCCGGCCGCACCAAAATCCACGAGGGAATCGATGAAATTCACCATTGCTCGAGAACTTCTGCTCAAACCACTGCAGCTGGCTGCGGGTGTTGTCGAGCGGCGACACACGCTGCCGGTGCTGGCCAATGTGCTCCTGAATCTGGAGCATGGGCAGCTGCGCATCACCGGAACCGACCTCGAAGTGGAAATTCGCGGCACGGTGCCACTGCCCGAGGCCGAAGATTCCGGAGCGATCACCGTACCAGCCCGCAAGCTATTGGATATCTGTCGTTCTCTGCCCGAGGGCGCGGACATCGGGGTATCCACTGATGCAGACCGGAGAGTGAGGATCCAGAGCGGGCGCAGCAGGTTCACGCTGGCGACGCTGCCTGCCGAGGAATTTCCCGAAGTGGAATACGAGGAAGGCAGAATCCGCTTCGCCGTACAGCAGAGCGCGCTCAGGAAAATTCTGGACGCCAGTGCCTTTGCCATGGCTCAGCAGGATGTCCGTTATTACCTCAATGGCATGCTCTGGGAGATCACCACTGGCCGGCTGCGCGTGGTCGCTACCGATGGCCACCGCTTGGCGCTCTCGGACGCCGAGGTAGGGGTGAACACAGAGGATGCGGTGCAGGCCATTCTGCCGCGCAAGGGTGTCAACGAGTTGGCGCGTCTGCTCTCTGAGGAAGGGGAGGCCCGGGTCACCATCGGAGCCAATCACCTTTGTGTGGAGGGGCCCGAATACCGCTTTACCAGCAAGCTGGTGGATGGCGCCTATCCGGACTATGAGCGAGTGATCCCCCGGGGTGGCAACCGGATTCTGGAGGGCGATCGGGAAGTTTTCCGGCAGGCGTTCTCTCGAACGGCGATTCTGTCCAACGAGAAGTATCGTGGTGTGCGGTTGGAAATACAGCCGGAAAAGCTCAAGGTTGCGGCCAATAATCCGGATCAGGAGAGCGCCGAGGAAGAAGTGCCGATCACCTATGATGCCGAACCGCTGGAGGTGGGCTTCAACGTGGGGTATCTGCTCGATGTACTCAATGCCTTGCCTGGGCCCAGAGTGCGATTCTCACTGGCCGACGCCAACAGCAGCGTGCTGTTGGGCGATCCCGAAAATGCCGGGGCCCTGTACGTAATCATGCCCATGCGCCTTTGATGGGTGGGCAATGTGCCCCTGCGCAAGCTCAGTATCGCCGGGATTCGCAACCTGGCGTCGCAAACCCTGTTTCCCGGGCCCGCTACCAACCTGCTGGTGGGGCCCAATGGCTCTGGGAAAACCAGTCTTCTCGAAGCCATTCATGTCCTGGCGCGAGGCCGTTCCTTTCGAGCCCGAGCCATGGACGCTGTGGTCACCCATGGCGCCAGTCAGTGTAGCCTCTATGGGGAGCTCGGCATGGCTGAGTCGGAATCCCGAGTGCATCAACTGGGTGTTTCACGTGAAACAGGCGGGGGGTTTCGCTATCGCCTGGATGGCGAATCTGTAGGTGCTGCCTCGGTCCTGGCCGAGGCGTTACCGCTGCTGCTGATCAATAGCGGCAGCTTCGGTCTACTGGAAGGACCGCCACGGGTGCGGCGTCAGTTTCTGGATTGGGGACTCTTTCACACCGCCAGCGACACCCACCCCCTGTGGCGGCAGCACCTGAGAGCGCTTCAGCAGCGTAACGCTTTGCTCCGGCAAAGCCGCCCGGATGCTCGGTTGGTCGACCTCTGGGACCTTCGCCTCGCGGAAAGCGCCGAGGCCCTCAATGTCAAGCGACAAGCCTATCTCGCCGAGCTCAGCCCCCTGGTGGTGCAGTTGATTACCTCGCTATCGCCGGGCCTCGGTGAGCTGCGGCTGAGCTTCTATCCGGGGTGGGAGCGGGATGCCTCCCTTTACAGGGTCTTAAAGGGTTGCCGGGATCGGGATATAATGCAGGGTGCGTCCCAATTCGGCGCCCACCGCGCAGACCTGAGAGTCAGGATGGACGGGCGGCCGGCGCAGGCTTTCCTGTCCCGTGGGCAGATCAAGGTGTTGATACTGGCGATGTTGCTCGCTCAAGGGGCGCATTTCAGGCAGCGCAGGGGCAAGCCCTGTCTGAGCTTGGTCGACGACCTCCCTGCTGAGTTGGACGATTGTCACCGGCGGCGAGTGGCCAGCCTGATGCAGGAGATAGGCGGTCAGTGTTTTGTGACGGGGACGGACGCGGGCCCCTTGCTGGACGCCTGGGCCGGGACGGCAGAAATTAAATTGTTTCACGTGGAACAGGGGCGGATCGCCGAGAAGCCCCTGCCAACTTCAGCCAAAGAGAATGACCAGTGACCGCAGCCACACCGAGCAGTGAACACCAGCGCGAGCCTGAAAGCGCGGGCTATGATTCTTCTTCCATCAAGGTGCTGAAGGGGCTGGATGCCGTACGCAAGCGGCCGGGCATGTACATCGGTGACACGGATGATGGCACCGGGCTGCACCATATGGTGTTTGAGCTGGTCGACAACGCCATCGATGAAGCGCTGGCTGGCCATTGCACCGAGGTGGGTGTGATCATTCATGCGGACGAGTCAGTCACGGTTACGGACAATGGTCGCGGGATTCCCGTGGATCAGCATGAAGAAGGGGTTTCGGCTGCCGAGGTGATCATGACGGTGCTCCATGCCGGGGGCAAGTTCGATGACAATAGCTATAAGGTTTCCGGCGGGCTGCACGGGGTCGGTGTTTCGGTGGTGAACGCGCTATCGAGAAAACTCCACTTGACGATTCGCCGTGATGGCAGGGTCCACGAGCAGATCTATCGTCACGGCGTGCCTGAGGCACCCTTGGCGGCGGTCGGGGAATCTGCAGGGGCATCAGGAACCGAAGTGCGGTTCTGGCCATCACCAGAAACCTTCACCAATATTGCATTCCATTACGAGATCCTTTCCAACCGGCTGCGGGAGTTGTCTTTCCTGAATTCCGGGGTGCGTATCGCCCTGACCGACCAGCGCAGCGGTAAGAGTGACGTCTTTCGATATGACGGTGGCTTGAGGGCCTTTGTCGATTTTCTCAACCAGAACCGGACGTCACTCAACCCCGTGGTCCATTTCGATAGCCAGCGTGAGGACGGGATCGGTGTCGAAGTGGCGTTGCAATGGAATGACGGCTACCAGGAGAACATCCTCACATACACCAATAATATCCCCCAGCGGGACGGAGGAGCGCATCTCGCGGGCTTTCGGGCCGCGCTCACCCGTACGCTGAACAACTACATGGAGCGCGAGGGCGTGCTGGCCAAGGCCAAGATCTCGCCGTCCGGGGACGACGCTCGCGAGGGACTCACCGCCATCATCTCGGTCAAGGTGCCAGACCCCAAATTCTCGTCCCAGACCAAGGACAAGTTGGTCAGTTCTGAAGTCAAGACAGCGGTTGAACAGGAAATGTCCCGGGTCTTCGGTGACTATCTACTGGAGCATCCCGCCGAGGCCAAGGTTATCGTGGGCAAGATCGTCGACGCGGCGCGTGCCCGGGAAGCGGCGCGGCGTGCTCGGGAAATGACCAGGCGCAAAGGTGCCCTGGATCTTGCCGGTTTGCCGGGCAAACTTGCCGACTGTCAGGAAAAGGATCCGACCGCATCCGAACTCTTTCTCGTCGAGGGCGATTCGGCAGGCGGTTCAGCGAAACAAGGACGAGATCGCCGCACCCAGGCGATCCTGCCCTTGAAGGGAAAGATTCTCAACGTCGAAAAGGCCCGTTTCGACAAGATGCTGTCAAGCGCCGAGGTGGGAACCCTCATTACCGCGCTGGGATGCGGCATCGGTCCCGCAGAATTCAATCTGGACAAACTTCGCTATCACACCATAGTGATCATGACGGACGCTGATGTCGATGGTTCGCACATCCGTACCCTATTGCTCACTTTTTTCTTCCGCCAGATGCGGGAGCTGGTCGAACGGGGTCATCTGTTCATCGCCCAGCCCCCGCTGTACAAGATCAGCAGAGGGAAAAAGGACCAGTACCTCAAGGACGACCAGGCGCTGGAAGAATTTCTCACCAACGCGGCGATCACCGATGCCAGCCTGCATCTGAGTCCGGACGCCCCGGAAATCCGGGCAGAGGCCCTGGAGTCCCTGGTTGTCGATCACCGGCGGTTGACGGCTGTGGTGGAGCGGATGTCTCGGGCCTATCCCCGGGAACTACTCCTGGCCATGGCCGAGGCGCAGGTGCTGGGCGTGGCCGATCTCCAGGACGCGGATGCTGTTCAGTACTGGGTGGCCGAGCTGCATCGCGGATTGGCTAGATGCCCAGATGCGGAGCGCTATCGACTTTCCGTCTATCGGGATCCCGAGCACAGTCTTTTCCTCCCCTGCTGTGAACTCTTGGTGCACGGCCTGGAGAATCGCTATCTGGTGACACCGGATTTTCTCGATTCCGGTGAGTATCAGGCGCTGACCACCCGTGGGCAGTTGTTCAAGGGCCTGATCGAGCCTGGCGCCTACATCCGCCGCGGCGATCGCCAAACCGAGGTCGGAGAATTCGCCGAGGTCCTCACCTGGCTGATGCAGGAGGCGCGGCGCGGATACAGTGTGCAGCGCTACAAGGGGTTGGGCGAAATGAACCCGGAGCAGCTGTGGGATACCACGATGAATCCGGAGACTCGGCGGTTGTTGAAGGTGACAGTGGAAGATGCCATCGCCGCGGACCAGATGTTCAATACACTGATGGGAGACGTGGTAGAGCCACGACGAGCCTTCATCGAGGCCAATGCCCTGACGGTCGCCAACCTGGATGTCTAGGAATGACCCGAAGTGGCCGCTCACTTCGGGTCAGGGTTTCTGAGCTGCTCCCGACCTGGGTTCTGCGACAGCGGGCGGCCCGGCAGCCATCAGGGATTCACCCCGGCGGTCATTTGTTCCAGGGCAACTGGTCCGTCTTGCGCTGGCCGTTGTTCTTGCGGCGGTCTTCCCGATCCGGCTCGAAGCGAATCTCCTGCCGCCTGTCCGAGGTCTTTCGGCGTTGATCGCGCCTGCGCTCGGGCCCTTTATAAGTGTCTTCCATGGTCGAGCGTCCAGTAGAGTCAGGGCAACGATAATAGCACCGCAGTGTCGCGGCGGACTAACCCGCCAGTCGCCGGGAGACGCTGTCCAGCCACCTGGAAACCTCTTCTGTGATCGACTTCGCATCCCGCCCCCTGGTGTCGATCGGTTCCCCGATCACCAGGGTGATGGTGCCTGGGTACTTGATCAACCGGTGGGCCGGCCAGCAATGGCCGGCGTTATGGCAGATCGGCACCAGGGGTACCCCGGCGGCGACGGCCAAGGCGGCGCCGCTGCGATTCAGTCTGACCGGCGGGCTGTCCGGGTCAATGCGCGTACCTTCCGGATAGACCAGCACATTCAGGCCCTTGGCGAGGCGCTCCTTACCTTGCTCCAGCACTTGTCGCAGGGCTTCGCGGGGGTTGCCCCGATCGATGGCGATCGGGGCAACCAAGGCCAGCCCCCAGCCGAAAAAGGGGATGCGCAACAGCTCCTTCTTGAGAATCGTGCTTACCGGGCGCAGTGTTCTCTGCAGATAATAGGTCTCCCAGCTCGATTGATGCTTGCTGAGCGCCACGAAAGGCCGCTCGGGCAATCTCTCGATACCCTCGACGTCCAGCCGTACACCGCAGCACAGCCGCAGCCAGCGTACGATCAGTGCATTGGCCAGGGTCGCCAGGCTCTGCCGTGGGCCCTGCCGCAGCGCCAGCCCGACAGTGAAGGTCAAGCTGGAAAACAGCGCCACGATGGGTACGTAGCCGGCGTAGAACGCCAGCGACCGCAATGTGAGCCAGACTTTCATGGGCGCGCCCCGATCAGGGCCTCGGCGGCCGCTGCGAGATCCTCGTAGACCGGCACTGCAGCGAGATCGCGGTCGGAAGCCTGGGCCAGCTCGGTCTCCGTGCGGCGGCCATTGCCGGTACGTACCAGCAGTGGCCTGCAACCCGCACGGCGTGCCGCCACAAGGTCGCGCAGGCTGTCGCCGATCGCCGGCTGCCCCTTCAGGTCGACGGCAAAACGGCGGGCGATAGCTTCGAACAGCCCGATACCGGGTTTGCGGCAGGGGCAGCCGACAGCCGGCTCATGGGGACAGTAGAAAATGCCGGCGATCTCTCCACCCGCTTCGCGCACCAAGTGCGTCAGGGCTGCATGCATGGCGGCGAGTTGCGGCGCCGGAATGAGCCCGCGCCCCAGGCCGGACTGATTGGTGGCCACGGCGACCTGGAAACCCGCGCCACTGAGCCGGGCGATGGCCTCGATGCTGCCGGGCAGCGGCTGCCACTCGGCCAGTGACTTGATGTAATCCGCTGAGTCGCGGTTGATCACGCCATCGCGATCCAGGATTACCCAAGCCTTCATTGCGCGCCGACCCGCGCCGCCAGCCGCGACAGGTCGGCGATGGTGACAAAGGTTCGCCGCAGGCCTCCGAGCAGCGCCAATCGATTGTTGCGCAGTTCGGCGTCCTCGGCCATCACCAGCACTTCCTCGAAGAACCGATCTACCGGCGCTCGCAGTCTGCCCAGTGCTTCCAGGGCACCGCGATAGTCGCGATCCGCGATCCGCGCCGCCACCAGGTGTTCGGCCTCCTGCAGGCGTTCCCAGAGCGCCGCTTCTGCGGGCGCCGTCAGGCGCTCGTAATCCACCGCCGCGGGTGCGGGCGAACGCTGCAGCAGATTGGCGATGCGTTTGTCGGTGGCTATCAGGCTGGCGGCATCCGGATGTTCGATGAAGGTATTCACGGCCTCCATGCGGCGCCAGAGATCCAGTGGGTCGTGGATTTCCAGCTCGATCACCGCGAGCAGGGCTTCGGGCGGCAGGCCCTGTTCCTCGCCAAGGCCGCGAAGGCGGCCGATCACATAATCGAACACCCGGCGGGCGCTGGCGTTGGGATCCGTACATCCGGGTTGCCGGGCGGCGGACTGTTCGAACAGCGCCAGCAGATCGACCTCGAGATCGCGCTCGATGAGGATGCGCAGCACGGCGATCGCCGCGCGCCGCAGGCCGAAGGGGTCGCGCGAACCCGTGGGTTCCTCGCCGACACTGAAGATTCCGGCCAGGGTGTCGATCCGGTCGGCCAGCGCCAGGGCGATGCCGGCCGGGGTCAACGGCAGGACGTCTCCGGCATGGCGTGGCAGGTATTGTTCGAACAGCGCCTCGGCGACCACCGCCGGCTCGCCATCATGGGCCGCGTAGTAGCGGCCCATGATGCCCTGCAGCTCGGCGAATTCCCCGACCATGGCGCTTACCAGGTCGGATTTGGCGAGCTCCGCGGCGCGAGTCGCCGTTGCGGCATCGGCGCCCACCAGGGGTGCCAGGGTAGCGGCCAGCGCCGCGACCCGCTCGGTCTTGTCGAACAGCGAGCCCAGTTGATGCTGATAGACGATGGCGTGAAGGTCCCGGCGCCGTGCGGCAAGGCTGCTTTTCAGATCTGTGGCATAGAAAAACGCGGCATCGGCGAAGCGGGGGCGGATCACCCGCTCGTTGCCGGCGATCACCAACTCCGGCTGGCGACTTTCGATGTTGGCCACGGTAATGAACAGCGGCAGCAGGGCGTGGTCGGCGGCAACCACCGGAAAGTACTTCTGGTGGCTCTGCATGGAACTGATCAGCGCTTCCCGGGGGACCTCGAGAAAGTGCGCATCAAAGCGCCCCAGCAGGGGTACCGGCCATTCATTGAGCGCCGTCACCTCGTCGAGCAGATCCGGATCCATCAGGACACGGCCACCGGCGGCCGCGGCGAGTGCCTCGACACCCTCGCGGATGCGCTCGCGCCGGGCACCGAAATCGGCGATCACAAAGGCCTCCGCCAGCTGCTTTTCATAGGATTCCGGCGAAGTGAGCGCAAACTCCTGCGGTGCGTGGACGCGGTGGCCCCGGGTATGGCGGCCGCTGCGCACGCCGAGGATGTCCGCCTCCACCACCTGGTCGCCGAACAGCAACACCAGCCAGTGGACGGGGCGCACGAATTCGACCCGCCCGGCGCCCCAGCGCATGCGCCGCGGAATGGGCAGCTCCTGCAAGGCTCTGGTGATGAGCCCGGGCAGCAGCTCGACACTGTCGGCCCCCGCCTGCAGGGTGCGGAAACAGAGCCGCGGACCCTTGTCGGTAGCGACGCGTTCGAGTTGCCCGGGGTCACTCAGCCCGCAGCTGCGCGCGAAACCCAGGGCCGCTGGCGTGGGCTCGCCGCCGTCATCGTAGGCGGCGCCGAGTGCCGGGCCGAGTTTCTCGATTGGTGTATCCGGCTGCCGCTCGGCGAGCGCCTCGACCCGTACCGCGAGCCGTCTGGGGGTGGCGAAGCTCTGGATTGCCGCGTGTTCGAGCCGGGCCTCTCGGAGACCGTTGCGGAGGCCAGTGGCCAGGGCTTCTCCGAGACCGTGCAGCGCTCTGGGCGGCAGTTCCTCGGTACCGATCTCGACCAGCAGCGTTCGGCTCATCTGCGGGCCTCCGCGGCCTGCTCGCGGACCTCGGCGGACAGTTCCGGCGGCGCCAGGGGAAAGCCCAGCGCCAGGCGGGCATCGAAATAGGCCTGGGCAACCGCGCGGGCCAGGCCGCGCACCCGGAGGATATAACCCTGGCGCTCGGTGACCGAGATCGCGTGGCGGGCGTCCAGCAGATTGAAGGCGTGGGAAGCCTTGATCACCATTTCATAGGCGGGCAGGGCCAGTCCGGCCGCCACCAGGCGCCGGCTCTCGCGTTCGTAGTGCGCGAAGCTCTCGGTGAGGAAGCCGACGTCGGCCTGTTCGAAATTGAAGTGCGACATCTCCACCTCGTTCTGATGGAAGACGTCTCCGTAGGTGACCGCCGCGCCATCCGGACCCCGGGTCCAGACCAGCTCGAAAATGCTGTCGGCGCCCTGCAGGTACATCGCCAGCCGCTCCAGGCCATAGGTGATCTCGCCGGTGACCGGGTAGCACTCCAGGCCGCCGACCTGTTGAAAGTAGGTGAACTGGGTGATTTCCATGCCGTTCAGCCAGACCTCCCACCCCAGTCCCCAGGCGCCCAGGGTCGGCGATTCCCAGTTGTCCTCGACGAAGCGGATGTCATGGGTTTTGGGGTCGAAACCCAGCTCCCGCAGAGATGCGAGATACAGCTCCTGGATGTCTTTGGGAGAAGGCTTGAGCACGACCTGGAACTGGTAATAGTGCTGGAGGCGGTTGGGGTTGTCCCCGTAACGTCCGTCGGTGGGCCGCCGGCAGGGCTGCACATAGGCGCTGTTCCAGGTCTCCGGGCCGATGGCGCGCAAAAAGGTCGCTGGGTGGAAGGTACCCGCGCCGACCTCCAGGTCGAGGGGTTGCAGGACGACGCAGCCCTGGCGGGCCCAGTAATCCTGCAGGGCGCTGATCAGGCCCTGGAACGTAGAGAGATCGGGCGTGCTCACGGGGTGTCCCCTGGTAGCGAGCCGGCGATTATATCGGGCTGCCGGGCACGGTGACGAGGGCGGCGCCGGAATGTCGATGCTATGCTGCGGCGCAGGTTCCGAATTCTGTAGGAGGGGATCATGACCAGGCGCGAGAAAACTCTTTGGCGGCACGGGCTGCTGTTGCTGGGGTGCTTGGCGGGCACGGTCACCGCCGCGGCCGGCGAGCACTGGGACCGCGTGGTGATCGAAGCGGTTCCGGTGGCGACCGGGATCTACATGCTGACCGGAGAGGGCGGCAATATCGGTGTCTCCATCGGCCGCGACGGCACCCTGATCATCGACGATCAGTACGCACCGCTGGCGGCCAAGATAGGCGACTCCCTGAAGGCATTGGACGGCGGCAGCCCCAGGTTCGTCATCAACACCCACTGGCACGGCGACCACGCCGGCGGCAACGAAGCTTTCGGGAGTGCAGGGGCGATCATCGTCGCGCATCAGCAGGTGCGCCAAGCCCTGCAGGAGGAGCGCAGCATCCCCCTGTTCGACATGCACAAGCCGCCGTCGCCACGGGCCGCCTTGCCGGTGATCACCTTCGATGATCATCTGTCGCTGCACTGGAATGACCAGGATATCGACTTGCGGCATGCGCCGGCCGCCCACACCGACGGTGATGCCATCGTCCATTTTCGTACCGCGAATGTCCTGCACATGGGTGATACCTTCTTCAACGGCTTCTATCCGTTCATCGATGTGGATTCGGGCGGCAGCATCCAGGGCATGATCGCTGCGGCCGAGCAGGGCCTGGCGCTGGCCGGCGCAGACACCAGGATCATCCCCGGGCACGGCCCGCTGGCCGACCGCGCCGACCTGGTCGCCTACCGGGATATGCTGGTGGCGGCGGAGGCGGCGATCGGCAGCCTGCAAGCGCAGGGCAAGAGCCTCGACGAAATCGTCGCCGCCAAGCCGACCGCGGAGCTCGACACCGAATGGGGCGGTGGTTTTCTGGCCCCGGACGTGTGGGTGCGCATTGTCGCCAGCGGCATGCGTTGAGCGCAGCCTGGGCTCAGAGCAGCTGCGCCGGCAGCCAGGTCACCAGGGCCGGCCACAGGGCCAACACCGCCAGCAGCACCAGTTGCAGCACCACGAAGGGCAGAACGCCCAGGTAGATGTCCCTGGTGTTCACGTCCGGCGGCGCCACGCCGCGCAGATAGAAGAGCGCGAAGCCGAATGGTGGCGTCAGGAAGGAGGTCTGCAGGTTCACCGCGATCATCACCCCGAGCCAGACCGGGTCGACGCCCGCGGCGAGCAGAGCGGGCGCCACTATGGGGACCACCACGAAGGTGATCTCGATGAAGTCGAGAATGAAGCCGAGCATAAAGATCAGCAGCATCACCGCCAGCAGCGCGCCCGCGGTGCCTCCGGGCACACCGGTAAGCAGCCCGTGCACCAGCTCCTCGCCGCCGAAGCCACGGAACACCAGGGAGAACACCGCCGCGCCGATCAGGATCATGAATACCATCGCGGTGATGCGGGTGGTCGCCACCACCACCTCCTGCAGCCGGGTGAGCGACAGCTGTCGATTCGACAATGCCAGCAGGCAGGCCCCGACCGCACCCACGCCGGCGGCTTCGGTCGGCGTGGCGACGCCGGCGAGAATGGACCCCAGCACCGCCACCAGCAGGGCCAGCGGGGGCAGCAGGCTGCGCAGCAATTCGCCAGGGCCCGGCCGATCGCCGGCTGAGTCGCCGGCCGAAGCTGGTGCGGCGATCAGCAGATAGGCGCAATACATGAGCACCAGCAGCAGGCCGGGAATCAGCGCTCCCACAAACAGATCACCCACCGACACCGTGCGTGGCGTGAAGATGCCCATCTGCAACTGTGCCTGGCTGTAGGCGCTGGAGAGGATGTCACCCAGCAGCACCAGGGCGATCGAGGGTGGAATGATCTGTCCCAGGGTGCCGGTCGCGCAGATGGTCCCGCTGGCTAGCCCGGGGCCATAGCCGTGGCGCAGCAACGAGGGCAGTGAGATCAGCCCCATGGCCACCACGGTCGCTCCAACGATGCCGGTGCTGGCGGCGAGCAGCGCCCCCACCAGCACCACCGACAGGCCCAGGCCGCCGCGCAGGCTGCCCAGCAGTCTGGCCATGGTGCCCAGCAGCTGCTCGGCGAGCCGCGACTTCTCCAGCATCACCCCCATGAGCACGAACAGGGGCACCGCGATCAGGGTGGCATTGGTCATGGTGCCGTATACGCGGCTCGGCAGCGCCGACAGAAATGCCATGTCGAAATGTCCGGCGAGCGCCCCGGCCAAGGCGAACAGCAGTGCCGTCCCGGCCAGGGAAAAAGCCACCGGATAGCCCAGCAACAGCACCAGGCAGACGGTGAGAAACATCAACAGGGGCAGATAATCGACCACGGCGCGGCGATCAGTCCCGAGGCCTGCCCAGCGCCGTCGGCAGAAGGCGCAGGAATTCGGCAATGCCCTGGAGCAGCAACAGCGCCGGCATGATCAGCAAGAGGGTCTTGAGGAGGTACACCCAGGGTAGCCCGCCCGGATCACTGGAGGTCTCACGGACCGCCCAACTGGCTGCCACGTAATCCCAGGACAGCACCAGCAGCAGGATGCACACCGGGATCAGGAACAGCAGGGTCCCGACGCAATCGACCCAGGCCTTTATTAGTGGCGGGAATCTGCGGTAGAAAATGTCGACCCGCACATGGCCGTTGCCCTGCAGCGTGAAGGCGGCGCCGAGCATGAACAGCGCGGCATGCAGATAGAGCGCGGCTTCCTGCATCGCCGGCGCCCCGGTACGGAACACATATCTGGCGGCCACCAGGGTGCAGACCACCAGCGCCAACGTCAGGCTCAGCCAAGCCGCGCCGCGACCACAACGGGCGGTGAGACCATCGATGCTCGACAGGATCAGGCGCAGCAATCCCGCCCCCTGAATGTGTTGTTGTGGGATACCGCCGCGATTATAGCGGCCCCCGGGGGCGGGCGCTCGAGGCCGGCTGACACAAGATTGTCATATTTTATTCATAGTCTGGTCATCCCTCCTGCCTAGGCTGGCGCAGCCAAACCCATCACAGGAGTTTCCCATCGTGAAAGCGCTTCTCAGAAACGGTATCTGCTCTCTCGGCGTCGGCGCGGTGCTGTCCCTGGCCGGAGCCCAGGCACTGGCCCAGTCCCGGGATTACATCAGCATCGTGGGTTCATCCACGGTCTATCCTTTCGTCACCGTGGTTGCCGAGCGCTTCGGCCGGTCCACGGGCGCGACCACGCCGAAGGTGGAATCGACCGGCACCGGCGGCGGCATGAAACTGTTCTGTGCCGGCGTGGGAACCGCACACCCGGATCTCACCGGCGCCTCGCGGCAGATCAAGAAGTCCGAATTCGAGCAGTGCCAGACCAATGGCGTGCAGGATGTCCTCGAAGTTCAGATCGGTTTCGACGGCATCGTGCTGGCTAACTCGGTCAAAACCAAAGCCTTGGAGTTGACCACCAAGGACATTTTCTTGGCGCTGGCCAAGGAAGTCCCGGACGGCGACGCCGAGAAGCTGATCGCCAACCCCTACACCACCTGGAAGCAGGTCAATCCCGCGCTGCCGGATACCCGCATCGAGGTGCTGGGGCCGCCGCCCACCTCCGGTACCCGGGATGCCTTTGCCGAGCTGGCCATGGAAGCCGGCTGCAAGTCCTTTGGCTGGATCAAGGCAATCAAGGACGCAGACAAGGAGCGCTTTCAAGCGATCTGCCATGCACTGCGCGAGGACGGCCACTTCATCGAAGCTGGCGAGAACGACAATCTCATCGTGCAGAAACTCGATACCAACCCCAAGGCAGTGGGTATCTTCGGGTTCAGCTTCCTGGAACAGAACAGCGACAAGGTTCAGGGTTCCGTTATCAACGGCGTGGCGCCCACTTTTGACACCATCGCCGACAAGAGCTACCCGGTGTCGCGCCCGCTGTTTGTCTACGCCAAGAAGGCCCATGTCGGCGTGGTACCCAATATCAAAGGATTCCTGGCCGAACTGACCAGCGATAGGGCCTGGGGTACGGAAGGCTATCTGACTGACAAGGGGCTGATTCCGATGCCGGAAAACCAGCGCCAGGCAGTTGCCTCCCGCGTGAAGAACCTGACTCCCATGACCGCCTCGGACCTGAAATAAGCCGGTTCGGGATAACAGATACGGCAGGCCCATACCGGGCCTGCCGTGCTTGACAGCGCCCGAGGAGTTGAACCGCTATGTCCCCGGTCAATCTGATCATCACCCTGTTGCTGTTGAGCATCGTCGCCCATTATCTGGCGCACAATCGCGCCGAGGCCCTGGCCCGCCCGCTGGGCGGTATCCGCCATCTCCATTCACTGCCCTTCTACTACGGATTGCGCAGCGCGCTCTGGTGCGGGCTGCCGGCGCTGGCACTGCTCCTGCTTTGGATGATCTTCGACGATCCCCTGACCCGCAGTCTGGTGCTCGCCGGAATGCCTGGCGATGCGGTTCCGGAAAGCCCTGCGCAGCGGGGGTTGCTGCTCAGCACCATCGTCAATGTAGCCGAAGGCGCCCTGCCTCCGGATGGCCTGTCGGCGACCGTGGTCGAAGCCGCACAACGCTATCAAGAGCTGCGTGGCCTGAGCACGCGCATCGTTTCCGTGGCGGCCTTCGCCCTCGCCCTCGGCGGCCTTGCCTGGGGGGTTCGACGGATCTCCCCGCAATTGCGCGCCCGCCAGGAGGTCGAAACCGTATTGCGCTGGCTGCTCCTCACCAGCGCCAGCATCGCCATCTTCACCACCCTGGGTATCCTGCTATCGGTGCTGTTCGAGTCGCTGCGCTTCTTCCAGTCGGTGCCGGTCACGGATTTCCTGTTCGGCCTGGAGTGGAGCCCGCAGATGGCGATTCGCGAAGGCCAGGTGGGCAGCACCGGTCAATTCGGCGCGGTGCCGCTATTTGTGGGCACCCTGCTCATCTCCGCCATCGCTCTGCTGGTGGCGGTGCCCGTGGGCTTGATGTCGGCCATCTATCTGGGCGAGTACGCGAGCCCCAGGGTGCGCAACATCGCCAAGCCGGTGCTGGAGATCCTCGCCGGAGTGCCCACGGTGGTGTACGGCTTTTTCGCCGCCCTGACGGTCGCGCCCTTCATTCGCGACCTGGGTATGCAGCTGGGTCTGTCGGTCTCCTCCGAGAGCGCGCTCGCCGCCGGCCTGGTGATGGGCGTGATGATCATTCCCTTCGTCTCCTCATTGACCGACGACGTGATCACCGCGGTGCCGAGAAGCCTGCGCGACGGTTCACTCGCCATGGGGGCAACGCGCTCGGAGACCATCAAGAAAGTGATCATGCCGGCGGCGCTGCCCGGTATCGTGGGCGGTGTCCTGCTGGCCGCTTCACGGGCCATCGGCGAGACCATGATTGTGGTGATGGCGGCCGGCCTGGCCGCCAACCTGACCGCAAATCCCCTGGAGACCGTGACCACGATCACCGTGCAGATCGTCACTCTGCTGGTCGGTGACCAGGAATTCGACAGCCCCAAGACCCTCGCCGCCTTTGCGCTGGGCCTCATGCTTTTCGTGACCACCCTGCTGCTCAACGTGATTGCGCTGCGTGTGGTGAAAAAATACCGGGAACGCTATGACTGAGCTTGCCAAGAATACCCCGGAGACCATTCGCGCCAGCCTGGCGCGCCGACATCGGGCTGAGACGCGGTTTCGTTGCTATGGCATTGCTGCCATCTCTTTCGGGATGCTCGCGGTGGTGGTGCTGTTGGCCGACATCACCATCAAGGGCCACGGTGCCTTCCGGCAGACCTATGTTCAGCTGGAAGTGCACTATGATCCGGAGTTGCTCGACATTGACGACGCGCGCGACCCGGCAGCGCTGCTGCGGGGCAATTTTCAGGCCGTGGTGCGTGCCGCGCTGCGCGATCGCCTGGGCCAGGTGTCCGGCCGCGTCGAGCACCGTGCGCAGAACGCGCTGGTCAGCAATGGCGCCGCCTATGATCTACGCGAGCGAATGCGCGAGAACCCGGATCTGTTGGGTGCCCGGGAAACCCTGTGGCTGGCGGCCGACGACGACATCGACACCTGGTTCAAGAGCCGCGGCGGGGAGGCGTTCACCGGTCGTATCAGCGATCGCCAGATGGAATGGATGCGTGCCCTGGAGGCCGATGGGGATGTCGCGCTGCGCTTCAATGCCGATTTCTTTACCCGCGGGGATTCCCGAGAGCCGGAGCAGGCAGGAATCGGCGGTGCCATCATGGGCTCGCTCTTGACCCTGGTGGTGACGCTGGCGTTGTCCTTCCCCATCGGTGTGGCCGCGGCCATCTACCTGGAGGAGTTTGCGCCCCAGAACCGCTGGACTGATTTCATCGAGGTTAATATCAACAACCTGGCCGCCGTGCCCTCGATCATTTTCGGCCTGCTCGGTCTGGCGGTGTTCATCAACTTTTTCGAGGTTCCGCGCTCGGCGCCGGTACTCGGCGGTCTGGTACTGACCCTGATGACCCTGCCTACCATCATCATTTCCAGCCGCGCGGCGATCAAGGCGGTGCCGCCCTCGATTCGCGAGGCGGCGCTGGGCGTGGGTGCGTCCAAGATGCAGACCGTGCTCGGCCATGTACTGCCGCTTGCCATGCCGGGTATGCTGACCGGGGCGATCATCGGCATGGCCCAGGCGCTCGGCGAAACCGCGCCGCTGTTGATGATCGGCATGGTGGCGTTCATTGTCGATGTTCCCACCGGCTTCACCGAGCCGGCTACGGTGCTGCCGGTACAGATTTTCCTTTGGGCCGACAGCCCGGAGCGTGCGTTCGTGGAGAAGACCTCCGGGGCCATCATGGTGCTGCTGACTTTTCTGATCTTCATGAACGCCTTGGCTGTCTTGTTGCGCAAGCGTTTGGAAAGGCGTTGGTAATGGAGGAAGGTGAGATGACTACAGCTGTAATGGATCCGGCTGCGGCAGCAGGTGCTGCGCGGCCGGGCAAGGATCCCACCGCGTTGGCCGAGCTGCTGGGCCAGCGCACGGTCGGCGCGCCCTTTCTCGACGCCCCCAAGGTGCGTACCCGAAACGTCAATGTCTTCTACGGCGAGAGTCAGGCCATCTACGACGTCAGCCTGGATATCGGTGGCCACCAGGTGGTCGCCATGATCGGGCCGTCCGGCTGCGGCAAGTCCACCTTTCTGCGCACCCTCAACCGGATGAACGATACCATCGAGGGCTGCCGGGTGACCGGAGAGCTGTTGCTCGATGACCAGAACATCTATTCCCCGAAGATGGATCCGGTGGCCCTGCGGGCGCAGGTGGGAATGGTGTTCCAGAAGCCGAACCCATTTCCCAAGAGCATCTACGACAATGTCGCTTATGGCGCCAAGCTGCACGGCTTGGCGAACCGCAAGATCGAGTTCGACGAGATCGTCGAAACCAGCCTGCGCAAGGCCGGGCTCTGGGAGGAGGCCAAGGATCGCCTCACCCAGCCGGGTACCGGCCTCTCCGGCGGCCAGCAGCAGCGGCTGTGTATCGCCCGCGCCATCGCCATCAACCCCGAGGTCATCCTCATGGACGAGCCCTGTTCGGCGCTCGACCCGATCGCCACCGCCCGCATCGAGGAGCTGATCGCCGAGCTCGCCAAGAATTACACCATCGCCATCGTCACCCACTCGATGCAGCAGGCCGCGCGGGT